>NZ_JBEXTT010000013.1:0-208259 GCF_040614155.1 Nocardiopsis sp. NPDC006139
CAGCCCGTCCAGCCCGTCCCGGTCGATGAGCGCGAGCGCGGCGCGGCGGATGGCCTCACGGCTCAGGATCGGTGTCTTGGGTCGGGCCACGGGGGCCCGGGCCCTCCCGCCGCGGCGGAGCGGTCCTACAGCCAGCCGGGGACCACGAAGACACCCCAGGTCAGCAGGGGCGCCACCAGGATCATGGACATGCCCCACTGCATGAGCCGCCGGAAGACGCGGTCGCGCTGGTCCGGGGCGGAGTTGGCCACCACGAGCGCCCCGCTGGTGGAGAAGGGCGAGGAGTCGACCACCGAGGAGGAGATCGCCAGGGCGACGATCATCCCGACCGCCCCCACCTCGCCCGCCAGGAGGAACGGCACGGCGAGCGGGATCAGGGCGCCGAGGATGCCGGTGGTGGAGGCGAACGCGGAGACGGCTCCGCCGATCACGCAGATCAGCAGGGCCGCCACCAGCGGGACTCCGATGGCGGCGACGCTGCCGCCCAGGAAGTCGATCGTCCCCATGCGCTCCATGAGGCTCACG
Source organism: Nocardiopsis sp. NPDC006139 (assembly GCF_040614155.1). NCBI lineage: Bacteria > Bacillati > Actinomycetota > Actinomycetes > Streptosporangiales > Nocardiopsidaceae > Nocardiopsis > Nocardiopsis sp. NPDC006139. The sequence goes on from NZ_JBEXTT010000013.1 coordinate 526, forward strand.
TAGGTGACGATCCCGCAGATCAGCAGCACGGTGGACCAGGCGACCCGGTCGACGGCGCCCTTGGCGCTGCGGGGCGAGAAGACGCTCAGAACCACCGCCACGCTGATCGCGGTCAGGCCGACGTCGAGGCCGAAGGCGAGCACGCCCACGCCCAGGGCGACGATGCCGAGCAGGGTCAGCCCCCGGTCCCGGTCCAGGGCGATCGGCTCCTCCTGCGCCACGGCGGTGCCCCCGCCGCCGGCGTCGGTCCTGGTCGCGGTGGCGGTCCGGGCCGCCGTGCCGCCGGAGGCCGGGGCGGCCCCGCCGCCACCGTCCCCGGTTCCGCCCCCGTCCCCGGTCCGGGCGGGGGCGGGGGCCGTCCCGGCGGCGGGGGCGTCGCCCTCGCGGCGGCCCAGCAGTTCACGGCCGCCGAACATGAAGAAGACGGCCACGCTGAGCAGCAGGTTGAAGACGAACGACGCCGCGAAGAGCAGCGGCGGCGACCCCTCCAGGCCGTTGCGCGCCACGACGCCGTTGGTGATGGTGCCGAAGATGCTGATGGGCGAGAACCCGCCCGCGCTGCCGCCGTTGATGATCAGCAGGCCCATGAGCACCGGGTCGATCCGGTGGCGCCGGGCGAAGCCCAGGCCGATCGGCGCGACGATCGCGATGGCGGCGGGGACCACCGCGCCCGCCGCGGTGAGGGCCGCGGTGACGCCGAACATCACCCACGGGATGAGGGCGACGCGTCCGCCGACGGCGCGGACGGCCACCTGGACCAGCCAGTCGACGGTGCCGTTGTTCCGGGCCATGGCGAACAGGAAGGTGACGCCCACCAGGACGACGAACAGGTCCCCGGGGAAGCCCCCGAACACGTCGTCCGTGGTCTCCCCGGCGACGGTGAGGGCGACGACGAAGGCGGCGAACAGGGCGAGGGCGCCCATGTGGACGGAGGTGACGGTGGCGAGGAGGAAGACCAGGACGAGAACGAGGATGGAGATGACTTCTGCTGGCACGTGCGCGGCCCCCTTGTGAAGGCTCGACGGCGGAGAGTCGGTCGAACATGGCCCGGTGGGCCGGATGCGGCGGCCGCGGGGGTCGGGGGGACCGGCGCGTGGCTGACACCGACATCGCTGTGATATTTCACTATATGAAATATCGATTCTGCTTAGCAGAAGTATGTCTTCCGGTTTTGACTGCGTCAACTGTTGCTTGAGATGTGAGTCACAGTAAAGTGGCGCCACGGGGGGCTCGCAAGGGGGTTGTGGTGGTCGGCGTGAACTTTTAGGATCCATTTAGTGGAATCAAGTTTCCACAATGCGGATGTTCTCCGAGAGGATCGCCATGGATGACACCACCGGACGCCACTTCCTCCAGATCCCCGGCCCCAGCAACGTCCCCGACGAGGTCCTGCGCGCCATGTCCGCGCCGACCATCGACCACCGGGGCCCCGACTTCAGCGCGCTGTTCGGCGAACTCCTGCGCGACCTGCGACCGGTCTTCGGCACCGCCGAACCCGTCATCGTCTACCCCTCCTCGGGCACCGGGGCCTGGGAGGCGGCCCTGGTCAACACGCTCTCCCCGGGGGACCGCGTGGTCGTCTTCGAGACCGGCCACTTCTCCACCCTGTGGGGCGGGATGGCCGCCAAGATCGGCCTCGACGTCCAGGTGATCCCCGGCGACTGGCGGCGCGGGGCCGACCCCGACCGGCTCGCCGAGGTCCTCGCCGCCGACACCGGGCACGGGATCAGGGCCGTGTGCGCCGTGCACAACGAGACCTCCACCGGCGTGGTCAGCCGCATCAGGGAGGTCCGCGAGGCCATCGACGCCGCCGGCCACCCCGCCCTGCTGCTGGTCGACACCATCTCCTCGCTCGGCTCGGTCGACTACCGCCACGACGAGTGGGGCGTGGACGTCACCGTCTCCTGCTCGCAGAAGGGCCTCATGCTGCCCCCCGGGCTCGCCTTCAACGCCGTGGGCCCCAAGGCGCTGGAGGCCTCCCGCACCGCGCGCCTGGCCCGGTCCTACTGGGACTGGGCGCCGATGCTGGAGGCCAACGGGCGGGGCTTCACCCCCTACACCCCGGCCACCAACCTCCTCTACGGCCTGCGCGAGGCGCTGCGCCTGCTGAACGCGGAGGGGCTCCCCGCCGTCTTCGCGCGGCACGACCGCTACGGCCGGGCCGTCCGCGCCGCCGTCCGCGCCTGGGGCCTGGAGGTGCTGTGCGCGGACGAGCGCGAGTACTCGGGCGTGCTCACCGGGGTCCTCGTGCCCGAACACCACGACGCCGACCACGTCCGCAGGGTGATCCTCGACCGCTACGACATGTCGCTGGGCGCCGGGCTGGGCCGCCTGGCCGGACGGGTCTTCCGCATCGGCCACCTGGGCCACACCAACGACCTCACCATCGCCGGGGCCCTGGCCGGGGTGCAGATGGGGCTGGGCCACGCCGGGGTGAAGGTCGCCGGCGACGGCCTGGCGGCGGCACTGGAACTGCTGGACGAGCACTGACCCGTCCCCGCAACGGACACAGGAGCGATGGAGGCCACATGACCAGCACCACCGACACGACCGCCGCCGACGGGCTCGCGGGGGAGGCCGCGGACCTGCTCCGCAGGGAGGGGGTGACCGACGCGCGGTTCGACGACTACTCGCGCCACCTGTTCTCCCGCGACGCCAGCATGTACACCATCACCCCGCTGGGGGTCGTCTTCCCGCGCGACGCCGACGAGGTGGCCGCCGTGGCCTCGGTGGCCGGCCGCCTGGGCGTCACCCTCACCCCCCGCGGCGCGGGCACGAGCCTGGCCGGCCAGACCGTGGGCGCCGGCCTGGCGGTCGACATGTCCCGGCACATGCGCGCCGTCCTCGACCTCGACCCCGAGGCGCGCCGGGCCCGCGTCCAGCCCGGCGTCGTCCAGGACGAGCTGAACGCGGCGGCCGCCCCGCACCGCCTGATGTTCGGCCCCGACACCTCCACCAGCAACCGCGCCACCGTCGGCGGGATGATCGGCAACAACTCCGCGGGCAGCGGCTCCCTGCGCTACGGCATGACCATCGACCACGTGCGCACCCTGGACGTGGTCCTGGCCGACGCCTCCCGCACCACCCTGGGGCCGCTCACGGCGGAGCGCCGCGCCGCCCTGGCCGCCCGCCCCGGCCTGGAGGGCGACATCCACCGCGGGCTGGCCCGCGTCCTGGCGGAGAACGCCGACGCCATCGCCACCGGCTTCCCCGACTTCTGGCGGCGCGCCTGCGGGTACCGCCTGGACCGGCTCGCCCGGGACCCCGACTTCGACCTCGCCCGGTTCGTCGTCGGCTCCGAGGGCACCCTGGCGCTGGTCACCGAGGCGCTGGTGGACCTCGTCCCCAGACCGGCGCGGACCGTCATCGCCGTCGGCCACTTCACGAGCGTGCCCGACGCGATCGCCGCCACCGGGGACGCCCTGGAGCTGGACCCCGCCGCGGTGGAGCTGATGGACCGCACCATCCTGGACCTGTCCCGGCAGCGCATCGAGTACGCCCCGCTGGGGAGCATCCTGCGGGGCGACCCCGACGCCCTGCTGTTCGTCTCCTTCACCGGCGACGACGAGGCCGAACTGGTCGACCGGCTGCGCCGGCTCGCCAAGGCGTGGAAGGCGAACGGCCACGGCTACCACACCCTGGAGGCGGTCACCCCGGCCCAGCAGTCCGCCCTGCTCAAGGTGCGCAAGTCCAGCCTGGGCCTGCTCATGGCGGCGGGCAGCGGGACCCGGCGCCCGCTGGCCTTCGTGGAGGACACCGCCGTCGACCCCGTGCACCTGGTCGAGTACACCACCCGGTTCAAGGAGATCCTGGACCGGCACGGGATGGAGGCGGGGTTCTACGGCCACTGCTCCGTGGGCTGCCTGCACATCCGGCCCTTCGTGGACCTGGCCGTCCCCGGCGAGGCCGAGCGGATGCGCGCCGTCGCCGAGGAGGTCCGCGACCTGGTCACCGAGTACGGCGGCGTGAACTCCAGCGAACACGGCGACGGCCTGGCCCGCAGCGAGTTCAACCGGAAGATCTTCGGGCCCGACCTGTACGCGGCGATGCAGGACGTCAAGCGGATCTTCGACCCGGACGACCTGCTCAACCCCGGCAAGATCGTCAACGCGCCCCCGATGACCGACCACCTGCGCGACGCCGCCCTGCCGCCGGCGCCGCCCCTGCGGACCCGGCTGTCCTTCGAGGTCGTGGGCGGCATGCGCGGGGCCGCCGACCGGTGCATGAACATCGGCCTGTGCCGCAAGACCTCCACCGGGGCCATGTGCCCCTCCTACATCGCCACCCGCGACGAGGAGCACGCCACCCGGGGGCGGGCCAACGCCCTGGTCAAGGCCCTGTCCGAACCCGACCCGGCCGCCGCGCTGGGCGGCGAGCGCCTGCACGAGGTCCTGGACCTGTGCCTGATGTGCAAGGCGTGCAAGAGCGAGTGCCCGCTCGGCGTGGACATGGCCAAGCTCAAGAGCGAGACCCAGTCCCACTACCACGACGTGCACGGCGTCCCGCTGCGCACGCGCATCTTCGGCTCGGTCCGCACCCTGTACCGGCTGGGGTCGGCCACCGCCCCGCTCAGCGGCCTGCCGAACCGGTGGCCGGTGCTGCGCCGCCTCATGGAGCGGGCCACCGGCATCACCGCCCGGCGGCCCCTGCCGGCCTTCGAGCGCCGGAACCTGGTGCGCTGGTTCCGGCGCCGGAGCGCCCCGGCGGGCCCGGCGCCCATGGGGGAGCTGACGTTCCTGGCGGACTCCTTCGCCACCTATACCGAACCGGGGATCGGGCGGGCCGCCGTCGAGCTCCTGGAGCACGCCGGGTGGCGGGTCCGCCTGGAGAGCCGGGGCTGCTGCGGGCGCTCCAGCCTCTCCAAGGGCCTGGTCGACGACGCCAAGGCCAAGGTCGGCGGCCTCGTCGGGCTCCTCAGCGAGGGCGCGGCGGCGGGCACGCCCATCGTGGGCTGCGAGCCCTCGTGCGTGCTCACCCTCAAGGACGAGGCCGCGTCGATGCTGCCGGGCGACCCCCGGGTGGCCGACGTCGCCGGGCGGGTGCGCCAGGTGGAGGAACTGCTCACCGAGGCCCTGGACGCGGGCCGGATCGCCCTGTCCGCCGACTCCTGGCCCGCCGGTCGGCGTATCCTCTTCCACGGGCACTGCCACCAGAAGGCGGAGGTGGGCACGGGCGCCACGGTGGAGCTGCTGCGCCGCATCCCCGGCGCCGAGGTGGTCGAACTCGACGCCGGGTGCTGCGGGATGGCCGGGTCGTTCGGGTTCGAGGCCGAGCACTACGAGATGTCGATGAAGGTCGGGTCCGACCGGCTCTTCCCCGCGATCGAGGCGGAGGGGGAGGACACCGTGGTCGCGGCCACCGGCGTCTCCTGCCGGCAGCAGATCGGGCACGGGACCGAACGGCGGGCCTGGCACCCCGTCGAACTGGTCGCGGCGGCGCTGGCGCCCCGGGACCCGGACGGCGGCGGCACCGGGCGGCGGTGACACCGGACGGCGGGGCCCCGACCGGGGCCCCGCGCGATCGAGACGAGGGAGGGACCATGGACCGGTCCACCGCGACCGGCACCGGCACCGGCGCCGGAACCGGCGACCAGCGCATCGTCAAGCCGCCGAGCATGGTGGACCTGGCCGCCCGCTCCATCCGGCGGATGATCCTGGCCGGGGAACTGCTGCCCGGCGACCGGGTCGTGGAGAACCGGCTCACGCAGCAGCTGGGCATCAGCCGGCCGCCCCTGCGCGAGGCCCTGCGCCGCCTGGAGCACGAGGGGCTGATCCGCCAGTCCCCGCACCGCGGCGCGGTGGTCACCCCCCTGACCCTGCACGACGTCTACGAGATCATGACCCTGCGCCAGCGGCTGGAGCACATGGCCGTCGAACTGGGGGTGCCCGTCACCGACCCCGGACGGCTGGAGCGCTGCCGCGCGGCGCTGCGCCGCATGGAGGCCGCGGCCGACGCCCTGGACGAGGCCGAGCTCTCGGAGTCCAAGTTCGAGTTCCACACCGCCGTCGTCGGCCTGTCGGGCCACCGGCGCCTGGAGGAGGCCTACCGGTCGATCCAGTTGCAGATGCAGCTGTGCATGGTGCTCAACCGGCACGCGCGGGCGCACCGCAACGAGACCGCCGCCAGCAACGTGCTGCGCCACCACCGCCTGCTGCGGGTCATCGAGGAGGGCGACCCGCAGGCCGTGCTCGCCGAACTGGCCCGGCACGGCGACCGGACCTTCCTCGACGACCTGCCCGGCGACCTGGAGACCGGCAGCGAACAGGCCCTGGCCTGGCTGAGGAGGGAACAGGCCGGGGGCGGCGGGACCGCTCGCTGAGGGGCGCCCCCGGAGGCGGCAGGCGTTCGGCAGGAGGACGGCAGGCCGCCGCGGAAGAGTGCGCGGTGGAGGTGATCCACCGATGATCTTCATCGAACTGTTCGTGCCCCGCGGCACCCTGGACGGGGACCGGCGCCGCCGGCTGGCCGAGGCCCTGGGCGACGTCACCCGGCTGGCCCGGGGAGAGGACATGCAGGACGGGCTCAGGCAGGCCGTCGGCTCCCTGCTCCAGGTGGTGGTGCACGAGCCCGAGGTCTGGGTGGTCGACCAGGGCGTCGCAGCGGACGGGGCGCCCCGGTACGTCGTCCGGGCCCACGTCCCCGGGCCGTGGCGCAAGGCGGTGGCCGGGGCCGTGGTCGAGTACGTGACCGAGGCCGTGGCCGAGGTCGAGGACGACCCGCGCCGCCCCTACCGGGAGCCGGTGGTACAGGTCCAGGTGGTGGGCGTGGCCGAGGGCTCCCTGGGCGTCCTGGGCAGGGCCGTGGACTCGGCGGCCATCGTCGACCTGATGAACGAGCCCCGCCGGGAGGACTACGAGCAGGGCCGGGCCCTGCTCGACCCCGTGTGCGGGGTCTACGTGGTGCTCGACGAGAGCGCGGTCACCCTGGAGCGGGACGGCGTCCTGCACGGGTTCTGCTGCGCCGGGTGCCGTGACGCGTTCATCGAGAAGGAGGAGAAGGCGGCGGCCCGGGCGTGAGCGCGGCCCGCTCGCGGCGCAGCAGGGCGAGCGCCGCCTCCGGGGCCAGCGCGGCCCCGGCCTCGATCCGCGGGAGGTGACCGGCCAGGGCGCGGGTGACCCTGACGACGTCGGGGTGCCCGTCGCCCGGCCCGCCGCGGACCACCCGGGCGGCCCCCAGCACCCGGGCCGCCCGCTCCGGGGCGCCGGCCAGGAGCAGCAGATCGGCCACACCCACGCCCACGTGGGCGAGCATCGGCGGATCCGCCATGGACACGACCAGGTCGAACGCCTCGGCCAGCCGGGGCGCCGCGGCGTCGGCCGCACCGCGCGCCACCTCCAGGAACCCGGCGGCGGTCGCGTACAGGATGCGGTCCGGCGCCCGGGAGTCCCGCGCCAGGTGGGAACAGGAGTCCAGCAGCTCCCCGGCGGCCGCGAGGTCTCCGTCGTGGCGCTCCAGGTCCGCCAGGCACACGCGGGCGCGCGCCGCCCGCCGGGCGGACCCGCCCCCGGCGGCCGCCTCCCGGAGCTCGGCGCGGGCGGTCTCGGGGTCCCCGGCGTCCACGGCCATCATCGCCCGCCACACCTGTTCCCCGACCCCGAGCCCGCGGGCCCGCGCCAGGTGCCCGCGCGCCTCCTCCAGAGCACCGGCGGCCGAGCAGGCCGCGGCCAGGGACAGCGAGGCCGTGGCCGTCCACCAGGGGTCGCCCGCCTCGGCGAACCCGGCCAGCGCCCGTTCGAGGTCCGCGCGCACTCCGGCGGCGTTCCCGGCGGCCCCCTGGAGAAAGGACGACACCTGCCGCACCAGGCCCCGCTCCCACGGGTCGGGCGCGTCCAGGTGCGGGGCCAGCGCCGCTCCGGCGTCGGCGACCGCGCCGTCGGCCAGGGCGAGCAGGGCGGTCGCGACCGCCCCCTCGGGGGAGCCGGCCCCCGGAGCGGAGGCCGCCCCGGCGGCCGACTCCCCGGCGAACAGCACGTTCAGCAGGTACAGGGCGCAGGTGCGCGGCCCGGTGGGCCGCAGCAGCCGGGCGGCCGCGGCGTGCTCGTCCCGGACGAGCCAGAACAGGCCGAGCACCGACCCCAGCCGCTCGGCCGTGCCGGTGTCACCGCTTTCGTACGCCCAGGCCAGCGCGGCCACCAGGTCGTCCAGGTCGGCGGCCAGCGCCGCAGCGCCCTCCCGCTGCCCCGGACCGCGCAGCCCCGCCCCGAGGCCCTCGGCCACCGCCAGCAGGGCGGCGGCGTGCGCGGCCCGCGCGCCCTCCAGCCGCCCGGCGGCGGCCAGCCGCTCCCGGCCGAACTCCCGCACGGTGTCCAGCATGCGGTACCGGCCCCCGGCGGAGTCCAGCAGGGAGCGGTCCACCAGGGCGTACAGCGTCGGCGCGGGCACGCCCAGCCCGGCGGCCGCGCCCGCGGTGAAGGGGGCGGCGAACACCGACAGGAGCTCGGCGGCCTCCCGCTCGGCCGGGGCGAGCAGGTCCCAGCTCCAGGCGATGACCCCGCGCAGGGTCCGCTGGTGCGGCGGCGCGGTGCGGTCGCCCCCGGTCAGCACGGCCAGCCGGTCGGTCATCTGGGCGGCCAGGTCCGCCAGGGGCATCGACCCCAGCCGGGCGGCGGCCAGCTCGATGGCCAGCGGCAGCCCGTCCAGCGCCCGCCACACGGCGGCGGCCTCCTCCGTGGGGGAGAAGTCCGGGTCGGCGGCCCGCGCCCGGTCGGTGAACAGCCGGCCGGCCGCCTCGGGCGCCAGCGGCGGCACCGGGAGGCGGGCCTCCCCGGCCACCCCGAGCGGCTCGCGGCCGGTGGCCAGGATGCGCAGCCCCGGGCAGCGGGCGGCCAGGTCGGCGGCCAGCCGGGCGGCCGCGTCGACCACGTGCTCGCACCCGTCCAGCACCAGCAGTGTTTCGGCCATGCCCAGCGCGTCGGCCAGGGTCTCGACGGGGGAGCGGGACGGGCGCAGCCCCAGGGCGCGGGCGGCGGCGTGGGGGACGTCCTGCCCGGCGGCCACCGGGGTCAGGGACACGGTCCGCACCCGCACCCCCGAGGCGGTCCGGGCGGCCTCGGCCGCGAGCCGCGACTTGCCGACCCCGCCGGGCCCGGTGAGGGTGACGAGCCGGTGCCCGGCCAGCCGTTCCCGCAGCCGGGCCAGGTCCGCCTCCCGCCCGACGAACGAGGTCAGCGGTGCGGGCGGCTCCCCCGGGACGCTCCGTGCGGGTTCGCCGCGCAGCGCCCTCAGGTGCGCCCGCCGGACGCGGGGGCCGGGGTCCACGCCCAGCTCCTCCGCCAGCCGGGCCCGGTGCGCCTCGTAGGCGGCCAGGGCCTCGGGGGTCCGCCCGTCGTCGGCGAGCACCTCGATGAGCAGCGCCAGGGGCCCCTCCCGCAGGGGTCGGGCCGCGGCCAGCTCCTCCAGCTCGGCGGCGAGCGCGGCCGGGTCCGCGCCGGGCAGCGCCAGCGCCGCCCCGGCCCGGTCCTCGCGGGCGTCCAGCCGCAGCCCCGTCCACCGCTGCACGACGGCGGCCGCGTAGGGCGGATCGCCCGCGTCGGCCAGGGGCTCCCCGCGCCACAGGCCCAGGGCGCGGTCCAGCGTCCCGGCCGCGGCGGCGGGCCGCCCCCGGCGCAGCTCCTCCCGGCCCTCGCGGACCAGGCGCTCGAAGAGCAGGGCGTCCACGGCGTCGTCCGGCACGTCCAGCAGGTACCCGGCGGGGACCGAGCGCAGGACCGAGGGGTCGGGCAGGGCCCGGCGCAGCCGGGACACCGACGAGTGCAGGGCCGCCTCGGGGTGCTCGGGCGCCGCGGTCCACAGGGCGCCGATGAGGGCGCCGTGGGTCAGCGGCCGCCCCGCCTCCAGGGCGAGCCGGGCCAGCAGGGCCCGTGCCCGTGCCCCGCCCACGGCCAGCCCGTCCGCGCGGACCGGTCCCAGCACCCCCACACGCATGCCCGTATTCTCCCGCACGGGAGGAGGGCCCGTGCCGTGGGGGCCGGGGGCGGGCCCGGGGTGTTCAGCGGGTGCATTCGTGCGGCGCCCGGTGGGGCCGGACCGGGGCCGGCCGTCCGAGCACGGGCGGCGCGGCGAGAGGAAGCCTCGCGGCCGCGCCCCGGAATGATCCGCCGAACACGCCCTAGAGTGGTCGCCCATGAGCACCCCCTCTCTCCGCGCAGTGGAGATCACCCCCGACAACGTCCGCGCCGCGACCGGGATCCGCGTCCGCGCGGACCAGGACGCCTTCGTCGCCCCCGTCGTCCTCTCCCTCGCCGAGGCCTACGCCTCCCGCACGACCGCCTGGCCCCGGCTGATCCTGGACGGGGACCGGCCCGTCGCCTTCGTCATGGCCAATTTCGACCCCGACGAGGAGGACCCCGACCACCGCTGCGGCATCTGGCGGCTCAACGTCGCCGAGGACGAGCAGGGCAGGGGCCACGGCCGCTTCGCCGTGCAGGCCGTCCTGGACGAGGCCCGCCGCCGCGGGCAGAAGCGGGTCACCGTCTCCTGGGTCCCGGGGGAGGGCTCGCCCGAGGAGTTCTACCTCCGGCTGGGCTTCCGTAAGACGGGCCGGGTGGTGGAGGGCGAGACCGTGGGCGAACTCCTCCTGGAGTGAGCCTCACCCCGACACCCCGGGGCCGGGGAGCCACCAGGGGGACGCCGGGGCGGCGGTGGCCGTATCCGGCCACCGCCACCCGGTCAGTGCAGGCTCTGCCCCAGACCGCCGTCCACCGGCAGCTCCACACCGGTGGTGAAGGTCGCCTCGAAGCCGAGGAACAGCACGGCCCGCGCCACCTCGGCGATCGTGCCGTGACGCTTCATCGGGGTGGCCTCGTCACCGATCCGCCCCATCTCCGCCTTCTCGGCCTCGGTGGCGTTGGTGAACCCTCCCGAGGGGGTGTGGATGAAGCCCGGCGCGACCGTGTTCACCCGGATCCCGCGCGGCAGCAGCTCCGAGGCGAGCACCCGGGAGAACGCCCTCACCGCGGCCTTGGTCCCGCTGTACACGCCCATGCCCGCGGTGCCCGTCAGGTTGGTCACCGAGGTCGTGAACACGATCGACCCGCCGTCGGCCAGCAGCGGCAGCAGCCGCTGCACGGTGAAGAACGGGCCCTTGGCGTTGATCGAGAACATCCAGTCGTAGGACTCCTCAGTGGTCTCGGCCACCGGGCCGAGCCCGGAGACACCGACGTTGACGTGCAGGAAGTCGATGCCCCCCAGGTGTTCGCGCACGCTCTCGGCCAGGGCGTCGGTGTCGGCGAGGTCGGCGGCGTTCGCCCGCACCGCGTGCACGGCCGGGCCGAACCTGCCGCGCACCTCCTCCAGGTTCTTCTCGTTGTTGCCGGTGAGCAGCACCCGGGCCCCGCCGGCCAGCAGCTCCTCGACCACGCCCAGACCCATGCCGTGCGTACCGCCGATGACCACGGCCCGGCGGCCCTCGTAGACGCCCATGTCGTCCCCGTTCGCTCGTGGGGCGGCCGGTCGCCGCCCTCGATGGGACCACGGTGCCCGCGGCCGCCACGGGTGCCCTACGGGAACGCTACGGTTGACGCATGCGCGTGGGGGTGTTGGGTCCGCTGGAGGTCCGGGCGGGGGACGGGAGCCCCGTCGCGGTCCCCGACACCCGGGTCCGCGCCCTGCTGGTGCTCCTGGCGCTGGCCCGGGGACGGGTGGTGTCCGCCGACCGGCTGGTCGCCGACCTGTGGGGCGAGCGCCCGCCGGCCCGGCCCGCGGCGGTGCTCCAGGCCCGCGTCTCCCAGCTGCGCGGGGCCCTGGAGCGCGGCGAACCCGGCGGACGGGCCCTGGTGCGCCACCGGCCGCCCGGCTACCTGCTGGAGGGCGCCGACCTGGACCTGGACCGGTTCGAGGACCTGCTGGACCGGGCCCGCGGGGCCGCCCCGCGCGAGCGCGCCGACCTGCTCTCCCGTGCCCTGGACCTGTGGCGGGGACCGGCCGCCGCCGGGTTCGCCGAACTGGACGGGGTCCGGGAGGACGCCGCCCGCCTGGAGGAACGGCGGCTGACGGCGCTGGAGGACCTCGCCGAGGCCCGCCTGGAGCTGGGCGAGCACGCCGGGCTGGCCGACGACCTGGCGGGCCCGGCCCGCGAGCACCCCTACCGGGAGCGGCTGCACGCCGCCCTCCTGCGCGCCCTGTACGCCGCCGGGCGCCAGGGCGAGGCGCTCACCCGCTTCGAGGAGCTGCGCACCCGCCTGGCCGACGACCTGGGGGCGGACCCCGGGCCGGAGCTGACCGCCCTGCACCGGGCGGTCCTGCTCCAGGACCCGGGGCTGAACCGGGCGCCCGCGCCGCCCGCCGGGAACCTGCCCGCCCCCGCGGCCGAGCTGGTCGGGCGCGACACCGAGGTCGCGGCCGTGCGCGGCCTGCTGGAACGCCACCGCCTGGTCACCGTCACCGGGCCCGGCGGGGTGGGCAAGACCAGCCTGGCCCTGGCGGCGGCCCGCGGCGCCGCCGCCGACCCGGCCCTGCCGCTGGACCTGGCCGCCCTGGACCGGGACCCGTGCACCGCGCTGGCCACCGCCCTGGGCGTGCGCGACGGGGAGGGCGACCTCACCGGCCGGATCGCCGCGCGGCTGCGCGGCCGCCGCGCCCTGCTGGTCGTGGACAACTGCGAGCACGTCGTGGACGAGGTCGCCGACCTGGCCTCCGTCCTGCTGGCGGCCCTGCCCGACCTGCGGATCCTGGCGACCTCCCAGGTGCCCCTGGCCGTGGCGGGCGAGTACCTGTACCCGCTGGCGCCCCTGGGCACCCCGGCCGACGACACCCCGGCCGCGCTGGCCGCCTCCCCGGCGGCCCGCCTGTTCCTGGCCCGCGCCGACGCCGCGGGCGCCCGGCCCGGCACCGACGCGGACACCGTCGCCGCCGTGGCCGCGATCTGCCGCCGCCTGGACGGCATCCCCCTGGCGCTGGAGCTGGCCGCCACCCGGCTGCGCCACCTGGGGGCCGTCGAGCTGGCCGCCCGCCTCGACGACCGGTTCGCCCTGCTGGGCGGGGGCCGCCGGGACGCGCCCGCCCGCCAGCGCACCCTGCGCGCCGCCATCGACTGGAGCTGGGACCAGCTCACCGACCCCGAGCGCGCCCTGCTGTCCCGGCTCGCGGTGTTCGCCGACGGCTGCGACCCGGCCGCCGCCGAGGCGGTCGGCGAGGGCTCGCTGGACCTGGTCGGCGCCCTGGTGGACCGGTCACTGGTCGTGGCGTCCACCCGCCCGGAGGGGACCCGCTACCGGCTGCTGGAGTCGGTGGCGGTGTACTCCCTGGAGCACCTGGCCGCGGAGGGCGGGGAGCACCGGGCCCGGGCCCGGCACGCCGCGTACTACGCCGGCCTGGCCGAGGGGGCCGACGCCCGCCTGCGCGGGCCGGGCCAGGCGGAGGCGCTCGCCCTGCTGGACCGGGAGGAGGCCAACCTGCGCGCCGCCTCGGACTTCGCCGTCCGGGACGGCGACACCGCCACCGCCCTGCGCCTGGCGGTCGCCCTCACCTGGTACCGCTACCTGCGCGGCCGCACCGCCCTGGCCCGTACCGCCCTCGACACCGCCCTGGCCCTGCCGTCCCCCGCCGGGACCGCCGGGGAGGGGGAGGCACGCGCGCGGGCGACGGTGCTGCGGGCGGCGCTGGCCCGGCCCGCCTCCGACGACGAGTGGTGGCACGACGACACGGACGCCCACCTGGACCGGGTCGCCGACCCCGCGGTCCGGGCCCGGCTGGCCTGGTTCGCCGCGTTCACCCGGTCGGGGCTGGGGGACCCGGCCGCGGCCGCGGCCCGGGTCCGGGCGGCGCACACGGCGGCCCTGGCCGCCGGGGACCGCTGGAGCGCCGCGCTGGCGCGGGTCCTGCTGGCGCTGGCGGCGTTCGGGCGGGGGGATCTGGCCGCGGCCCTGGCCGACGGCCGCGCCGCCGAGGCCGACCTGCGCGACCTGGGGGACCCCTGGGGCCTGCTCCAGGCCTTCGACGCCCTGGCCCAGACCGCCGAGGCGCTGGGCGACCTGGACGAGACCGCCCGGCTGCACGCCGAGGGCCTGCGGATCGCCGAGGACCTGCGGCTGTGGCGGGACGTGTCCCGGCACGCCTCCGGGCTGGGGCGCACGGCCCTGCTCACCGGGGACCTCGACCGGGCCGACACCCTGCACGAACGCGCCCTGCGGCTGGCCGAGGAACAGCACGACACGGTCGCGGCCCAGTACGCGGACGCGGGCATCGCCCTCACCGCGCGCCGCCGGGGCGACCTGGACCGCGCCGAGGCGTCCCTGACCCGGTGGCTGGAATGGAACCGGCGCACCGACGGGCACATCGGCGCGGCGTTCCTGCACACCCAGCTCGGCTATATCGCGGAGCAGCGCGGCGAACCCGCCCGCGCCCTGGAGCTGCACGCCCGCGGCCTCGAGCACGCCCGGCTCAGCGGGGACCCCAGGGCCCTGGCGCTCGCCATGGAGGGCGAGGCCGGGGCGCGCTCCCTGGTCGGGGAGCACGCCGCGGCCGCGGACCTGCTCGACCGGGCCGCAGCCCTGCGCGCGAGCGCAGGGGCGCCGCTGGCCGGGATCGAGCGGTGGGACGTGGAACGCGCCCGCGCGCGCCTGGCGGCGCACGCGGGCGCGGGCGAAGGGGACGGTGAACGGGGAACCGTCCCCGCGGTCAGCGGGTGATGTCGTCCGGGCCGTGCGCGGGCCCGTGGTCGAACTCCCGCCAGGGCTCGTCCGGCACCGGCGGGTACGAGGGCCGCAGGTCCGCCGGGACCGGGCGGTCGGCGGCCGCTTCCACACCCCGGGCCGCGAGCAGTCCCGCCACCGCGTCGCGCAGCTCCGGCAGCATCGCGTACAGCACGTCGCCGGGGCAGGCGGTCGCGTTGAAGTCGCGGTGCCCCAGGATCGCGCTCCGCGGGTTCAGCCCGTAGGCCGCGCACAGCCACGCCAGCGTCTCCACCAGGGAGTTCCGCAGCGGAGCGGTCGGCGCGACCGAGGTGTAGGTGCCCTCGTTCTCGATGCCGACGCACGTGCTGTTGTTGCCGGCGACGTGCGCGCCCACCACGTGTTGCCCCGCGGCGATCGCGGGCAGGGTGCGGTCGCGGCCCTCCATCACGTGCCCGCCGCGGCTGATGGTGAGCTGCTGTCCCGTGTCCGCCCAGCCGTTCGTGTCCATGTGGTGGTTCTGGATCGCCCGGGACAGGGAGTAGGCGTGGGCCAGAGAGTGGTCGGTGCTGTTGGCGGTCGCGGTGTGGTGCACCACGATGTACAGCGGCGGGGAGGCCAGCACCTGGACCGGGCTCGACGGCGGCCGCGCGCCCCAGGCCGCGCGGCCGTGCACCGAGGGCGCGGCGGCGGCCGGGGAGGCGGGGCCCAGCAGGGCGGCACCGCCGAGGACCGCGGCGCCGGTGGTCAGCGCGGCGCCGCGCAGGACGGCGCGCCGACCGGGTCCGTGGGGGTATGACATGGGGGGTTCCCTCGCTATCTCACGGTTCGTGTCCGTTCCACTGCGGAAGTGGAACACGCACCACTGCAACACGGCCGTGAAAGGCGGTCAAAGGGTGACCCGGTACCTTTTCTGACCGGTTCCGGTCAGCGATCCCGGCCCGTGCGGAGGTGGCACGACGGCGCTTCCGGGTGTATCGCGAAGGGCTTTACCATCGGCGTTCCCTGCGCTTCCCGGACCGTTCCGGGCGCCATTCCCCGCCGGCCCCCCGGTGCCCCGGGAAAGGGAAGGGCGCGGTCCTTTCCTGGGAAAGGACCGCGCCCGACGCACCGGCGGGGCTCAGCCCACGGGCTCGGGGGCGCGGGCGCCGCCGAAGATCTTGGGCAGCCGGCCGCTGCGGTGCAGCCACCAGTCGGCGATCAGCGTGAACAGGGGCGGGACGGAGGCGGCCAGCGCCAGCAGGGTGGGCCACACGCCCCAGCGCAGGTGGACGGCCGAGACAAGGCAGACCACCACGTAGAGGATGAAGGCGATCCCGTGCAGCATGCCGAAGAGCGCCACGCCCTGTTCGTTTCCGCTCCCGAGGTATTTGACGTACATGCCCGCCAATAGGCCGACCCAGGTCAGGGCCTCGACAATGGCGATCACGCGGAAGACGATCGCGTTCACCAGGGCTGCGATGTTCACGGATTCCCTTTGGTCACGATGGTGTGGACACGGGTGATCCCGTCCATGTTCGTACCGGGATCGGTCCCAGGCTAGGGCACGGTTCCGGACACCCGGTTCCGGGGTCGCGGGTCCCCTCCGGTGCCTCCCGGGGGGCGCCGGAGGACGACGGTCACCCCCCGCCGTGCCCCGCGGCGGGGACCGTCGTTCCAGGGGGAGCGGCTCCGGGGCTCCTCGAACGGTTAGGCTAGGCTGGCCTTATCCGGGCCGGTCGGCCGCAAGGGGGCGGCCTGTCCTCCCCATGGCCCGCCCCGGCCCCTCCCCATCACGACACCCAGGAAGCGACGGCGGTGACACCCCCGACGACCCGCCCGCGCGGCGGCGCGCAGACCGCCGCCGAGCCCCCCGGTCCCCGCCGCACGCGCACGGGCCCCGCCCCCTCGGCCCGGCGGGGCCCCGTCCGGGGCCGTGGCGCCCGCCGGGCGCCGCCCGACCCTCGCCCCGACCGCGCCGATCGCCCCGGCCTTCGCCGGTCCGCGCACCGGCCGGGTGCCCACCGCCCGGCCCGAAGACCCCTCCGTCCCGTAACGGAGCCCCGACCGCTGAGGAGCATGGAATGACCACCCCGACCCACGAGCGCCGCCTCGAGAAGTACCCGCTGCGGCCGCGCGTGCTGGAGGTCGCCGAGGTCGAGCGCATCACCCCGCGCATGATCCGCGTCCACCTGTCCGGCCCCGACCTGGAGGGGATGCGCAGCGACAACTTCGCCGACCACGTCAAGCTGTGGTTCCCCAACGAGGACGGGGAGCACGTCCTGCCGGTGGTCGAGGACGACCGCTGCCTCAACTTCCGCGCCCCGGGCGTGGTCTTCCGCGACTACACCGTGCGGGCCCTGGACGGCGGGCGCCTGACCGTCGACTTCGTCTCCCACGACCACGGCCCCGCCGGCCGCTGGGCGCAGGCCGCCCGGCCCGGCGACAGACTGGGCGTGCTGGGCCCGCGCGGCACGGCGTGGATCACCGGCGAGTTCGACTACCACGTGCTGCTGGTGGACGAGACGGCGCTGCCCGCCGCCGCCCGCTACGTGGAGGAGCTGCCCGCCGACGCCCGGGTGTTCGCGTTCTTCGAGGTGGTGGACGCCGCCGAGGAGCAGAAGCTCGACGCCCCCGAGGGGGCGCGGATCACCTGGCTGCACCGGGGCGACGCCGAGGCCGGTACCACCGACCTGCTGTTGGAGGCGTTCCGGGCGCTGGAGCTGCCCGAGGGCGACGGGATGGTGTACGCGGCCGGGGAGGCGACCACCCTCAAGCCGATCCGCCGCCTGCTCAAGGAGCGCGGGTTCGTCCGCGACGTCACCTGCGAGGTGGACGGGTACTGGCGCCGGGGGACCTCCAACCTCGACCACCACGAGGCCGACGACGACGAGTAGCCGGCCCCCCGCACGACCGCGCCGTGCCCCGGACGGATCGCCGTCCGGGGCACGGCGCGGCCGCGTGCCCTCCCGCCGGGCGGGTCAGCAGTTGGGCAGGTTGTACGAGGGGTAGTGGCCCGCGTAGGTGTAGAACTTGCCCCCGCGGGTGCGGTACCAGTGGTTCCCGTGCTTGTTGATCAGGGAGCACTCCAGGAGCACGTACTCGCCGGGTGCGACGGTGTCGACGGCGTGCGCGCTCGCGTACGGCTCGGTGCGCACCGGGGCCGTGGTGATCGGGTAGCCGTACACGTAGGCCCACGCGGGCGCGGGCATCAGGGTCGCGGCGAGAGCGCCGGCCGCCGCCACCGCGCCGACCTTCTTGAGCATGCTCTTCATGGGGGGTCCTCTCCTCGGTCCGTCGCGAAAACGGAAATGAAGCGGTGAAATCCCGGGAGGCCGACCTCCGGGGCACGGTCATGCAAGCAGAGGGCCGGAGAAAAAACAAGGCCGATTTCCCTTTCCCGGGGAAAGCCGATGCGGGGGGCTTTTCCCCTGCTCGTCGCCCCCGGGCCCGGGGGCGTGCCGGGGGAGGTGTGAGGCCCCTGCCGCGGCGCCGCCCGCGGAGGCGGCCGGTGGCTCCGGTGGTCCGGCCGTGCCGTTCGCGCCTTTCTGACCTGTGAATACGTGGAGACGGAGGGCTGGAGGGCTCAAGGTCCCGCTCCGCCCGGGGCGGGATGCCCACGCCGCGGCGGTGTCCGTCCTCAAATAAAGCTCAAATGGTCGCCTTCGCTATCGAGGGGGAATCCAGGGGTCCCTAATATAGGGTCGGCCCCTTTCTGTGCCCGAAAAAAGGGGCCTCCTCCTTTTCTCTCCAACGGGGTTCTCCCGGGGGTCCCCGGTGATTTCCGGCGAAGCTCAAATTTTGCTCAACCGGACTCCCGCCCCCGCCGCCCGGCGCGGCCCCGGGCCTACAGTTGCTCTCGCTCCGGCCGGAGTGTGAACCACGACACGCCCCCGAGACTCAGGAGAAACCATGAAGGCCTCTCTCGCGCGCATCGGCGACCGCCTCCTGGAGGGGCTGGCGCCCAAGGCCACGGCCAAGGCCGACCAGTTCGAGTGCAGCTACACCACCTACCGCTGCCGCCTGCCGTACTGCGGCGGCAGCGGCTACTACCTCTCGCGCGACTACAAGTACCAGTGCAGCGACGGCAGCTACCGCTGGGACCCGGTCGGCTGCTGCCGCTGACCCCCTCGGTGGCGGCCCGGCAGCGGGCCGCCACCGGCTCCGCACACTCCCCTCCCGAGGCACACCTTGCTCCCGCTCACCGCACTCTTCCTGCAACTGGCCGTCGCCGGGATCTTCCTCGCCTCCGGGCTCGCCAAGGTCCGCGGCCGCGACAACGAGACCACCTGGGCGGTCCTCGCCGAGCGCCTGCGCCTGCCCCGGCTGCCCGTCCGCACGGCCTCGGCCGCCCACAGCGCCGTCGAGCTGGCGATCGGGCTGGTCCTGCTGACCGGGACCTGGGCCCGTGTGCCCGCACTCGCCGCGGCCACCGCGCTGTTCGCGGCGTTCACGCTGCTGGCCCTGTACTCCGCCCGCGCCGGGACCGCCGTGCCCTGCTCCTGCTTCGGCAGGGCGCGCACCGACCTGGGCTGGCCGCACGTGTGGCGCAACCTCGCCCTGACCTGCGCGGCGGCGACCGGCCTGGGCTGCGCGTGGGCCTCCGCCGGGGCGCCCCCCGCCTCGTGGGGGGAGATCGGGCTGGCCGCCGCCGCGGCCGCCGCGGTCACGGCCGCGACCGTCTCTTTCGACGACCTGGTCGACCTCTTCGCCGCCGGCACCGGGGAACGGCCCGGCGTCCGGACCCCCCGTTCGTGAACCTGGAGACAACCGTGGCAATCCTCATCGCGGCGGTCGTGCTGCTGACCGCCCTGACCCTGTTCAACCTGATGCTCACCCTGGCCGTCGTGCGGCGCCTGCGGCAGTCGGAGGGGTCCCCCCGGACCGGCGGGGCCACCCCGCCCGCCGACCTCGCGGACATCCCCGCCGGGATGGAGATCCCCGACTTCAGCGGTGTGAGCACCACGGGGGAGGCCGTCACCTCGGCGGGGCTGCGCGGCCGGATGGCCCTGTACGCCTTCTTCGACACCGGCTGCGGATCGTGCAAGGAGCAGCTGCGCCCGCTGGTGGACTTCGCCCGAGAGGTGGGACTGCCCCGCGAGCAGGTGATCGCGTTCGTGGGCGACTCCCGGGGAGAGGCCGACGCCTACACCTCGGTCCTCGAAGGGCACACGACCGTCGTCATGCAGACCATCCACCACGAGGCGGGGCAGGCGTTCTCGCTCACCGGCATCCCCGCCTTCGTCTTCGCCGACGCCTCCGGCCGGGTCGCCCGCTCCGCGGTGGCGGTCGAGGACCTGCGGGCCGCGCTCGTGGGGGTGTGATGGGCGGCTCCGGGGCCGACCGCGCCCGCCCGCGGGGCCCGGGGCCGCGCGCCGTGTTCGCCCGGACCCGGCGCTCCCTGGAGATCGCCTGGCGGGCGGCCCCGGCCACGCTGGCGGCCTACGGGCTGCTGAACGTCGTGGCCGGGCTGCTGCCCGCGGCCGTCACCCTCCTCACGAAGTGGCTGCTGGACACGCTCCAGTTCGGGGCCCAGGCCCCCGGCGTGCCCGGGGCGCTGGCGGGCGAGCCGGTCCGGGTGGTCGTGCTCCTGGGCGTGTGCACCCTCTCCACCGCCCTGTCCGGCCACCTGGTCACCTACCTGGGAGGGCGCATCCGCCGCGAGGTGGGCCTGCTCGTGCAGCAGCGCCTCTACGCCAAGGTGGACGGGCTCGGCGGACTGCGCCGCTTCGAGGACCCGGCGTTCCTGGACCGGCTGCGCCTGGCGCAGACGTCGGCGAGCTCGGCTCCCGAGGAGATCATCGAATCCCTCTTCGGGATCGTCACCACCGCGCTGACGGTCGCGGGCCTCCTCGGCATCCTGGTGACCATCAGCCCGGTGGTCACCGCGGTCACGGTGCTGGCGGCGCTCCCGGCCCTCTTCGTCCAGCTCTCGCTCAACCGCAGCCGGGCCGGGATGATGTGGCGGATGAGCCCCCGCCTGCGCCGCCAGGTGTTCTACCGCGCCCTCATGGTGAACCCGGCGGCGATCAAGGAGGCGCGCCTGTTCGGGGCCGGCGGCTTCCTCCTGGACCGGATGGGCCGGGAGACCGCGGAGGTCAACCGGGCGGAGGAGAGGGTGGACCGCAGGACGGTGGCCGCCCACGCGCCGCTGGCCCTGCTCGGGGCCCTCGTGCCGGCGGGGGGACTGGTGTGGATGGTGGGCGCGGCCGTGCGGGGGGATTTCACCATCGGGGACGTGTCCGCCTTCGTGGCCGCGGTCGCCGGGGTGCAGAGCGCCCTGACGGGAACGGTCGAGACCCTCTCCCGCGCCTACCAGGCGCTCCTGCTCATGGGCCACTACGACGACGTCATGGACACCCCTCCGGACCTGCCCGTGCCCCGCTCCCCGCGCCCCGTCGGGCCGCTGCGCACCGCCGTCCGCCTGGAGGACGTGTGGTTCCGCTACACCGACGACGGGCCGTGGGTGCTCAGGGGGGTCTCCCTCACCATCCCCGCCGGGCGGTCCCTGGCGCTGGTCGGGCTCAACGGCGCGGGCAAGAGCAGCCTCGTCAAGCTCCTGTGCCGCATGTACGACCCGACGCGCGGGCGCGTGCTCTGGGACGGCGAGGACATCCGGGAGACGGACCCGCGGGAACTCCGGGCGCGGATGAGCGCCGTGTTCCAGGACTTCATGGCCTACGACCTGTCCGTCCGGGAGAACATCGCGATCGGCGCCCTGGAGCACGCCGACGACACCGGTCGGATCCGCGAGGCGGCACGCGACGCCGGGGCGGACGGGTTCGCGGCCGACCTGCCGAGCGGCTACGACACGATGCTCTCCCGCGAGTTCTACCAGGGGGAGGCGGACGAGGAGTCGGGCGTCACCCTCTCCGGCGGGCAGTGGCAGCGGCTGGCCGTGGCGCGGGCGCTCATGCGCCGGGGCAGGGACCTGCTGATCGTGGACGAGCCGACCTCCGGCCTGGACCCCCAGGCCGAACGGGAGGTCCACGACCGGCTGCGGGAGCTGCGGAGCGGGACGACGACCGTGCTGGTGTCGCACCGCCTGGGCGCGATCCGGGGCGTGGACCGGATCGTGGTGCTCCAGGACGGGCGGATCACGGAGGAGGGGCGGCACGCGGAGCTGATGGCCCTGGGCGGGGAGTACGCCCGGCTGTTCGCCCTCCAGGCCGAGGGGTACACCGGGCCCGGCGAGGACGCCGGGAACGGGGGCACCGGTGATGGTGACCGTGGCCACGGGGGCACCGGGCGGGACCTGCCCGGGACCGCGCCCGGTCCCGCCGCGGAGGCGATCGCATGACGGCGGCGGGCTGGCTCGCCGCGGCCGCGCTGCTCCCGGTGCTGGCGGCGGTGTACCTGCGCGGGGCCTACGTGGTCGTCACCGTGGACGGCCAGAGCATGGCGCCCGCCCTCGCCGCGGGCGACCGGGTCCTGGTGCGGCGCGGCCGTCGCGGCCTGGAACGCGGGACGGTGGTCGTCGTCGGGCGGCCCTCGCGGGAGAGCGGGTGGCGCGACGCGGCACCGCTGGGCCGCCGGGTCGCCGCACAGGGCTGGTACATCAAACGCGTCGCCGCCAGGGCGGGGGAGGACTACCCCGCGGCCGTCGGCATCGACGGCCCGGTCCCCGCCGGACACCTCGCCCTGCTCGGCGACAACACCGGCAGCATCGACTCCCGGCACCACGGGCCCTGCCCCGAGCACCAGGTCCTCGGAGTGGTGGTCCGCAGGCTGGGACCGCCCCCGCAGACCACCCCCTGACCCCCGCCCGCCCCGGGAGGGGTGGGCGGGGGGCCCGCGCGGGGGCGGCCGCTCAGCGGAGGGCGTCGGCGACGACCCCGGCGGCGGCCGCGATGAGCTCGTCGCGGCGTTCGGCGTCCTCCTCCTCGCGGCTGGACATGACGGCCACCACGATGGGCTCGTCGCCCTCCCGGGGCCACAGCAGGCCGATGTCGTTGCGGGTGCCGTGGCTTGCGGCGCCGGTCTTGTCGCCGACGGTCCAGCCCTCGGGCACGCCCGCGCGGATGGTCGCGTCGCCCGTGGTGTTGCGCAGCAGCATGTCCACCAGCACCTCGCGGCGGTCCTCGGGCAGGACGTCGCCCAGCGTGTACGCCCGCAGGCTGGTGGCCATCGCCCGCGGGGTACTGGTGTCGCGGACGTCGCCCGGGGTGTACTCGCTCAGGTCCGGCTCCCAGCGCTCGGCCTCGATCACCTCGTCGCCGATCCCGCGCAGCGCGTCCTCGAACCCCTGCGGGCCGCCCAGCTCCTCCAGCGCCAGGTTGGCGGCGGTGTTGTCGCTGTAGCGGACCGCGGCGTCGACGACCTCCAGGAGCGTCATCCCCGTGTCCACGTGCTGCTCGGTGATGGGAGTCCACCCCACCAGGTCGTCCTCGGTGTAGGTGACGACCCGCTCCATCTCCTCCAGGGTGTTGCGCTCCAGGAGCGCCCCCGCGGACAGGGCCTTGTGGGTGGAGGCGTACGCGAACCGCTCATCGGCGCGGTGGGCGATCTCCGCCCCGGTGCCGGTGTCGACCGCGTACACCCCCAGGCGGGCGTCGAACTCCTCCTCCAGGGCGGTCAGCTCCGCCGAGACGTCGACGGGCGCGGCGGAGGCGGCGGAGGCGGGCGCGGACGGCGACGGGGACGGGGCCGCCGCGGGTTCGGGGCCGGCGCCCCCGCAGCCGGCCAGCGGGAGCAGGGTCAGCAGGGCGGCCGGGGCCAGGTGTCGCACGGAACGGGTCATCGCTCAAAGGATCCATTCGTGTTCGGAGGGTGTCCGTGTGGGGGCGCGGGCGGCCGCCGGCCGCCCGCGCCCCCCGGGGGGAGTCAGCCGAGTTCGTCGGCCACGATCTCGGCGGCGTCGGCGACGAGCTCGTTGATCGGCTCCGCGTCCTTGGCGTCCTGCGCGGTGAAGACGGAGATGACGATCGGGTCGGCGCCCTCCTCCGGCCACACGACCGCGATGTCGTTGCGGCCGCCGTAGCCGGCCGAACCGGTCTTGTCGCCGACGGTCCAGCCCTCGGGCACGCCCGCGCGGATGGTGTCGTCGCCCGTGGTGTTGCGGACCAGCAGGTCGATGAGGACGTCCTGCTTCTCCTCGGGCAGGGCGTCGCCCAGCGTGTACGCCTCCAGGCTGTCGGCCATCGCCCGCGGGGTGCTGGTGTCGCGGACGTCGCCCGGGGTGGCCTCGTTGAGCTCGGTCTCGTAGCGGGCGGGCTCGGTGACATCGTCGCCGATCGCGCGCAGGTCCTCCTTGAAGCCCTCCACGCCGCCGAGTTCGTCCAGGATCAGGTTGGCGGCGGTGTTGTCGCTGAAGCGCACCGCGGCGTCGATGATCTCCATGCGGGTCATCCCGGTGTCGACGTGCTGCTCGGTGACGGGGGAGTACTCCACCAGGTCGTCCTCGGTGTAGGTGACCACCTCCTCCATCTCCTCCAGGGTGTGCTCGGCGAGCAGCGCCCCCGCGGCCAGGGCCTTGAAGGTGGAGGCGTACGCGAACCGCTCATTGGCGCGGTAGGCGACCTCCTCGCCGGTGCCGGTGTCGACGGCGTAGACGCCGAGGCGGGCCCCGTACTCGGCCTCCAGGGCGGCGAACCCGGGGTCGGCCGAGGGCGACTCCGAGGGCGCGGCCGACGCGCTCTGGGGCTCGGCCTCGGAGGTGCCGCAGGCGGTGAGGGCCAGCAGCGCCAGGGTGGCGGCGGCCGGTCGCAGTCCGTTGAGACGGGTGGTGCGGGTGAGCATCGGTGGTGCCTTTCGTCTGCGGATGAGCGTGCCGGGTCCGGGGAACGCCGGGCCGGTGCGGCCTCGCCAGCAGTCTGTCCCCCGAGACCTCATGCCGTCCAAGACGGCAATCGCCGTTTCCATGCGTTTCCGGCATAATCTCGGCTCATGGATCTGGTCGGTGCCTGTCGGGCCTTCGTGTACGTGAGCGATCGGGGCGGTTTCACCCCGGGCGCGGCCGCCGCGCGCATTCCGCAGCCGGTGGCCAGCCGCCGGGTGGCGGCCCTGGAACGCCATCTGGGCGGCCAGCTGTTCGACCGGTCCACGCGCAGGGCCGTGCTGACGCCGTTCGGGCGGGAGGTGCTGCCCGCGGCGCGGCGCCTGGTGCGGTTGGCGGAGGAGCTGGAGTACGACGCCGAACGGGCCCGGCACAGCCCCCTGCGGCTGGCGGTGCCGGAGACGTGCGCGACACGGGACCTGGCGGCGCTGGGCGCCGCGGGGCGCGACGCGGGGCTGCGGCTGGACTTCCGGCCGGGGCCGCCCGCGGTGCGCGCGGCGGCGCTGCGCGACCGCGAGGTGCGGGCGGCGGTGGTGGCGGTGCCGCCGGTGGACGCGGCGTGGCGGGTACCGCTGGGGGTGGGCTCGGCGACGGCGTTCGAGGTGCGGACCCTGTACCTGGGGACGCTGCGGGTGGGGCGCGGGGAGCGCCCCGGCGGCGGCCGCCGGCTGTGGATCCAGCCGGAGGACGACGTGCCGCACGTGCGCGATCCGCTGTCGCGCTCGCGCGACGCCCTGGGGCTGGGGCCCGGACAGGTGCTGGTCGCGTCGTCCCTGGCGGACGCGGCGACGGAGGTCCTGGTCCGCGGCGACCTGCTGCTGTGCCCGGCGGGACAGGCGGAGGCGCTGGGGCTGTACTGGTGCGCGCTGGGCGAGCCGGTGGTGGAACGCGGCTACGATCTGGTGGCCCAGGGGCAGGAGGAGACGGAGCGGCTGCGGGCTCCGCTGGCCGCGGCCCTGGCCCACTGCCTGGACGCCGTCCCCGACCCCGCCGTTCCCGCCGCCCCCGAAACCGCCGCCGTCCCCGACCCCGGGAGGACCCCGTGACCGTCGCCACCACCACCGCCCTGCTGCGCGGGCTGCGCCGTGAGCTGGAGGAGGGGGGACTGCGGGGCTCCTTCCTGGTGCGGGACCTGCGGACGGGGGAGGAGATCGGGATCGAGCCCGAGGAGGAGTTCCCGTCCGCGTCGCTGGTGAAGGTGCCGCTGGCGATCGCCGTGCTGGAGCGGGTGCAGACCGGGGAGCTGGACGGGGCGGAGCAGGTCCCCGTGGACCCGGGGAGGGTGGAGACCTTCGGGCCGATCGGCATCTCCCGGTTCCGCCACCCGGCCCGGGTGGCGGTGGAGGACCTGGTCTACCTGAGCACGTGCCTGAGCGACGGCGCGGCCGCGGACGCCCTGCTGGCGCTCACCCCGCCGGAACGGGTGGCGGCCTCGCTGCGGGCGGCGGGGATCGCGGGCATCACGGTCCGGCACACGATGGAGGAGCTGCACCACACGCCGGTCGACCGGCTGAACCCCGACGAGGGGCACCTGGCGCACAGCCTGGCCATCGAGGCGGGGACGGCGGGGCGGGGGCACCGGATCCCGCAGCTGGACGTGGCGCGCGCGAGCACGGGGTCGGCGCGGGCCTTCACCGACCTGCTCCAGGCGCTGTGGACCCCGTCGAAGATCCACCCGGAGGTGGCGGCGCGGGTGCGGGGGCTGATGGCGCACAACGTGCTGCGGCACCGCCTGACCCCGGACTTCGTGTCGGACGCCACGACGTGGTCGTCCAAGACGGGGAGCCTGCTGAACCTGCGCCACGAGGTGGGCGTGGTGGAGCACGCCGACGGCGCGGTGTTCGCGGTGGCGGCCCTGACGGAGTCCCGGGTCCCGGCGGTGCACCAGCCGGGCGCGGAGGCGCTGATGGCACGGGTGGCGCGCACCCTGCGCGACCGGCTCCGGTCCGGGTGAGGCGGCCCGGCCGGGTCACAGCGGGTGCAGGCCGGCGGCGGCGTGGCGGCGGACCACCTCGGTGAGCCGGTCCAGGGCGGGGGAGCGCAGGTTCCAGCGCTGCCAGTAGAGGCGGACCTCGACGGGGTGGTCGGGGGCCAGGTGGACCAGCTCCCCGGCCTCCAGGGCGTCCCGGCACTGCCCCTCGGGCACGGCGCCCCAGCCCATGCCCAGGTGGACGGCGCGGGCGAAGTCCTGTGAGGCGGGGATGTAGTGGCGCGGCCCGCTCGGGGCCAGGCCCAGGGTCTCGCGCAGGAAGCGGTCCTGGAGGTCGTCGCGCCGGTCGAAGGTGACCATGGGCGAGCGCGCCAGGAGTCCGGGGTCGCCGCGGCCGCCCAGGTGGCGGTCGTCGAACTCCGGCGTGCACACCACCAGGTAGCGCAGGACGCCCAGCCCCTCCACGGTGCAGCCCTGGACGGCCTCGGGGGTGGAGGTGACCGCGGCCATGACCGTCCCCGAGCGCAGCAGGGACGTGGTGTGCTCCTCGTCCTCGCGGTGGACCTCGAACGCCACCCCGAGCTCCCCGGCCACGACGGCCAGCGCCTCCAGGAACCAGGTGGAGAGGCTGTCGGCGTTGACGGCGACGGGCAGCCGTCGGTCCCCCTCGTCCGCGCCGAGCTCTCCCAGGGCGTCCTCGTCGAGTACCAGGACCTGGCGGGCGTGGCGCAGGACCACGTCCCCGGCCGGGGTGGTGGCGACCGGTGTGGTGCGCCGGACCAGCACCTTGCCGACGGCCTGCTCCATGGCCCGGACGCGCTGCGACACCGCCGAGGGGGTCACGTGCAGGGCCCGGGCGGCCGCCTCGAAGGTGCCCTCGTCCACCAGGGCGGTGAGGGTGCGCAGGTGCTCGAACTGGAAGGGCATCTTAAGCCTCTCTTAGGGGTTCTAAGAAAGTTTAGCTTTACTGCACATCGGTCGCGGGCCTAGCGTTCTCTCCGTGAACGCGACTCTTCTCCCCGCGATGCTCGGTCTGGGTACCGGGCTCGCCCTCATCGTGGCCATCGGCGCCCAGAACGCCTTCGTCCTGCGCCTGGGCATCTCCGGGCGCACCGCCACGGTCCTGCCGGTGGTGCTGGTCTGCTCCCTGTCCGACGCGCTGCTCATCACGCTGGGCGTGCTGGGCATCGGCGCGGTGATCACGGCCCTGCCCGGGCTGGTGACGGTGGTCCGGGTACTGGGGGCGGGGTTCCTGCTCGTGTACGGGGCGATGGCGGCCCGGCGGGCGCTGCGCCCGGACGGCGGCTCGCTGGAGGCGAGCGCGGGCGAGGTGGTGGGGCGCGGCGCGGCCATCGCGACCGCGGTGGTGCTGACCTGGCTCAACCCGCACGTGTACCTGGACACGGTGCTGTTCCTGGGCTCCCTGGCCAACCAGTACGACGGGGCCCGCTGGTGGTGGGCGGCCGGCGCGGTCAGCGCCAGCTTCCTGTGGTTCTTCTCCCTGGGCTTCGGCGCGCGGCTGCTGCGGCCGGTGTTCGCCCGCCCGGGGGCGTGGCGGGTGCTGGACGGGGTGATCGCGGTGGTCATGCTGGCGCTGGGGGCGCGGATGGCCCTGGGCGGCTGACCGGGAACAGCGGCGCCCGGCTCCGGTCGGCGGAGCCGGGCGCACGGTCGGACCTCAGGCGCGGCGGTAGCGCAGCATGGTGGCCTGGGAGTCGAACACCCGGGACTCCACGAGCTCCAGGCCCAGGCGGCCGACGGAGGCGGGGAAGGCGGGCTTGCCGCCGCCCAGGACGACCGGGTGCACGAAGACGCGGTACTCGTCGACGAGCCCGTGCCGGGTGAGGTCGGCCGCCAGGGCCGAGCCGCCGAACAGGACGAGTTCCTCCCCGGCCGCCTTGAGCTCGGCGACCTTGTCCACGCCGTCCACCACCCGGGTGTTCCAGTCGGCCTTGTCCAGGGTGCGCGACACCACGACCTTGGGCTTCTCCCGCCAGACGGGGGCGAAGGCCAGGTCGTGGGGGTCGTCGGAGTGCTTCTCCGCCTCGGGCCAGAAGCCCGACATCATGTCCCAGACGACCCGGCCGTAGAGGAAGGCGTCGGCGCGCTCGCCCAGGGCCCGGGAGTCCTCGGACAGCTCCGGCCCCATGACCGGCCAGTCGAACTCTCCGTTCGGGCCCTCGATGTAGCCGTCGAGCGACTGGTGGACGAAGTAGGTGAGCTCGGCCATGGGGGCTCCTGCGGGTTCGGTGCCCGGTCCTGTCCGCCGGGCGCGCGCCCACGCTAACGCCTCCCTGCGACAACCGGCCCCTCCTCCCCCCCCGACAGCGCGGCGCCCCGCCCCGGACGGTCCGGGGCGGGGCGCTCGGCGGCGGGCTCAGCCCGCGGTCTGCGGGCTCCGGCCGGGACCTGAGTCCTCGGCCTCGGCGACGACCTGTTCCACGGGTTCGGGCAGGTCCAGGCTGTCGCGCAGGCGCACGCGGGGCAGCAGGACGCCGACGAGGACGCCCACCACGGCGATGCCGGTCGCGACGAGGAAGATGTCGCCGGTGGCGGAGCCGTAGGCGCCGGCGACGATGTCGCGGAGGAAGGGCGGCATGGCGTCCAGGTTGAGGGTGCCGCTGCCGGACGCGGCGGCCCCCGAGGCGTCCACCCCGGCGGCGGCCAGGCCCTCGGTGATGCCGGTGGCGACCCGGTTGGCCAGGACGGCGCCCAGGACGGAGACGCCGATGGTGCCGCCCAGGGAGCGGAAGAACGTGATGGCGCCGCTGGCGGCGCCCAGCTCGCGCAGGGGCACCGAGTTCTGCACCACCAGGACCAGGTTCTGCATGGACAGGCCCACGCCGGTGCCCACCAGGAGCATGCCCAGGCCCACGTAGGGCAGGGGGCTCTCGGCGTCGATGGTGGACAGCAGGAAGAACCCGACGGACAGGGTCACCAGACCGGTCATCACGTAGGACTTGACCCGGCCGGAGCGGGAGACCATGCGCCCGGAGACGGTGGAGGAGACCAGGACGCCCAGCATCAGCGGAATGGTGAGCAGGCCGGCCTCGGTGGGCGAGTAGCCGCGGGCGAGCTGGAAGTACTGGCCCAGGAACACGGCGCCGCCGAACATGGCCATGCCCACGGCGACGCTGGCCAGGATGGCGACGGCGGTCTCGCGGCGCACCACCAGGTGCAGCGGGATGACCGGCTCCGACACCCGGGACTCGACCCACACGGCCAGGCCGAGCAGGAGCGCGGCACCGCCGACCATGGCGGCGCTCTGCCAGGAGATCCAGGCGAAGTCCCCGCCGACGAAGGTGATCCACAGCAGCAGGACGCTGACCCCCGCGGCGATGAGCGTGGCCCCCACGTAGTCGACCTTGGTGTCGGGGCGGCGCACGTCCTCCAGGTGCAGGGTGCGGGCCAGGACGACCATGGCGACGAGCATGAAGGGAACGCCGATGAGGAAGCACCAGCGCCAGCCCAGCCAGGAGACGTCGGTGATGGCGCCGCCGATGAGGGGGCCGCCGACGGTGGCCACGGCCATGATGGCGCCGATGTAGCCGTTGAACCTGCCGCGTTCCTTGGGGCTGACCAGGCTGCCGATGACGACCTGGACGAGGACCTGCGAGGCGCCCATGCCCAGGCCCTGGAGGGCGCGGAAGGCGATCAGCTGGCTGGTGGTCTGGGCCAGGCCGCACAGCAGCGAGGCGACGATGAAGATGACGATGGAGAGCTGTAGCAGCCGCTTCTTGTCGAAGAGGTCGGCGAGCTTGCCCCAGACCGGGGTCGAGGCGGTGGAGGCCAGCAGTGCGGCGGTGACGACCCAGGTGTACTGCGACTGGGTGCCGTTGAGGGAGCCGACGATCTGGGGGAGGGCGACCGAGACGATCGTGCCGCTGAGCATCGTGACGCCCAGGACCATGAGCAGCCCGGTGAGGGACCGGAGGACGGTCGGGCGGGCCCCGGTATCGGATAACGGACGTGCTGCGCTCACATGCACCCCTGCGAAGAAAAGTAAACGGAGTTGACCTGCTCACCAGCATACATGCACACCGCGCAAATATGCCTTCAGGGCAATTTTTCAGTCCGTGTAACATGTCACCATGGACGTCTCCCCCGGTCTGCGCGAACGCAAGAAGGAGCGGACGCGGCTGCGCATCCACCGGGCCGCGCTGCGACTGATCGTCGAACGCGGCCTGGACGCCGTGACCGTCGAGGAGATCGCCGCCTCCGCCGAGGTCTCCCGGCGCACCTTCTCCAACTACTTCGCGGGCAAGGAGGACGCCTGCCTGTACGGCGACACCGCCCACATGGAGGACTTCCTCACCGTCCTGCGCACCCGCCCCGCGCACGAGTCGGCCTGGACCGCCCTGCGCGCCACCGTCCGCACCGTCTACGACACCCGCGACCTGTCACCGGACCGGGAGTGGGCGCAGAGCACCCGCCTGGCCCTCAAGCACCCCGCCCTGCTGGGACGGCGGCTGGCCGGGCAGCAGGGGTTCCTGCACGAGATGGCCGCGCTCCTGGGGGACCGCGCCCTGCCCGCCGGGATGCACCGCCCCGGACTGCTGGCGTCGGTGTTCCTGTCCGCCCTGCTGCACGCCCTGCACGAGTGGACCCAGGAGGGCACCGGCACCCTGGACGAAGTGGTGGACTCCGTCCTGGACGAGGTCGGCGCCGCCTTCACCGATCCCGCACCGCCGCCCTGATACTGGGGGCATGGACGAACGCCCGCCGCTGCCCGCCACCACCTCACCGCAGGAGGGCGCGCGCACCCCGGCCGCCGCCGTCCTGCCCGCGGGGAGCCTGGAACAGCACGGCCCCCACCTGCCGCTCACCACCGACACCCTCATCGCCTGCGCCCTGGCCGAACGCGTCGCCGAAGCCCACGCGCTGCGGCTGCTGCCCCCGCTGGCGTTCGGCTGCTCCCACGAGCACGCCGCCTGGCCCGGCACCGTCAGCGTCTCGGCGGCCACCCTGCACGCCCTGGTCACCGACATCGCCGACTCCCTGGGCGGCGTCCCGCTGCTGATCGTCAACGGCCACGGCGGCAACCACGTGCTCGCCAACACCGTCCAGCAGTCGGGCGGGCGCATGGCCCTCTTCCCCGGACCCGGCGAATGGGAGGCCGCCCGCACCGCGGCGGGCATCACCACCACCAACGACCAGGACATGCACGCCGGGGAGCTGGAGACCTCCGTGCTGCTGCACACCCACCCCGACCTGGTCCGCCCCGACTACGCGCGGGCCGACCACCGGGCCGACGAACGCGACCACATGGGCACCCTCGGGCTGGCCGCCTACACCGCCAACGGAGTGGTGGGCCTGCCCTCACGGGCGAGCGCCGCCAAGGGGGACGCCCTGCTCGCCCACCTCACCCGGCGGGCCGCCGGACACCTGGCCGCCCTGGAACAGGCGCGCCGCCGCCACGGCGACGCCCGGTAGCGCCGCCACCAGCGCCAGCACCCCGTAGACCACCGACACCGTCAGGCCCTGGCCGGCCCCCAGCCCGGCGGCGCCGAACGCCGCCGCCGTGGCGGCCTCGCGCGGGCCCCACCCGCCCACGTTCACCGGCAGGCTCATCGCCGCCAGCGCCAGCAGCGCGAGCGGCACCAGCCGCGGCGGCGGGGCGTCCACACCCGCCAGGTGGGCGGCCACCAGGAACAGGGCCACGTGCCCGGCCAGCGCCGCCGCCGACAGCGCCAGCACCGCCGGGGCCCGCCCCAGCAGCCCGGCGCGCACGTCGCGGACCGTCGAGGCCAGGAGCCGGCCCGGGCGGGAGTCCCGGAGCCGGGGGAGGAGGGCCGCCGCGGCGAGCAGGGCGGCGACCGCCGCGAGGAGCAGCAGGGAGGAGACCGCCGCGGCCCGGCCCGGACCCCACAGGGCGGAGGGCAGGGTGAGCACCAGCACCGCCACGGCCAGGCACAGCACCACCTGCCCGGCCAGGCGTTCCAGCACCACGGCGCGCACCCCGCGGCCCAGGTCGCCGTTGGCGCGGCCGTGGCCGACTGCCCGGTGGGCGTCGCCCAGGAACCCGGCGGGCAGCACCGCGTTCAGCAGCAGCGCCAGGTAGTAGTCGGCCACCGCCCGGGCCGGGGACAGCCGCAGGCCCACCGCCCGCGCCACCACCAGCCAGCGGGACGCGCACAGCACCGTGGTGACGGCGCCCAGGGCCAGGGCCGCGGCGACCGCGCCGGCGTCCACCACCGCCAGCGCGGCCGTGAACGCCTCCAGCGGGTACCACCACAGCACCCCGCCCAGGATCAGGGCGCCCGCGCCCGCCCGCAGCACCGCGCCCCGGCGGCGGCGCCACCACCCCCGCGCGCCGGGGACCGGTGCGCCGCGGGCACCGGCACCGCCGGGGGCGGCGGGCGCGTGCGGGGGCGGGCGCAGCGTCACGACCGGTCCCCGGGGGGCATGAGCAGCAGGTCGTCGTGGTGGACGACGACGGTCAGCCGCTCCCCGTCCAGCTGCTCCCGGCGGCGGGCGAGGTAGTCCTCCAGCGGCAGGCGCGGCTCCTGTTCGGCGGCGGCGCCCACCCAGCCCTCCAGCCACATCCGGGTCACCGGCGCCGGGTCCGGCCCCAGCCGCCACGGGCTGGGGAAGGTCGTCGCCCGGTACCCCCGGCGGGCGAACGCCTCGATCGCGGCCTCCACGGCGTCGGGGCCCAGGCGCCCGCCCCGGCGCTGGTGGGCGTTGAACGCGGCGGCGACCGCCGCGTCCAGCGGGTCCTCCGGGGTGAGCACCACCCGGCCCGCCACCGACAGCGTGAACCAGGCGGGGCGGCCGGTGCCCGCGACCGCGTCGGCGACGGTGAGGACCTCCTCCCCGGTGAGGACGTCCAGCAGGGCCGAGCCGGCCACCAGCGTGGCCCCCGCCAGGTCGTCCGGGCGCAGCCGGGCCAGCTCCAGCAGGCGGGCCTCCACCCGGGGCGCCGGGACCCGGCCGCCCGCCAGGGCCAGCAGGCGCGGGTCGCGGTCGAACAGCATCCAGTGCCGCACCCCGGCCAGGCGCGGGACGGTCCAGCGGGCCAGCGACCCGGTGCCGCAGCCCAGGTCGGCGACGACGGCGCCGTGCGCCGCCAGGGCCGGCAGCGGGCCGCGGGAACGGGCGCGGGCGTCGGCGCCCTCGCGGGCGGCCAGCCAGCGCGGTGTGAACTCCTGGGTGTCCGCGGTGCTCACGGGGTCACCTCCCGGTCGAGGACGGCGCTCACCGAGCGGGCCGTCTCCTCCCATCCTGCCAAGTCGGCGCGGCGCCGGCGGGCCGAACGCCGAAGCCGTTCCCGCAGCGCCGGATCGGTGAGCCAAAGGCGCAGCGCACGGGCCAGGGCGTCCGGATCCCCGGGCGGGACGAGCAGGCCGGGCCGGGCGCCGGTCCGGTCGCGCCCCAGGGCCTCGGGCACCCCGCCCACGCCGGAGGCCAGGACGGGGACGGCGCGGGCCAGGGCCTCGGTGACGACCATGCCGTAGGTCTCGGCGCGGGTGGGCAGCACCAGCAGGTCGGCCGCGGCGTAGGCGGCGTCCAGGTCGGCGCCGGCGAGCGGGCCGGGCAGGGACACGCGGCCGCCCAGGGGCCGGGCCGCCTCCCGGACCCGGGCCGCCCACGCGCCGCCGCCGGCGGCGGGCAGGCCGGGGCAGGCACAGGTCCAGGGCAGGTCGCGCACCCGGTCCAGGGCGGCGAACAGGAGGTCGTGGCCCTTGCGGGGCGTGGGGGAGGCCGCGCACAGCAGCCGCGTCCCGTCGCCGGGGACGGCCTCGGGGGCCGGGTCCACCCCGGGCGGGGCGACGGCCACCCCGCTCAGGCCGTGGCGGGCGGCCAGGTCCCGGGCCGCCGCCGCGCCGGTGGCGATGACGGCCGCCGCGCCGCGCAGCACCGCCCGCTCCCGGGCCTCCAGGTCGGCGGCCTCGGCGGGGGCCAGGCCGGTCTCGTCGGCCAGCGGCAGGTGGACCAGCACCACGATCCGCGACCGCCCGGCCCACGGCAGGACCGCCTCCGGCACACCGCAGGCCACCAGGCCGTCCAGCAGCACCGTCGACCCCCGGGGCAGGCCCGCCAGCAGCCGCTCCAGGCCCGCCCGGTCACGCTCGTCCGGCCGCGGCCACGCCCCGGGCACCTCCACCCGGTCCAGGCCCAGGACCTCGGCCAGGCGCAGGTCGTAGGTGTGGCCGCCGCTGGGGGCGGAGGGCTCGGGCACCACGAAGACGGTCAAAGGTCCCTCTCGTAGGAGGCCCACGCCACGTGCGACTCGTGCAGCGTCACCGCCACCCTCGCCAGCCCCCGGGCCGGGGCGTCCAGCCGCTCCACCAGCCGGTCGGCCACCACCCGGGCCAGGAACTCGGTGGTGGTGTTCACCCCGGCGAACCCGGGCACCTCGTCCAGGTTGCGGTGGTTCAGCTCCCCCACGATCCCGGCCAGGACCCGGGAGAACTCGCCGATGTCCACCACGACCCCGTCGGCGTCCAACTCCGCGCGGTACACGGTGGCGTCCACGACGAACGTCGCGCCGTGCAGGGCCCGGGCGGGCCCGAACACCTCGCCGCGGAAGCTGTGGGCGACCATCATGTGGTCGCGGACCGTCACACTGAACACCGGGGGTCCTCCCAGGGGTAGACGATGCGGTGGCACAGGGCGGGCAGGGAGCCGTCGGCCAGCCGCGGCAGCACCGACGGCAGGTCCTCGAAGGCGCTCTCCCCGGTCAGCAGGGCGTCGAAGGCCGGGTCGGCGAGCAGCCGCAGGGCCAGCCCCAGGCGTTCGGCGTGGTCGTAGCGGGAGCGGCGGGCGGGCGAGATCATCCCGACCTGGCTGGCGCGCACGGCCAGCCGCTGGGAGTGGAAGTCCCCGCCCAGCGGCAGGATGACGCGCCGGTCCCCGTACCAGCTCAGCTCCACGACCTCCCCCTCGGAGGCGAGCAGCTCCAGGGAGCGGGTCAGCCCGGCCTCGGTGGCGCTGGCGTGGAAGACCAGGTCGCAGTCGCCCATGGCCTCGGCGGGCGCGGCGAACCCCACCCCCAGCGCGTCGGCGGTGCGGGCCCGCCCGGGGTCCACGTCCACCAGCTGCACCCGCGCGCCGGGGATCCGCGAGGCCAGGCGGGCCACACAGCAGCCCACCATCCCGGCGCCCACCACGGCGATGCGGTCGCCGACGAGGGGGGAGGCGTCCCACAGGGCGTTCACGGCCGTCTCGACCGTGCCGGCCAGGACCGCCCGCTCGGCGGGCACCCCCTCGGGCACCGGGAAGACCGCGTCGGCCGGGACGGTGAACAGGTCCTGGTGGGGGTGGAGGCTGAACACCGTCCGCCCCACCAGGTCGCCGGGCCCCTCCTCGACGGTGCCCACGTTGAGGTACCCGTACTTGAGGGGGCCGGGGAAGTCCCCCTCCTGGAAGGGGGCGCGCATCACCCGGTACTGGCCGGGCGGGACGCCGCCGCCGAACACCAGGGTCTCGGTGCCGCGGCTGATCCCGGAGCAGCGGGTGCGCACCAGCACCTCGCCGGGCCCGGGGTCGGCCAGGGGCTCCTCGCGGATCTCCCCGTGGCCGGGGGACCGGATCCAGAACGCCCGCGCTGTCTGCGCCATGGTCCTCCTCGTCTGGCTCGTGGACGCTGTCCGTCCCACCCTCTCAGCCGTCAGGCCCGGTCGCGGTGCAGCCGGGCGATGTCGCGGCCGAAGGACCACACCAGCAGGGCCAGGGCGGCGGCGACCACCGCCGCGGCGGCCGCGGTCGGGACCACCGGTGCCAGGGCGGCCACCAGCGCCACCCCCTGGACGGCGGCCACCGCCTTGCGGGCCCGACTCGGCGGCAGCGGCGCGGCCAGCCAGGGCGCCCACCGGGCGGCCGCGGCGAACACGTACCGCATGGCGCCGATCCCCAGGGTCCAGGGGCCCAGCAGCGGTGCGGCGGCCAGGCTCAGGACCAGCAGCAGGAACGCGTCGGCCTCCATGTCGAAGCGGGCCCCGAAGGCGGTGGCCGTGCCGGTGCGGCGGGCCACCGGCCCGTCCACCAGGTCCCCGGCCAGGGCCAGTGAGGCCACGGCCACCACCGGCCAGGGGGCGGCGCCGTCGGCCAACAGCCCGGCGGTGGCGGCGATGAGGGTGCACCGGGCCAGGGTGATCGCGTCGGCGGGCCCGAACCGGTGCCGGGCCCGCGCGGCGGCCCGCGCCACCAGGGCGGCGCCGGCACCGGCGACAGCTGCGGCGACCGCCCAGCCGGCCGGGCCCAGCCCGACCGTGGCGGTCAGCACCGCCAGCACCGCGAGCTGTCCCGCCGCCGCGCAGGCGAGTGCCCGGTGCGGTGAGCGCCGGTCCGGGCCGCGGCCGGGCGCCGGCGGCGGCGCGGGCGCGGTGGCGGCGGGCTCAGGCATCGGGCAGCTCCGGCGCGGGCAGGTCGTGCCCCAGCCGCTCGCGCTTGGCCACCAGGTAGGGGAGGTTCTCCGGCCGGACCGGGGCGAGCAGGCGTTCGCGCACGGCGACCTTGACCCCGTGCGTCTCCAGGGCGCGCGCCTTGTCGGGGTTGTTGGACAGCAGCCGTACCGACCGCACCCCCAGGTGGCGCAGCACCCGGGCGGCGGGGCCGTAGTCGCGCACGTCCACGGGCAGGCCCAGGACGGTGGCCGAGTCGACGGTGTCGAGCCCGTCGGCGTCCTGCAGGGCCAGGGTGCGGACCTTGTCGAGCAGTCCGATGCCCCGGCCCTCGTGGCCGCGCAGGTACACCACCACGCCCCGGCCCGCGGCGGTGACCACCCCGACGGCGGCCGCCAGCTGGTCGCCGCACTCGCAGCGCAGGGCCCCGAACACGTCGCCGGTCACGCACTCGGAGTGGATCCGGACGGGGACCTCGTCGCGGTCGCGGACCTCGCCGTGCACCAGGGCCAGGTGCTCCCCGCGGTCGCCGGGATCGCGGAAGGCCACCAGGCGGAACGGCCCCCACCGGGTCGCCAGTTCCGCCTCGGCGGCCTCGTCCAGCGCGTCGTCGTTCATCTGCGATCCCCTCGGGCCGTGTCTGCAAGGGACTGCGGACGGGGGAGCCGCTCGGCCTGTTCTCGGACCCGCCCGGTACAACCAGCGCCTGCCCGGGCTTTCGCGATCCGAAACGCGTGTGCTACCTGCCGCCCACTCCCATCAGCCCGTCCGCCAGGGAGCGGCGTGCCACGAGGTAGACGACGAACAGCGGGACGGTGGAGACCACGACCGCGGTGAGCAGCCCGGGCACGTCCACCCGGTACTCGCCCTGGAACTCGTACAGGCCCATCGTGATGACCCGCCGGCCGGCGGACTGGGTGAGGATGAGCGGGAAGAGGAACCCGTTCCAGGCCTGGAGCGCGGAGTAGACGGCGACGGTGCCCAGCCCGGACCGGGACATGGGGACGACCAGCTGCAGGAAGGTGCGCACCGGCCCGGCGCCGTCCAGCGCCATGGCCTCGTACAGCTCCTCGGATATGTCGCGCATGGACCCGACCAGGATCAGGACGCACACCGGCAGGGCGAAGGCGGCGGTGGGCAGCACGATCGCGGTGAGGGTGTCGTACAGCCCCAGGCGGACGATGATGAGGTAGACGGGGATGATGACGGCCTGGGCGGGGATGGCCAGGCCCAGCAGGAACACGCGGAAGGCGGCGTCGGTGACGCGGGTCCGCGAGCGCACGACCGCGTACGAGGTGGTGGCGGACAGGACCACGACCAGGGCGACGACGGCGAGGGTGACCAGGGCGGTGTTGCCCACGAACCCGAGCAGGCCCTTGTCGATGGCGGCGGCGTAGTTGCCCAGGGTGGGGTCCGAGGGCAGGGCCAGCGGGCCCTCGGGCACGTAGTTCTCGCCGCGCTGGATCGTGGCGACGAGCAGGGCGTACAGCGGCAGCGCCACCACGACCAGCCAGACCAGGGCGCCCAGCCCGCCCAGGACGTTGGGGCGCTCGCCCACGCCCCGGTACCGGACCGGTGCGCCGCCGCGCGCCCGCCGGGGCGCGGCCGTGCGGCGCCCCTCCACAGCGGTGCGTTCCTCCACGACGCTCACATCCCCTCCCTGGTGCTGCGCATCGAGCCGAACCCGGTCAGGCGCACCATCACCAGGGCGATGAGGGTCGCGACGATGACCAGCGTGAACGCGATCGCGCTCGCGTAGCCCAGCTCCCAGCTGCGAAAGCCCGCCCGGAACATCAGGTACGGGACGATGGTGGTGTCGGTGCCCGGGCCGCCGTCGGTCATGATGAGCACCGTGTCGAAGTAGGTGAGGGACCCGACGACCATCAGCACCGAGGAGGTGGTCATCGTGTTGCGCAGCTGGGGCAGGGTGATGTGCCAGAACATGCCCAGCCGCCCGGCCCCGTCCATGCGCGCCGCCTGGTAGAGGGTCGCCGGGATCTGCCGGGCCCCGCCCTGGTAGAGCAGCATGTGCAGCGGGATGAACTGCCAGGCGGCGACGAACACGATCACCCAGAACGCGCTGCCGCCCCCGCCCAGCGGGTCCAGGGTGCCCAGGCCCAGGGCCGGTCCCAGCCAGGCGGGCGGGCCGAAGTTGGGGTCCAGCAGGGCCCGCCAGATGATGGCCACCGCCGCCGAGGACAGCAGCAGCGGCAGGAAGAAGACCGCGGACAGGATCGCGCGGCCGCGCTGGCGCCCGGCGGCCCACACGCCCAGGAGCAGGCTGATCGGCGTCTGGAGGGCCCAGCTGGCGACGGTCAGCAGCAGGCTCAGGCCCACGGCGCGGTGCATGAGCGGGTCGCCGGCGAGCCGGGTCCAGTTGTCGAGCCCGGCGAAGGCGGGGGTGCCCAGCCCGCCCCAGTGGGTGAAGGACAGGTACGCCACCAGCAGCATGGGCAGGGCGGCGAACAGCGCGAAGAACACGACGCCCGGCAGGGCCCACAGGGGGCCGGGCCGCCCGGTGCGGGGGGCGGCCCGGCCCTGGGTGCGCGCGCTCACAGGGCGGCCAGGGCGTCGACGAACTCCTGCGGGGTGCGCTGCCCGTTGAACAGGGCCTCGATCTCGGTGACCATCGGGGTGGCGACCTCGGGGGTCAGGGCCTGGTCCCAGGACAGCTGGAAGTGGGGGGCGTCGCGGACCAGCTCGTACTGGAAGACGGCGAACTCCGGGTTGGGGCTGTCGGCCAGGACCTCCTCGGCGTCGGCGGTGGTGGGCACCTCGCCGTTGGCGACCATGTCGGCCACGTACTCGTCCTGGGCGGTGTAGGAGAGGAACTCCAGGGCGTGCTCCAGGTGGGGGCTGTCGGCGGTGACGGAGAAGTAGTTGGTGGGGTTGCCGACGATGTTGGCGGGGTCGCCCTCGCCGCCCGGGATGGGCGGGAAGGCGACGTAGCCCAGGTCGTTCTCGGCGAACTCGCGGGCCTGGTCCAGGTGGGTGGAGTACTCCCACGACCCCATCAGGTGCATGGCTGCGCGGCCCTCGGAGAGCAGGGTGGAGGCGCCGCCCTCGGTGTAGCTGACCGAGGCGTAGGAGTCGCCGAAGGCGCCGCGGTCGACCAGGTCGGCGACCATCTCGGCGGCCTCCAGCACGGCCGGGTCGCGCCAGCCCTCGGAGTCGCCCTCGGCGATGCGGGCGAACACCTCGGGGCCGCCGATGCGGTCCACCAGGTACTGCAGCCACATCTGCTCGGTCCAGGGGTCGGCGCCGGCCAGGGCGAAGGGGGTGACGCCGGCCTCGGTGAACTCGTCGACCAGGGTCAGCACGTCGTCCCAGGTCTGCGGGGGCTCGACGCCGACCTCCTCGAAGACGGCCCGGTTGTAGAAGAGGACGACGGGCTGGGTGCCGCGCAGGGGGATGCCGTACTGGACGCCGTCGACCTTGCCCGACTCCAGGACGGAGGGCAGGAACGCCTCGGCGAGTTCGGGGTCCTCGGCCAGGAGATCGTCGAGGGGTTCGAGCAGGCCCTGTTCGGCGTAGGGGGCGATGCTGCCCGAGCCCCAGTTGAAGAACACGTCGGGCCGCTGCGGGGAGCCCATGGCGGTGCGCAGGCGTTCGACGTAGTTGTCGCCGGGCACCTGGTCGATGACCGCCTGGACGCCGTCGGCGCCCTGGTCGGCGTTGAAGCGTTCGACGGCGCCCTCCTGCACGACGACGAGGGTGTCCTGGTACATCCACACGTGCATCTCATCGGAGCCCTGGGCGGCTCCCCGGCCGCCGCAGGCGGTCGCGGTGAGCAGGGTGAGCGCGGCCAGTGCGGCGGCCGTGCCGACTCGGGGGGTGGTCATCGCGTATCCCTTGGTCGAAACTTTCGGAATTTATTCCGAAACTTGTGGTGCCCGAATGTACGACGCGGCGTGAACCACGTCAATATCCGTTGTGGCCCCGATCACCACCGAATCGGGAGCGGCGGTGCTGAACAGCGCCGGGGCGCGTAGTATCGGGCGGCGTGAGTACTCAGTCGAACCAGGAAGCCCCCGACGGAGCGATCACCGGGCCGGTGACCATCGCGAAAATTGCGGAGGCCGCCGGGGTCTCCGTCCCGACCGTCTCCAAGGTCCTCAACGGCCGCGCCGACGTCGCCGAGGACACCCGGGCCCGCGTGGAGGAGCTCATCCGCACACACGGGTACCGGCGCCGGCGCGCCTCCGGGGGAGGCCGCTCCGCCCTCATCGACCTGGTGTTCCACGAGCTCGACAGCGCCTGGGCCATCGAGGTGGTGCGCGGGGTGGAGAACATCGCCCGCGAGGAGGGGCTGAGCGTCGTGCTCACCGAGTCCGGCGGCCAGACCCCGCGCGACGACTGGGTCGACGCGGTCCTGGCCCGCCGCCCCACCGCCGTCGTCCTGGTCTTCTCCGACCTGGCCGCCGAGCAGCGCACCCGGCTGTCGGCGCGCGGCATCCCCTTCGTGGTGGTCGACCCCGCGGGGGACCCGGGGCCCGACATGCCCGCGGTGGGCTCGGCCAACTGGA
This sequence comes from Nocardiopsis sp. NPDC006139, assembly GCF_040614155.1. Lineage (NCBI taxonomy): Bacteria > Bacillati > Actinomycetota > Actinomycetes > Streptosporangiales > Nocardiopsidaceae > Nocardiopsis > Nocardiopsis sp. NPDC006139. The sequence goes on from NZ_JBEXTT010000013.1 coordinate 41,691, forward strand.
GCGGCGGGCTGGCCGCCACCCGCCACCTCGTCGACCTGGGGCACCGGCGCATCGCCGTCATCGGCGGACCTCGCGAGGTGCTGTGCAGCAAGGCCCGCATCGACGGCTACACCTCGGCCCTGGACGCCGCGGGCATCCCCGTGGACCCCGAGCTGATCCGGCACGGGGACTTCCACGTGGAGAGCGGGCGCGACCGCGGCCGGGAGCTGCTCGCCCTGGACGACCCGCCCACGGCGGTGTTCGCCGGCAGCGACCTCCAGGCCATGGGCCTGTACGAGGCCGCGCGCGAGCTGGGGGTGCGCATCCCCGAGGACCTCAGCGTCGTGGGCTACGACGACCTGCCGGTGGCCCGCTGGGTGGGGCCGCCGCTGACCACGGTCCGCCAGCCCCTGACCGAGATGGCGGAGGAGGCCACCCGCATGGCCCTGGTGCTGGCCCGCGGGGGGCGCCCGGCCAACCTGCGCCTGGACCTGGCCACCGCCCTGGTCGTGCGCGGCAGCACCGCGCCGCCGCCCCTGCGCTGAGCGCTACCCGGCCTGTCCGGCCTGTCCGGCCTGCTCCGGTTGGTCGGGCAGGGTCACGGCGATCTCCCCGCCCAGGGAGTGGCCGCCCTCCAGCTTGAGGCGGTCCCCGCTCCAGAACCGCCCCGGGTCGTAGTACCCGGGGCGGCGCCCGGCGGGCAGCAGCCCCATCGCCTCGTAGGTCAGGGCGATGACCTCGGCGCAGTAGGCCGACTCCAGGGCGCGCTCGGAATGCCCGGCGTCCTCGCCGCGGCGCAGGAAGGAGGGCAGGCGCAGGGGCAGCCGCCCGCGCGCCCACCGCCCGGCCATCTGCGCGGTGGAGGGGAAGGGGGTGCCGTCCAGGCGCGCGATCGCCCGCAGCACGGCGTCCTCGGCCTCCCGGCCCACCTCGGGGTCGATCTGGCGCAGCCAGCCGCGCTGGCCGTACTTGCGCCCCCACACCAGGACGGCGTCGCGCAGGTCGTGCAGCTGCACGCCGCGCTGGTGCCTGCCGGTCCACATGTCGGGCAGGGAGCGGCCCAGTTCGGCGTGCCACATCAGCGGGGGCAGGTCCTCGATGACCACCGACATGCCCACGTGGTTGACGGGGCTGTTGGTGGTGATCTGGATGGCGCGGTCGGCCGCGCTCGTTCCGCGGAACACCCACACATCGCCGGTGCGGGTCAGCTCCAGCGCCCGGTCCAAAGAGATCTCGCTATCGGCCACACCGCTAGCCTAGGCACATGCGATGGTGGAAAGTACTCGGAGCGGCGGCTTTCGTGGGTGTGGCGGCCACGGGCGTGGCGATCGCCCGCGCGGAGCGCCAGCGCCGCGCCTACACCCCCGACCAGGTCCGCGACCGGCTGCGGGACCGCGTGGCGCAGGTCTCCGACACCGCCGACCAGGCCCCCGACCAGGACGTTCCCCCGGAGGCCGGGCAGGGGAGGGCGGGGTCGGCGCTGAGCCGGCTCGCGCGCCGCGTGCGCGCTCTGGCCGCGCGCCTCCGGCGCCGGTCCCCGGCTCCCACCGGCCGCTGAGGCCGGTCCGCGCCCTGCGGGGCGTGGCCGGATCCGGTCACCCCCCGCGCGTGTCCCGCGCCCCCCGTACCGCCGCGACGATCCGCTCCGCCACCGCGGCGGGCTCCTCGTGCTCCCAGAAGCGCAGCACGGTCCAGCCGGCCTCGCCCAGGCGCCGGTCGGTGTCGGCGTCGCGCTCGCGGTTGGCGCGCACCTTCTCGGCCCAGTAGGCGGCGTTGGTGCGCGCCGTGGTGTGGTGCTCGGGGCAGCCGTGCCAGAAGCAGCCGTCGACGAACACCGCGATCCGGCGGCGGGTGAAGACCAGGTCGGCGGTGCGGCGCAGCGCGGGCAGCGGCCGGGCCGAGACCCGGTAGCGCAGCCCGGCGGCGTGCACCAGCCGCCGCACGGCCAGTTCGGGGCCGGTGTCGCGGCCCCTGTTCGCGCGCATGCTCTTGCGCACGCCCTCGTTGAGCGCCCTGGCGGGCCGGGGAACAGCCATGCGCCGCATCCTAGGCCGGCCCGGGCGGGCCGTTGCCGCCGCCGGATGTTACCGGCCGGTGTTACCAGTGGGTATTACTGACTGGTAGGTTTGCCGCTGGTGCGGCGGGCATGCCGTTCCCATGGCCTTCGAGGGGGGAGTGCGGTGCGTCGGGACGCCCTGATCCGGATCCGGCCGGTGCCCGAGGCGGGCTTCCGGCTGTTCGTCCTGCACCACGCGGGCGGTTCGGCACAGGCGTACCGCCCCTGGGTGCGCCACCTGCCCGACGACTGGGACGTGTGCCTGCTCCAGGCCCCCGGCCGTGAGGGCGACGACACCGCGTTCCGCGACGCCCGCGCGCTGGCCCGGCACCTGTACGCCCTGATCAGCGCCGACCACGACCGGCCCTTCGGGCTGTTCGGGCACAGCATGGGCGCGCTGGCCGCCTACGAGACCGCGCTGCTGGCCCTGGCCGGGGACGGTCCCGCGCCCGCCTGGCTGGGGGTCTCGGGCTGGAGCCCGGCTCCGGGGCCGGAGTGGATCGAACCCCGCCACCTGCTGCCCGCCGACCGCCTGCGGGCGGGGCTGGCCCGGATGGGCGGCACCCCCGCGGCCACCCTGGAGGACCCCGAGCGGTGGCGGGCCGCCGAACCGCTGATCCGCGCCGACCTGGAGTTGGTCGACACCTGGCGCCCGCGCCCGGACACCCCGCCGCTGCCGATACCGGTCTCCGCGCTGGCCGGGGCCGAGGACGCCGGGATGCCGCCCGCGCGCATGGACGCCTGGCGCGAGCACGTGACCGGTCCGCTGGTGCGGCACACCCTGCCCGGCGGGCACTTCTACTTCGTCGGCCGCATCGGTGAGGTGGCCGGGCTGATCACCGCCGACGTCCGCGCCGCCGTCGGGGCCGACGCCTAGAGTCCGTTCCCGAGCGCTCTACCGCGGCGCAGGGCGGGGGCGGCGCCGGTCGCGGGCCGTCCGCGGCGGTCCGGAAGAACGCGGTCTAGGAGGGCAGGTCGCCCGTGGCCAGGGCGACGGTGGCGGCGGCCGACGGTGCCGCGCGGTGCGCACCCGGCACGGCGCTGAACGTCCTGTGCGGCTCCGGCCCGGGCACCTGCGCCGGGCTGGCCCGCGACCTGGCCGCCGCCGACACCTCCGGCGACTTCACCACCGGGACCCGGGCCTGGCTGGACGGGCTGATCGGGCGGGGCCGCTACACCGAGGACGTGTGGGCCGGGTGAAGCGGGGCGCCCGGGCCCGTCCCCCACGGCGGACCCGGGCGCGCGGTCCCGGCCGGGTGGCGGGGGAGTCGGCCGCGGCGCCCCCCACGACTGGGAGCGCTCCCAGGCCGGGATTCCACGATAGGCGATCCGAAGACCCTGGGTAAAGAGGGGATGACGAACCGTTTCCCCCGGCTTGGGCCGGAGCGGGTAGGCCGGGCCCCGGCCGGGACCCGGCGCCCTGCCCCAACGGATGCCCACTCTTGTCCCCCGACCCCTGTCCCGGTGCTCGCACGGCCGCTACCGTTGTGGTATGAGCCTTGAGCTGCCGACCGAACGACTCCAGATCAGGGAGTGGGAGCTGGACGACGCCGAAGCCGCCCTGAAGATCTACGGGGCCGCCGAGGTGGCGCACTGGCTCACGCCGGAATGGCAACCGGTGAACGACGCGAACGCGATGCGCTCGGTCCTGCACGCCTGGATCGAGGCCGGACCCAACCTCATCCCGCCCGCCGGGCGCTGGGCCATCGTCCGCAAGGAGGACGGCGAGCTGGTGGGCGGGCTGTCCCTCAAACTCCTGCCGCCCTACGAGGAGGACTTCGAGCTCACCTGGGCGCTGCGCCCCGACGTGTGGGGGCAGGGGTACGCCACCGAGGCGAGCCGGGCCGTCATCACCTGGGCCTTCGGGCAGGGCATCGAGGAGATCTTCGCCGTCGCCCGGCCCAACAACGTGCGCGCCGTCGGGGTGGCCCGGCGGCTGGGCATGGAGTGGGTGGGCGAGACCGAGAAGTACTACGACATGCGCCTGCAGGTCTTCCGCCTGCGGCCGAGCTGACGGATCGGGACGAGGGCGGCCCGCCGGGACCGGAGCAGGGTCCCGGCGGGCCGCCCGCGCGCGCCGGTTCAGCCGAGGTGGCTGCCGATGCGCTCGGTCTCCTCCTCGGACAGCCGCAGCGCGGCCGCCGCCACGTTCTCCTCCAGGTGCGCCACCCGCGAGGTGCCGGGGATGGGCACCATCACCGGTGAGCGGTGCAGCAGCCAGGCCAGCGCCAGCTGCACCGGGGTGACCCCGCGCTCGGCGGCCATCGCCGCCAGCGGCGAGTCCGGCCCGGCCAGCGCGCCGCGGTCCACCGGGGCCCAGGGCAGGAATGCGATCCCGTCCTTCTCGCACTGCTCCAGCACGTCCTCCGACTCCCGGAAGGAGGGGGCGTACTGGTTCTGCACCGAGGCGATCGGGGTGATGGCGCGGGCCGCCGACAGCTCGTCCACGCTCACCTCGCTCAGCCCGATGTGGCCGATCTTGCCCTCGGCGCGCAGGTCGGCCAGCTCGCCCAGCTGGTCGGCCAGCGGCACCTCGGGGTCGATGCGGTGCAGCTGGAACAGGTCGATGCGCTCCAGCCCCAGGGTCCGCAGGCTCATCTCCACCTGCTGGCGCAGGTACTCGGGGCGGCCCAGCCGGTGCCACAGGCCCGGACCGGTGCGCACGAACCCGGCCTTGGTGCCGATGACCAGGCCCTCGGGGTAGGGGTGCAGGGCCTCGCGGATGAGCTGTTCGCTGATCTGCGGGCCGTAGGAGTCGGCGGTGTCGATGAAGGTGACGCCCAGTTCGACGGCCCTGCGCAGGACCGCCAGCGCCTCGTCGCGGTCGCGGGGCGGCCCCCACACCCCCTCGCCGACGATCCGCATGGCGCCGAAGCCGAGCCGGTGGATCGGCAGGTCGCCGCCGAGGGCGAGGGTCCCCGAGAGGGCGGCGGGCTCCGCCGCGTCGTACTGGTCGGTCACGGATGTCCCTTTCGTGTGCGGCCCACCGCCGGGAACGCGGCCGGGCCGGTGTTCCGGGCAGGATCTCAGGAGGCGGCGGCGCCCGCAAGGCGCCACGGAAGCCCCGCCCGGACCGGGCTCAGGAGAAGTCGGCGCGGTGGTCGGCGGCCCACTGTGCGTAGGTGCGCCCCCTGCGGCCGGTGATCTTCTCGTAGTCGGAGGAGACCAGGCCGGAGGGGTCCCAGCCGTCGGGGGCCTCCCACAGCAGCCAGTCGCAGATCTCCGGCGGGACGCCCTGGGAGATCCACAGTTCGCGGGCCTCCTCGTTGCTCAGGTGCACGAACCGGATCTCGCGGCCCAGGGCCGCGCCGATGGCGGCGGCGCGTTCGGCGGCGGTGACCGTCTCCGGACCGGTGAGGGTGTACGCCTTCCCGTGGTGGCCGGACCCGGTGAGGGCGGCGACGGCGGCGTCCGCGAGGTCGGCCTCGTGGACCGGGGCCCAGGGGCGGTCGCCGTGCGGGGCGCGGACGACGCCTTCGGCGCGCACGGATCCGCTGTAGGAGTCCAGGTCGTTGGCCATGAACTCGCCCGCGCGCAGGTGGGTCCACTCCAGGCCGGAACGCTCCACCGCCTCCTCGACCGGGCGGTGGTGGCGGTAGCCGAAGTCCGTGTCGTCGCCGTCGGAGACCGAGGTCGAGGACAGGACGACCACTCGCCGGACCCCGGCCCGGCGCATCAGGTCCACCACCGCCGCGGCGGTCTCGGCGACGGGGAACAGGAACACGGCGTCCACGCCGTCGAAGACCCCGTCCAGGGTCGCGGGGTCGGCGAGGTCGCCCGCCGCGACCTCGACCCCGGCGGGGAACGTGCGGCGGGACGGGTCGCGGGTGAGGGCGCGGACGCGCAGTCCGCGTTCCCGGAGCTCCGGGACGACCAGCCCGCCCACGGTGCCGCCGGCGCCGGTCACCAGGACGTGTTCGATCTTTTCGGAATTCTTGTTATTCATAGTGGGACAGTAGTGTCCCACTATGGAAGCATGCAAGTCCCTTATGGGAGGAGGGGGTAGGTTGGCGCCATGACGACCACCGACAACCCGAGGTCAGGGGCCCGCAACCGGACCCGGCGCGCCATTCTGGCCGCCGCGGCCTCCGTCCTGGGCCGGGACCGCAACGCCCCGATGGCCGCCGTCGCCGAGGCCGCCGACGTGGGTCGCAGTACCCTGCACCGCTACTTCCCCGACCGGGAGAAGCTCGTCGAGGCGACCTTCGAGGACTCCATCGCCGAACTCGGCCGGGTCATGGAGCAGGTGCGCCCGGAGGAGGGTCCGGCGGAGGAGGCGCTGTGCCGGGTGGTGAACGGGCACGTCGAGGTCGGCGACCGGATCCTGTTCGCCTTCGGCGACACCGCGACCGTGCGCCGCTACGGCGGACTCCGCTCCGGCGAGCCCGAGGAGCCCGAGGTGCTGGTGCGGCTGTTCGAGCGGGGCCAGGCCGAGGGGGTCTTCGACCCCGACGCCGACCCGGCCTGGCTGGTGCACGTCATGTGGGCCCTGCTGTTCACCGGCCTGGAACGGGCCCGGGCCGGGCGGATCTCCCCGCAGGCCGTGGCCTCCCTGGTGCTGCGCACCCTGGAGAACGGCGTCACCGCCCGCCGGTGAGGCCCCGTGCGCGTGTCAGGGGGCGGCCACGGTGACGGGCGGGGTCAGGGTGACGCGGCGCCGGCCGCAGGCGCAGTGCTGGTAGGAGACCAGGCCCTCGCTGGTGGTGTGGGCGGATTCGGTGGTCCAGAGGTGTTCGTGCTCGGTACGCATGCCGCCAGTCTGATGTAATGGCATTATGCATATCAACCCTTACGGCCAGGATCCGGTGGGACTCGCCGTCGACCTGGTCAACCGGCCCCCGGAGGACGCGGACGACCTCGCACGGCGCTGCGCCGAGGTGGGGTTCGTCCTGGAACGCGAGGTCGGTGCGGACGACCTCGCCCGGGTCCGCGCCTTCCTCCGGGAGTGGACCGGTGTGGTCGACGCCGCCGACCCCCCGGAGCGGGCCGACCGCCTCAACCCGCTGCTCGTCGAGTTCGCGTCCGCGCCGCGCCTGACCGACCACACCCGTGACGGCTGGCACCTGCACTACCGCCCCGACGACCTGCCGGCCCACCGCCAGATCGCCGCGCTCATCGCGGTGGGCACCGCCCTGCACCTGACCGGGCGGGGCATGGACCGGCTGGGCCGGTGCGCCGCGCCCGACTGCGACCGGGTCTTCGCCGACTTCTCCCGCAACGGCCGCCAGCGGTACTGCTCGCCCGCCTGCGGCAACCGCGACGCCGTGCGCCGCCACCGCGCCCGCCGCCGGGCGTAGGCGCCCCGGGCGGCGTACATCCCCCGGCGGACGCCGGGTGTCCACCCGGGGCCGACGCCGTGCCCCCTTCCGCCCCCGCAGGATGAGGGGGCACCTGTGGTACAAGGAGGAAGGAAGAGGCCCTTGAACGGCTGGAAGGCACTCGGCGCGTCCCTGCTCGGCCTGGTCGTCGGCACGGTCGCCGGATTCGTCCTGTCGGAGGTGGTCGCCGTCGCGCTGCTCCTGTTCGGCGGCGGCGACCTGCCCTCGTGGGCACCCGGAGTCAAGTACCTCATCGTGGTGGGCGCCGCCGCCGGCCTGGTGGGCGGACCGCTGCTGGCGGCGCGCGGGGGGCGACAGGACGTATGACACGGCGGGACACGGGCGACCGGGACACGGGCGAACACGTCTTCGGCGCCGGCGCGGACGCCGCCATCGCTGCCGTGACCGCCCTGGCCCTGCTCGGCGCCGAGACCTTCTTCTCGCTGGACCGCGGGTCGGCGCCGCAGCCGCAGTCCCTGGCCGTGCTCGCCCTGGGCGCCGCCTCGCTGGCGCTGGTCGGCCGCCGGCCGCTGGTCACCGCGGTCGCGGTGGGCCTGTGCCTGCCCCTCTACTACGTGGCCGGCACCGCCGACACGTGGGCGGCGTGGCTGCTGCTCCTGGTCGCGGTGCTGCGCATGGCCGCGGTGGGGCTGCGGACCGCCCCCGTGGTGACCGTCGCGGTGGCGCTGGGGCTGTTCGCCGTCGCCGAGGCGTTCGCGTTCAACCCGTGGCGGGCCCTGCTGGTGCTGGCCTGGACGGTGGCGATCGCGGCGGTGGCCGCGGTCCTGCACCAGCGCGCCGCGCACCTGCGCGCCGCCCAGGAACGCGCCCTGGAGGCCGAGCGGACCCGCGAGGAGGAGGCCCGCCGGCGCGCCACCGAGGAGCGGCTGCGCATCGCCCGCGAGCTCCACGACGTCATCGCCCACGACATCTCCCTGGTCAACGTGCAGGCCTCGGCGGCCGTGCACCGCCGCGACCCCGAGCAGGCCCTGGAGGCGCTGGAGGCCATCAAGGCCATTACCAAGGACACCCTGCGCGAGCTGCGCGCCACCCTGGGGGTGCTGCGCCAGGTCGACGAGGCCGAGGGCAACGCGCCGGTGCCCGGTACCGACCGGCTGCCCCACCTGGTGCGCGCCGCCGCCGAGGGCGGCCCGCCGGCGCGCCTGACCGTGGACGGCGCCCCCGCCGGCGGCCCCGCGGAGATGCCCGCGGTGCCCGCGCCGGTGGGGGCCGCCCTGTACCGGATCGTGCAGGAGGCGCTCACCAACGTGCGCCGCCACTCCGACGCCACCGCCGTCGAGGTCGCCCTCACCACGGAACCGGGCGCGGTCACGGTCCGGGTGTCCGACGACGGGTCGGCGACCGCGGAACCGGTCGAGGGCAACGGCCTGACCGGGATGCGCGAGCGCGTCACCGCACTGGGCGGTACCTTCGAGGCCGGCCCCGGGACCGGGGGCGGCTTCCGGGTACGGGCCCGCCTGCCGGTGGACCGAGACGACTGACCGCCCCGGAGAGGAACCGCAGCGTGCACGACGCCGGCCCCGACACCATCGACGTTCTCATCGCCGACGACCAGACCCTGGTGCGGGCGGGCTTCCGCTCCATCATCGAGGGCGAGCCCGACCTGCGGGTGGTCGCCGAGGCCGGGGACGGGGCGCAGGCGGTGGAGGCCGCCGCGCGCACCCGCCCCGACGTGGTGCTGATGGACATCCGCATGCCGGGCACGGACGGGCTGGAGGCCACCCGCCGGATCGCCGCCGACCCGCGCCTGGCGGGGGTGCGGGTCGTCATCCTCACCACGTTCGACCTCGACGAGTACGTGTACTCGGCGCTGCGCGCCGGGGCCAGCGGGTTCCTGCTCAAGGACACCGAGCCCGCCGAGCTGCTGCACGCCGTGCGGGTGGCCGCCCGGGGCGACGCCCTGCTGGCCCCGGCGGTCACCCGCAGGCTCATCGCGGAGTTCGCCGACCGCATCAAGGAGCCGCCGCCCGCCACCCGCCTGGCCGGTCTCACCGAGCGCGAGCGCGAGGTGCTGGCCGCCGTCGCCGCCGGGCTCAGCAACGAGGAGCTGGCGGCCCGCCTGGTGGTCTCCCCGGCCACCGCCAAGACCCACGTCAGCCGGGTGCTCACCAAGCTCGGGGCCCGCGACCGCGCGCAGCTGGTGGTGATCGCCTACGAGACCGGCGTGGTCCGCCCGGGCTGGCTCTCCTGACCCCGCCGACGGGTCACAGGCCCGCGTCGCGGCGGGAGACCGACGCCAGGTCCGCCTCGATGCGCGCGGTCGCCTCCAGCAGGGCGGGCAGCAGGTCGCGGCGCACGTCCTCGATCGAGGACCGGTTGGCCTGCGCGGACACGTTCGCGGCCGCGATCACCCGGCCCGCGGTGTCGCGGACGGGGGCGGCGATCGACCGCAGCCCCTCCTCCAGCTCCTGGTCCACGATCGCGTACCCCTGCTCGCGCACCCGCAGCAGCTCGGCGCGCAGCCGCTCCGGGTCGGTGACGGTGAACCGGGTCAGCGGCTCCAGGCGCACCCGCTCCAGGAAGGCGTCGATCTCGGCCTCGTCGCGGTCGGCCAGCAGCACCCGCCCCATCGACGTGGCCACCGCCGGGAACCGGGTGCCCACCCGGATCGACACGGTCATGATGCGCGAGGTCGCCACGCGGGCCACGTACAGGACGTCGTCGCCGTCCAGCACCGACACCGACGCCGACTCGTGCACCCGCGCCGAGAGGTCCTCCAGGTGCGGCTGGGCCACGTCGGGCAGCCCCGCCGAGGCCACGTAGGCGTACCCCAGCTCCAGCACCCGCGGGGTCAGCGAGAACAGCCGCCCGTCGGTGCGCACGTACCCCAGGTCGGCCAGGGTCAGCAGGAAGCGGCGGGCCGCGGCCCGGGTCAGGTGCGTCTCGCGGGCCACGTCGCTCAGGGTCATCGACGGGCGCTCGGCGGAGAACGCCCGGATCACCAGCAGGCCGCGTTCCAGCGACTGCACGAAGTGGGCGCCGCGTTCCGGTTCGTCTTCGGTGGGCATCTGCTCTTCCTGGGGACGAGGGCACGGGAAAAGGGCCGGAGCGGGCGACAGGGCCCCCGGCGATGTTCTCATACCGCACACCGTGCCGGTGCCCCGGCCTCCCCGGGGCCGCTGCGATGATGGGCCCGCACCTGGACACAGCCACGGAAGGGGACACCGGACCCATGAGCGTCGACCTGCACTACGTCGAGAGCGGACCCGCCGACGCGCCCCCGCTGCTGCTGGGCGGCTCGCTGGGCACCACCACCGAGATGTGGGAGCCCCAGGTCGAGGCGCTGTCCGCCGCGTTCCGGGTGATCCGCTTCGACCACCGCGGCCACGGCCGCTCCCCGGTCCCGGCCGGCCCCTCCACCATGGCCGACCTGGCCGGGGACGTGGTGGCGCTGCTGGACCGCCTGGACATCGGGCGCGCCCACTACGCCGGCCTGTCCCTGGGCGGGATGGTGGGCCAGTGGCTGGCGGTCCACCACGCGGAGCGCCTCGACCGCCTGGCCCTGCTGGCCACCTCGCCCTACGCCGGCCCGGCCGGGCCCTGGCACGAACGCGCCGCCCTGGTGCGCGCCCGGGGCACCGGCGCCGTCGCCGACACCGTGGTGGGCCGCTGGTTCACCCCGGACTTCGCCCGGGAGCACCCCGGCGACGTCGCGCTCCTGCGCGACCTGGTCGCCGCCACCGACCCGGAGGGCTACGCGGGCTGCTGCGAGGCCGTCGCGGGCTACGACGTGCGCGGCGACCTGCCCGGCGTCACCGCCCCCACCCTGGTCGTGGCCGGGGCGGAGGACCCCTCCACCCCGGCCGACCGGCACGCGGACGTCATCGCCCGGCTCGTCCCCGGTGCCGGGTACACGACGCTGCCCGCCACTGCGCACCTGGTGTCCTGGCAGCGCCCGGACGAGGTGAACGCCCTGCTCCTGCGGCACTTCTCCGCGCAGGGGTGACGGGCCCGGTCCCGCCGGAGCGCTCCGGCGGGACCCGGCGCCTCACCGCTTGACCGCCACCCCCGAGTACTCCCACAGCTTGACCGTCAGGTCGCCCGGCCGGGTCCGCGGCGCGATCTCGGGGTGGCGCCAGCTGGCGCAGTCGACCGCCCGCGGCTCCTCGTCGCGGTCGTCGGACCAGGCGCTCACCCGGTCCAGCCCCTCGAAGGCCGCAGCGGCCTCCTTGGGGGAGCGGACCCGCCCCCACGGGGTGCCGAAGGACAGCATCTTGTCGGTGACCCACGCGGCGGTCTCGGGGTCGTCGGACACGATGTGCGAGTAGATCAGGAAGGACCCCGGGGCCACGCGCTCCATCAGCCGGGCCACCATGCCGAAGGGGTCGGCGCTGTCGGGGATGCAGTGCAGCATCGACACCAGCATGACGCCCAGCGGCCGGTCGGTGTCCAGCAGGTCGCGGGTGAGGGGGGCGGTCAGGACGGGCTCCACCCCCTGGGAGATGTCGGCCATCAGGAACCCGGCGCCCCGGCCGCCCGCCAGCAGCGCCCGGCCGTGGGCGATGACGATCGGGTCGTTGTCCACGTACAGGACCCGGGCGTCCGGCGAGACCCGCTGGGCGACCTGGTGGGTGTTGTCCGCCGTGGGCAGCCCGGCCCCCAGGTCCAGGAACTGGTCGATGCCCTGCGAGGCCGCGTACTCCACCGCCCGGGTCAGGAACGCCCGGTTCTGGTGGGAGAGCGTGAGGAACTCCGGTAGCTGCGCAAGGAGGACGTCACAGGCCTTGCGGTCCACCTCGAAGTTGTCCTTGCCGCCGAGCAGGTAGTCGTACATCCGGGCGACGCTGGGGGTCTCCATGTCGATGTCGGGGGGGAAGCGGTCGGCCATGTGCGGTCCGGGGCGGCACCCGGCGGACGACACCGCCGGGCAGAGGGCGCCCCTGCCTCCTTCGTCGTGTGGGTGCGGTCGTCGCGCGCGGGGGCGGCGGTGAGGAAGAGAGGGCCCGTACGGACGGGGCGGAGGACGCGCGGTGCGGGGCTGCGGACCGGCATCGTCGACCTCCTGTGCTCGGGCGGCGCGGGACGCGCGCGCCGAACGGGTTCCCGTTTTCCCGTGCGGGAATCCGCCACGCCGTGCGACGTGATCTTGAGCCGAATCGTAACCGCCCCGGTCACTTCCCACGGGCGTTTTCCCGAGGAAATCGCAAATCGCGTATTCGATCGGCCCGTGTTCATGTTCCCGGGCGCGGGAATGGCGGCAGTTCGTCGGCCAGCGCGCCCGGAGCGGCGGCCCTGATGCGGTCCCCGGAACCCGAGGGTATATCCACCGGCCCCGGCGGGGAAGGCGCCGACCAGAACGCTGCCGCCGAGTCCGGTGCGTGATCGGAGGGGTCGGTGACGTCTTCGATTATCGCCTCGGAGACATTATCCCGAGCTGTCTCCTCTGGGACCGAAGGTCCTTTTATGCGCCCGGCCGCCATCACCCGGGTGCGCAGCGCGCCCCTGTCCATACCCGCCCACCGGGTGAGCGAGAACGGGTCCCGGTCCGCCTGCGCGGCCAGGGCCGCGGCCGCCGCCCGCAGGTGCGCGCACACCCCGTCCCAGCGGTCGCAGGAGCAGGTGGCCACCAGGGCGTCCCAGCCCCGCGGCACCAGGTCCACCCCGAACATCGTGCACACCCGCCCCACCGGTACCGGCAGCTCGCCGGCCAGCACCCGGGCCCGGAACACCTCCTGGGAGGCCAGGGCCTCGCACACGCGGTCCCACAGGGCGTCGTCGGGCACCGCGCGGATCAGGCTCACCTCGAACCCGCCGACCCGCGCGGTGACCTCGCCCGGGCGCACCGACAGCCGGTCCACCGGGCCCGGGACCGACGGGCCCAGCCACTGCTCCACCTGCTCCGACCAGCTCACGCCACCGCCTCCGGGGCCAGGCGCACGACCTCGCGCAGGTCGTCCACCGAGAGCCCGGCCAGCCAGGCCTCGCCGGTGGCCACAGCGCCCCGCGCCAGGGCGCTCTTGCGTTCGATCATCTCGTCCACCCGCTCCTCCACGGTGCCCACGCACACCATCTTGCGGACCTGCACGTCGCGCCGCTGCCCGATCCGGAACGCCCGGTCGGTCGCCTGGTCCTCCACCGCCGGGTTCCACCACCGGTCCACGTGCACCACGTGGTTGGCCGCGGTGAGGTTGAGGCCGGTGCCCGCGGCCTTGAGCGAGAGCAGGAACACCGCGGGGCCGTCCAGGGTCTGGAAGCGGTGCATCATCTCCTCGCGCTCGGCGCGCGGGGTGCCGCCGTGCAGCCACAGCACCGGCACCCCCAGCCGCGAACGCAGATAAGGGGCCAGCCGGTCGCCGAAGCGGGCGTACTGGGTGAAGCACAGGGCCTTGTCGCCCTCGGCGGCGGCCTCGCCCAGGATCGACTCCAGCCGGTCCAGCTTGCCCGACCGGCCCGCCAGCGCCGAGCCGTCGCCCAGGAACTGGGCGGGGTGGTTGCAGATCTGCTTGAGCCGGGTCATGGTCGCCAGCACCAGGCCCTTGCGTTCGCGCTCGTCGGCCTCGCGCAGGCGCTCGGTCATCTCCTCCACGACCGCCTTGTACAGGGACGCCTGCTCGGGGGTGAGGGTGCACCAGGTGCGCATCTCCACCTTCTCCGGCAGGTCGGCGATGATCGACCGGTCGGTCTTGAGGCGGCGCAGCACGAACGGGCCGGTCATCCGCCGGACCCGGGCGGTGTCGGGGCCGTCCTCCCCGGCCACGGCCTCGCGGAAGGCGGCCGCGGAGCCGAGCAGGCCCGGGTTGGCGAAGTCCATGATCGACCACAGCTCCTCCAGGTCGTTCTCGACCGGGGTGCCGGTGAGCGCGATGCGGGTGCGCCCGGGCAGGGAGCGCACCGCCCTGGCCTGGAGGGTGTCGTGGTTCTTCAGGGCCTGGGCCTCGTCGCAGACCACGCGCTGCCAGGGCAGGCCCGCCAGTTCGCCGGTGTCGCGGGAGACCACCCCGTAGGTGGTGATCACCAGGTCGCAGCGGCCGACCAGGCGGGCCAGGTCGTTGCCGTGCGGGCGGTCGGGGCCGTGCTGGACGTGGACGCGCAGGTCGGGGGCGAAGCGCTCGGCCTCGCGCCGCCAGTTGCCGACCAGGGACACCGGGCAGACCAGCAGGGTGGGGCCGGTGTCCAGCGGACGGGCGTCGGCGAGCAGGGCCAGCAGCTGGACGGTCTTGCCCAGGCCCATGTCGTCGGCCAGGACCGCGCCCAGGCCCAGCTCGCCCAGGAACCGCAGCCAGGAGGCGCCCCGCTCCTGGTAGGGGCGCAGGTGGGCCTTGAACCCGTCGGGGGTGCCCAGGGGGCGCAGGTCGGCGGCGGCCGAGCCGTCGAACAGGGCGCCCAGCGGGCCGGGGGCGACGACCTCCTCGACCGGCAGCGGCGGGGCCTGGCCGGCGCCGACCGCGGTGCGCACCGCCTCGTCGGGGCGCATCCGGCGCCCGCGCGTGGAGATCCACTCCAGCGCGGCCTCCAGGCGCTCGGGGTCCAGCTGGGTCCAGCGGCCGCGCACCCGCACCAGGGAGCGCTTGAGACGGGCCAGCTCGGCCAGTTCGGCCAGCTCCTCCTCGGTGAGGGGGGCGGTCTCGCCGTCGGGGTCGCCGCGCAGCACCGCCTCGAAGGACACGGCGACGATGTCGGAGGGGCCGATGCCGCCGACGCCCTTGCGGCCCTTGACGGGTTCGGCGGTCATGCGCAGGCCCACCCGGGGGCCCTTGCGCAGCTCGGGCAGGACCACCCCGAAACCGGCGGCGGCCAGCGCGGGCGCGGCTTCGGCGACGAACCGCTGGGCGTCCTCCACACCGAGCAGCAGCCGGGAGGGGGCCAGGTCGCCCAGCGCCCGGCCGACCAGCGGGTGGTGGCGCGCGGCACGGCGCAGGTCGGCCAGGGCGGTGACGGAGACGTCGGGGGGAAGCCAGGCGGCGCCCTCGCCGGACCACACCTGCTCCAGGGGCAGGCGCAGGCCGGGGTCGGCGACCGAGCGGACCCAGAACTCGACGGTCCAGGGGGTGCCGCGGTCGGGTTCGCGCAGCAGGAACAGCAGCCCGGCGCGGCCCGCGCCGCGCACCCGGGAGCGCCACTCCTTCAGGGCCGGCCGCAGCCGGGCGGCGGCCTCGGCGTCCAGCACGGGGTCGTTCCCGGTCAGCGCGGCGGCCAGCAGCGCCTCCGGGGTGTGCGCCGTGCTGGAGGGCGACGGGCGGGGGGCCTGCCGCCGGAGGCGTCCGTTGAGGGCGGTGCGGCGGGCCACGGCGTCGGTGAGCAGCTCCACGGGTGCCAGCACGCAGGCGCGGGCGACGGCGTCGGCGGAGGCGCCGGGCAGGTGGGCCCGCGCGGAGGCGGGCAGGGAGGCGGTGAGCGCGGCCAGGTGCTCCTCGGCCCAGGAGGCGGGGGCGGGCCGCCACCGCGCCCGGGGCGGCGCGCCCACCAGGTCCGGCAGCACGCACCCGGCGTCCACCAGCGCGCGGGCGAAGGCGTCCACCGCGGCCAGGTGGCGCAGGGACGGGCCCGCCCCGTCAGGCGGGGAGCCGAGCAGCCGGTCGGCGGCCGCGGGCGGCAGCCGCAGGCCGGGCACGGTCCAGGTGTGGAACGCGGCGGGCTCCACGGAGGCCCGCGCGGAGTGGTCGGGGGCGGCGGTCGTCCCGGGCAGCCGCAGCTCCAGCACGGTCCGCTCCGGCGCCGCCCGCCCTCCAGCGCCCCCGTCGGAAGCGTCGGGCGACGGGTCCTCCGCCCCGGCGGCCAGGGCCTCCAGCGCCCGGTGCCCCAGCGCGAACGGGTGCGGCCGGTCCCCGGCCCGCCCGGTGCCGGGGGCCTCGCCCTCACCCCACACCACCAGCGCGTCCCTGTCCCACACCCCGTGCAGCACCCGCATCCGTCCCTCCGTTCCCCTCGGGCCCCAGTATCCCGGTCCCCGCCGACACCCCGGGCGGCGGGACGCACGAGGGCCCCGGCGTCCGCCGGGGCCCTCGGATGCGCGGGGAGGTCAGAGGCGTTCGGGGACCTCGTTGCCGACGGCGAGGATGCCCTCGCGCATGCGGGTGCGCCACAGCAGGACGCCGCCGATGATGAAGAACGCGATCAGCGACACCACCGCCACCCGGTAGCCGCCGGTGATCGACACCGCGACCGTCACCGCCAGCGACCCCAGGAACGTGGAGCCCTTGTCGGAGATCTGGTAGAGGCTGAAGTACTCGGCCTCCCGGCCCTTGGGGATGAGCTGGGAGAACAGCGACCGCGCCAGCGACTGGGTGCCGCCCAGCACCAGGCCGATGCCCACGCCCAGGGCGATGAACAGCGGCACGTGGCCCGCGGGCAGGAAGTAGGCGGCCGACACCAGGCCGCCCCAGACCACCAGCGTCACCAGGACCGTGCGCTTGGACCCCAGGTACCGGGACAGCCAGCCGGTGGCGAAGGCGCCGGCGAAGGCCACGAACTGGATGATGAGGATCGTCAGGATCAGCGTGCCCTGCTCCAGGCCCAGGTCCTGGGTGGCGAAGGGGGCGGCGTAGCGGATGGCCGCCTGCACGCCGTCGTTGAAGAAGATGAACGCGAGCAGGAACAGGATGGTGTTCGGGTACTTGCGCATGTCCTTGAGCGTGCGCCCGAACTGCCTGACCGACTGCCCGATCCTGGGCGGTCCGCCGGTGGCCAGCGCCCCGTAGCGGTTGCGCAGGGGGCGCAGCGCCAGGACGGTGAAGCCCAGCCACCAGACGCCGCAGGACGCGAACGCGATCCGGGCGGCGTCCGCGGCGCCGATGCCCAGCGCGTCGGTGTTGAGCACCAGCACCAGGTGCACGACCAGCAGCAGCGCCCCGCCCAGGTAGCCGATGCCCCACCCGGACACCGACACCCGGTCGCGCTCGTCGGGGGTGGAGACCTCGGGCAGGAACGCGTTGTACACCACGATCGAGAAGCCGTACAGCAGGTTGGCCAGCAGGAACAGCACCGAGGCCGCCAGGTAGCCGTCGGCGGCGAAGTACAGGCCGACGGTGGCCGCCGAGCCGCCGAACGCGGTCCAGAACAGCCACCGCTTCTTGTGCCGCGAATGGTCGACCATCGCCCCGAACACCGGCAGGAGCACGATCTGGACGAGGATGGCGGCGGTGGTCAGCGCCGGGTACAGCGCGTTGGGGTGCAGGCCGAACAGCCCCAGCGACAGGTCCGGGTCCAGGCACGCCTGCGAGGTGTCGGCGCCCACCGACGAGCAGGCCAGGCCGCTCAGGTAGGGGCCGATGAGCACGGTCACCACCGAGGTGATGAACACCGAGTTCGCCCAGTCGTACAGGTACCAGCCGCGCTGTTCGCGGCGGCGCTGCGCCGGGTCGGGGGAGGGTTCGGAGTGCGCGGTGGCCTCCGGGGCGGGGTCGGTCATGGTGGGGGTTTCCTATCCGTTGTGGGCTCTGGCGGGGCCGCCGGCCCAGCGGCCGCGGCGGACCAGCACGTCCCGCAGCGCGGTGGTGTTGTCGGTGACGATCCCGTCGACGCCCGCGTCGAGCAGGCGTTCCATCACCTCGGGTTCGTTGACGGTCCACACGTGGACCTGGATCCCGAGCCGGTGGGCCGTGTGGATGAGGTCGCGGCTCAGCACCGGGAACGAGCCCTGCCACATCGGGATCTGCGCGCACAGCGGGGCACGGGGGGCCAGCGGCCGCAGCAGCGGGGACAGGGAGGCCACGCGCAGCCGGGCCACGTCCACCGGGCCGCAGGAGGTGGCGACCGGACGGGGGAAGAGGGCCCGCGCGCGGTCCAGGCGCCGCTGGTCGAAGGAGCCCACGCACACCCGGTCCCAGGCGCCGGTGCGGCGCAGCACGTCGATCAGGGGCGCGACGGCGCCGTCGGCTTTGAGGTCGATGTTGAACCTCGCGTGCGGCCAGCTCCCGAGCAGGTCCTCCAGCAGGGGGACGGGCTCGCGCCCGCCGACCCGGGCGCGGGCGACCTCGCGGTAGGGGAGGTCGGCGATGGCGCCGGCCATGTCGGTGGTGCGGTCCAGGGTGTCGTCGTGGAACGCCATGAGGACGCCGTCGGCGGTGGCGTGCACGTCCGTCTCCAGGTACGTGTAGCCCAGGTCCACGGCGTGCTGGAAGGCGACGGCCGTGTTCTCCAGCTCGGTGCGGCGCACGCCCTGGTCGTCGGTGATCCACCCGCCCCGGTGGGCGAGGGCCAGCGGCACGGGGGAGGAAAGGTACGCGTGAGTCACTCAGGCAGTATGCCGCCTGCGGGGGAGGCCGTGGCGGGGTGCGGGTCGGGCGGTGGCCGAACCGAAACCTGGTATGCCAGGTGGATCGGGGCCGTACGAGGGGGCTCTGTGAGGGGGTGTGACCGGATGTCGTCCCCTGGGAAGGGAAACGTTCATGTCCCACTCGCCCGACCGTCACCACGGGCCCCGCGGGGCCTGCCCCCGCCCGATCTGCTCCGGCGCGCAGGACCCGCACGTCCGGCGCACCGCCGCGCCGCCCCCGGCGAACCCGTACCGCCCGGCGGCCACCCCGGCGCGGACCCCGCCGCGGCGGACGCCGCGGGGCCGCTGCCACGCACCGCTGGAGGGGCACCGCACCCCGGGGGAGGTCCACCTGCTGGCCCAGCAGATGGCGGAGGTCCTGGCGGGGCGGCGCACCCCCGAGGCGATGCGGGACCGGGTGGGGGTGGCGGTGCGCGAGGAGCTGCGGCGGCTGCGGGGCGCGCTGCCCTGCCGGTCGGCGCCCCGCCTGGAGCGGGTGTTCCACCAGCGGGTGGGCGAGGGCCTGGAGGCCAGCGCGGTGATCGCCTGCGACCTGCGGGCACGGGTGTTCGCGTTCCGGGCCCGGCGCCGGGACGGGGTGTGGATCTGCACCGACCTGGAGACCGACGGTTCGCTCCGCCGACCGATGCCGTAAATGCCCTGGATATTCCCTGGAGTGCGCGGATAGGGTCCGTCAGGGGCGGGATCCGCCCCTGACGGACACGGCCGACCGCACCCCCACGGTCGCGCCCGGACCGCGGCGGTCCCGGACACACGGGCCCGCCGCCCGACGAGCGAGGAGGGGCGCCCCCGGGCCCCGCGCCGGGACGCCGACATCTGCATGAAACCCACCGACATCGTTCACCTGCACACCGTCGGCGCGCCGACCCTGTCCCCCGACGGCTCGCGTGCGGTGTTCTCCGTGGTCCGCCCCGACCTGGAGGAGGACGCCTACCTCGGGTCGCTGTGGTCGGTCCCCACCGACGGCTCGGCCGCGCCGGCCAGGCTGACCCGCGGCGACCGGGACCGGTCGCCGGTGTTCTCCCCCGACGGCCGCTGGATCGCGTTCCTGCGCCCGGACGGGGACAAGCGGCCGCAGATCCACGTCCTGCCCGCCGACGGCGGCGAGGCGTGGAAGATCACCGCGCACCCGCTGGGCGCCGGGACCCCGGTGTGGAGCCCGGACTCGACCCGGGTGGCGTACACGGCGCGGATCCCCGAGGAGAAGCGGTACGTGGACGGCGAGCCCGGCAAGGAGCCGCCGCGCCGGATCACCCGCCTCAAGCACAAGCTGGACGGCCTGGGCTACCTCACCGACCGGCACTCGCACGTGTTCGTGTCGGCGCCGATCGACCCGGCCGCGGAGGCGGGGGAGCCGGTGCAGGTCACCAAGGGCGACTTCGACCACTCCGGGGTGGCCTGGAGCCCGGACGGCGGCGAGCTGGTGTTCTCCGCGGCCCGCCACGAGACCCACGACACCGACCTGGTGGAGGACCTGTGGGCGGTGGCGCCGCAGGCCGGGGCCGAGCCGCGGCGGGTCACCGACGGGACCCTGAGCGCCGGGGCGCCGGTGTACTCCGCGGACGGGTCGACGGTGTTCTTCCTCGCCGACCGGCTGGGCGAGGACCTGCGCGACTTCGTCGGCCGGACCACGGCGGTGTGGTCGGTGCCCGCGGACGGCTCGGCCGCCCCGACCCGGCTCACCCCCGAGGAGGACCCGCGCTTCGTCGGCTCCCTGGCGGTGACGGAGGAGGGCGTGCTGGCCACCGCCGAGCGGCGCGGGGCGGTCGACCTGCTGCTGGTGCCGTTCGGGGGCGGGGAACCCGTGGAGGTACTCGCCGACAAGGTGCAGGTGCAGGCGTTCGACGCGGCGGCCGGGGTGACCGTGGCCGCGGTGGCCGACGGGCGCAGCAGCGGTGAGCTGGTGGCGGTGGAGGCGGCGGGCGCCCGCGCGCTGACGTCGCTGGCCGCCGGGGTCGAGCCGCTGCCGATGACGGAGCTGGTGGCGCACACCGCCGACGGGTACCCGGTGCACGGGTGGGTGGCGGTCCCCGAGGGCGAGGGCCCGCACCCGGTGCTGCTGATGATCCACGGCGGGCCCTTCGCGCCCTACGGCCACCAGGTCTTCGACGAGACGCAGGTGTACGCGGCCGCCGGGTACGCGGTGGTGATGTGCAACCCGCGCGGGTCCTCCGGGTACGGGCAGGAGCACGGCCGGGCGATCATCGGGGCGGTGGGCGAGGTGAGCGCCACCGACCTGCTGGCCTTCCTGGACGAGGCCCTCGAGGACGAGCGGCTGGACGCCTCCCGGGTGGGCGTGCTGGGCGGTTCGCACGGCGGGTTCATGACCACGTGGATCGCGGGCCACCACAGCGACCGGTTCCGGGCGGCGATCAGCGAGCGGGCGGTCAACGCGATCGACAGCTTCAGCGGCTCCTCCGACATCGGGTCGCTGTTCCCCGAGCCGCTGTACGGGCCGGCGGAGAAGTGGGCGGAGCAGAGCCCGCTCACGTACGCGGACCGGATCGATATCCCGGTGCTGATCATCCACTCGGAGGAGGACTGGCGGTGCCCGGTGGAGCAGGCCCAGCGCCTGTTCGCGGCTCTGAAGGCGCGCGGGGCCGAGACGGAGATGCTGCTGTTCCCCGGTGAGGGCCACGAGCTGTCGCGGTCGGGGCTGCCCAGCCACCGGGTCGCGCGGTTCGAGGCGATTCTGGAGTGGTGGTCGCGCCACCTGTGACGCACGGGGCGGGGGAGGACCGCCTTCCCCGCCCGTGGTTCGCATGATGCACGTCACATTTTCAGCTGACTTGACCCCGTTTTGGTGCTCTTCTCCGGGGCAGAAAACGGTGCCGTTCCCGCGCACCGGCGGGCTTTGCCGCATTCATGAAGCAACCCCGCAGGTCGGAAGGTTGCCCAAGGAAAAGTAACGAAAGGGTCGCGTGCGGTCCAGGGGGTGGATTACTGTTCCCTCAGGCCGGGTCGCCCCCGTGAGTCGCCACCAGGGCGACGGCACCCGGCGCCGCCGCGCTCCGCTCGCTCCGAGTCCTTTTCCCACGAGCGGAGGCCGCCGCAGAACGCCCGGCACCCGCGCGATCCCTCGCGCCCCCGACGCCGGGACCCCCTCGCTCCCGCATCCCCTGCGCGCCCCTCCGGCGCGCCCTCGGGATGCCCTGCGCCGGTAGGCGGGTGTGGGAGGAAGGCAGTCGGTCCCTTGACTCGCAACCCTGTCACCGGTGGTGCCCGCCGCCGCTTCGCGACGGTCGGCTTCGCCGCGCTGGGCGCGGTCGTGCTCTCGTCCGGCGTCGCCGCCGCCGAGCCGACCGCCGAGGAGGCCCAGGAACGGTACGAGCAGCTCCAGGAGGAGCTGTCGGGGCTCAACGAGACCTTCAACCAGGCCGAGGAGGACCACGAGGCGGCCCAGGCCGAGCTGGAGGAGATCCAGGAGCGCCTGACCGAGGCCGAGGACGAGCTGGAGGAGATGTCCGGCAAGGTCGCCGGGATCGCGCAGGTCGCCTACACCGGCTCGCCCTACAGCATGTTCACCGTCCTGTTCGGGGGCGTCCCCGACGCCGCGCTGCAGAACGTCGCCGACCTCGACTACCTCTCCGAGGGCCAGCAGGACGTGCTGGCCGGGTACATCGAGGAGGTCGAGCACAGCGAGAGGCTGCACGCCGAGGCCGCCGAGACCGAGGAGCGGGCGGCCGAGGCGCTCGAGGAGGCCGAGACCGCCCAGGAGGACGGCGAGGCGGCCCTGGAGGAGCAGGCCGAGGTGCTGGAGAGCCTGGGCGGGGTGGACCCCACGTCGGTGGAGGTCGCCGGCTCGGGCGGCGGCGGGACCGAGGCGGCCGCCTCGGGCGACGTGCAGGCGGTCCTGGACTTCGCCCGCGCCCAGATCGGCAAGCCCTACGTGTGGGGCGGCACCGGCCCGAACGGGTACGACTGCTCGGGCCTGGTGCAGGCCGCCTGGGCCCAGGCCGGGGTGAGCCTGCCGCGCACCACCTACGACCAGGTGAACGCCGGGACGCGGATCTCCCGCGACCAGGTGCAGCCCGGCGACCTGCTGTTCTTCTACAGCGAGTCGGCGCCCAGCCACGTGGGGATCTACTCCGGCAACGGCATGATGATCCACGGCTCCAACCCGTCCAAGCCGCTGGAAGAGGTGTCGCTGGCCGCGTACTGGGACGGTGTGTTCACGGCCGCCGTCCGGGTCGGCTGACCGGGCGCGCCCTTCCGCCCCCTGGAGCGCCTTCCGCCCGGGGCCGCCGGAGCCCTCGCCGGGTGCCGGCGGCGGGCGCGGACGCCCCGCGGTCTCCGGACCGCGGGGCGTCTCGTGCGTCCGAGGGCGGTTCCGTGTCGATACGGGGAGGTCGGAACGGACGGGGGACACCGGGGCAAGGCTCCCCACGGTGACGCGAAACAGGGCTATAGTGACTCTGTGTCACTGAATAAACACGTAGGGTCTCATGTCGACGGGGTATCGCACCGCGGCCGGGTCGAGCGCGTCCTCACCCGGGTCTTCCGCAACGACTGGAGTGCGCTGACGCCCCCCGACATCGGCGGGTGGACCCCCGACCTGAGCGTCAGCGTCGTCATCCCGGCGCGCGGCGGACAGGACCGGCTCGACCTGGTCCTGGCCGCCCTGGCCGGACAGACCTACCCCGAGCACCTGGTGGAGGTCCTGGTCGTCGACGACCACTCCCGCCCGCCCCTGCGCCTGCCCGAGCTGCGCCCCCGCCGGTGCCGCGTCCTCACCGTGCCCGACGGCACCTGGGGGGCCGGGTACGCCCGCGCCTACGGCGCCCACGCCGGGACCGGCGACATCCTCGTGTGGCTGGACGCCGACACCGTCGTGGGCCGGGAGTTCATCGAGGCCCAGGCCCGCTGGCACCACGTGCACGCCGAGGCCGTCACCCTGGGACGGGTGGCCTTCGCGGACTCCGCCCCTGACAGCCCCGCCGAACTGCTGGCCCAGGTGCGGGCCGGCACCCTGCACGACGAGATGGCCCCCGGGCGCGGCCACGAGTGGATCGAACGCGTCCTGGCCGACAGCGACGACCTGCGCGACGCCGACCACCTGGGCTTCCACGCCTACCTGGGGGCGGCCGCGGCCGTGCGGCGCAGCCTCTACGAGGCGGCCGGAGGGGTGGACCCCGACCTCGACCTGGGCCAGGACACCGAGTTCGGCTACCGGCTCTGGCAGGCGGGGGCGGTCATGATCCCCGAACCCGCCGCCACCGCCTGGCACGTGGGCCCGGCCGGCACCGCCCGCACCCGGCTGCCCTCACAGCGGTTCCGCACCGAGGTGCTGGCCGAGCTGATGCCCCACCCGCACGCCTACCGCGAGCGCGTCCCCGCGCACCGGCGGCGCGTCCCGCTGGTGCACGCCGTGGTCGACGTGGCCGGGGCGCCCTACGACCTGGTCCGCGGCTGCGTGGACCGGCTGCTCGACAGCGCCGAGACCGACCTGGCCCTGACCCTGGTCGCCGACTGGGAGGGCGCGGGCACCGCCCCCGGCGCCCCGGTCGGACCGCACCTGGACCTGCGCCTGATCCAGGCCAACTACCTGCGCGACCCCCGCGTCTCGTTCGCGTCCCGGACACCGCGCACCGGCTTCCCCTCACCGTTCCTGCTCCAGGTCCCGGTGGCCTGGGGGCTGGGCCAGGTGGCGCTCTCGCGCCTGCTCGCCGGGGCCGAGCGCTCCCGCGCCGGGCTCACCGAGCTGTACCCGGCGGCCTCGCCGACCCGGGACGCCGGGGTGCGGCTGTGGCGCACCCGCGCCCTGGCCCGGGCGCTGCGGGTGCGCGGGGAGGACGAGGACCTGGGGGACGTGGTGGCCGAACTGCACGGCCGCTACCGCATCCACGCCGGGCAGGACACGCTCACCGACCTGTCCCTGTACCGGTCCGTGCCGCCGCCCCCGCGCCCGGTCCCGCGGGTCGAGCGCACCGCCGCGGCCGGGGACGCCGGGGCCCCGCGGGACACCGGACGGGCCGGGGACCCGCCGCCGGAGCGGCGGGCCGGGCGGCTCGCCCGCTGGCGCGAACGCCTGGCCGGGCTGGCCAGGCGCCGCGGCCGCGGGTGAGGACCCCGCGGGTCAGGACACGGCGTCGATGGACGTCAGCAGCTGCTCGCGCAGGGACGCGTTGATCGGGGTGGACCCGGTCTCCGCGGAGGCGGCCTCCTGGCCCTCCTCGCTGATGACGTAGCGCAGGAACGCCTTGACCCGCTCGGCCTCGGCGTCGTCGGGGTAGTCCAGGCACACCGCCTCGTAGCTGACCAGGACCAGCGGGTAGGCGCCCTCGGCGGTGGTGCCGTAGTCCAGGTCCAGGGCCAGGTCGTACTCGTTGGTGGCGTCCTCGCTGCGCGGGGAGTCGGCCACGACCTGCGCGGCCGCGTCGGGGGAGATCTCCACGAAGGAGTCGCCCACACCCACCGACACGGTGGACATGCCGTGCACGTGGGACATCTCCACGTACCCGATGGAGCCCTCGGCGCGCTTGACGGTGTCGGCGATGCCGCTGTTGCCCTGCGCCGACTCGCGCGGGGTGACCGGCCACTGCCCGTCGGCCTCGTGCGGCCACTCGTCGGGGGCGGCCGTCTGCAGGTACCGGGTGAAGTTCTCGGTCGTGCCCGAGTCGTCGGCGCGGTTGACCGGGGTGATCTCCAGGTCGGGCAGGTCGGCGTCGGGGTTGTCCGCGACGATCTCCGGGTCGTTCCACCGGGTGATCTTCTGGTCGAAGATCTTCGCCAGGGTGCCCGGGCGCAGGTTGAGGGAGTCCACGCCCTCCAGGTTGAACACCACCGCGATGGCCACCGTGTAGGCGGGCAGGTTGATGGTGTCGGATCCGCCGCAGCGCTCCATGGCGTCGGCGTTCTCCTCCGGGTCCACCGCCGCGTCGGTGCCCGCGAAGGCGACCGCGCCGTCGATGAACTGGTTGCGGCCGCCGCCCGAGCCGATGGAGTCGTAGTAGACGCGCGAGTCGCAGGCCGACTGGTACCCGGCGATCCAGGTCGTCATCGCGTTCTCCTGGGCGCTGGACCCGGCCCCCGACAGGCTGCCGGAGAAGCACTCCAGGTCGTCGGGGACGGCCGGGGGCGCGGCGTCGCGCACGGCGTCGTCGCTGCCGCAGGCGGTGGCCGCCAGCAGCAGTCCGGCGAGGGCGGCGCCTGCCGCGGCGTGGGTCCGGGAGCGCTTGTTGGACGGGAGCACGACTTGCTTCTCACCCTTTCATCGGTGTCGGTGACCCCATGGTGTGCACCGACGCGTCGCCCGCCGTGGGCGCGTTCTGGCAGGTGTACGGAACACCGCCGAAGAATTTAACCATTGCGTCCGCGATGCCCGGCACCGCCCCCGGCGGGGCCGGCGACCGCGGCGCGGGCGTGCATGACACGCGGGGGAGGCGGGCAAGGGTAGGGGCGTGATGAGCACGCACCGCATCCCGACCGTCCCCGTGACGTCAACCTACCGCCTGCAACTGCGTCCGGAGTTCACCCTCGTCGACGCCGCCGGGGTGGTGGACCGGCTGGCGCGCACCGGAGTGGGCGCCCTGTACCTGTCGCCGGTCCTCCAGGCCGCCCCGGGGTCCGCGCACGGCTACGACGTGGTCGATCCCACAAGGATCTCCGCCGAGCTGGGCGGGGAGGAGGCGTTCGCCGCGCTGGCCGCCAAGGCCCACGAGGCCGGCATGGCCGTGGTGGTGGACATCGTCCCCAACCACATGTCGGTGGCCCGCCCCGACGCCAACCCCTGGTGGTGGGACGTGCTGGAGAAGGGCCGGGGATCGGCGTACGCGCGGTGCTTCGACATCGACTTCGACGCGGGGCCGATCCTCCTCCCCGTGCTGGCCGACGACGGCGACGGCGGCCGGGCCGCCCTGGCCGACCTGCGCGTCGTCGACGGCTGCCTGGCCTACCACGACAGAATCCACCCCCTGGCCGAGGGCACGTACACGCCCGGGGACGACGCGCGGACCGTCCACGAGCGCCAGAACTACCGGCTGGTGTCCTGGCGGCGCGGCGACTCCGAGCTCACCTACCGGCGGTTCTTCGACGTCAGCGAACTGGCCGCGGTGCGGGTGGAGGACCCCGGCGTGTTCGACGCCGTGCACGCCGAGATCCTGCGCCAGGCCGACCTGGGCCGCATCGACGGGCTGCGCGTCGACCACGTCGACGGGCTCACCGACCCCGGCGGGTACCTGCGCACCCTGGCCGCCCGCTTCCCCGGCTGGATCGTGGTGGAGAAGATCCTCGCCCCCGGCGAGGACCCGCCCCGGTCCTGGCCCGTGGCCGGCACCACCGGCTACGACGCCCTGCGGGTGACCGGCGGCGTGTTCGTCTCCCCGTCCGGGGAGGCCGACTTCACCACCCTGGCCGCCGACCAGGGGGTGGAGGTGGACATGGCGGCGGTCGACGCCCACGCCCGCCACGCCGCCGCCACCGACCTGCTCGCCGCCGAGGTGCGCCGCATCGCCGCCCTGGTGCCGCCCCGGCCGCCGCGCGACGGCCGCCCCCTGGACGCCGCGGCCCTGGAGCGGCGCGCCGACGCGGTGGTCGAGCTGCTGTGCGCCTTCGACGTGTACCGCTCCTACCTGCCCGAGGGGGAGGACGCCTGGGCGCGGGCGGTGGAGACCGCCACCCGCCGCCGCCCCGACCTGGAGCCGCACCTGGAGGCGATCGACGACCGGGTCCGCGCCGACCCGCGCGGGGAGCCCGCCCGGCGCATCCAGCAGACCAGCGGCATGGTCGTGGCCATGGGCACCGAGAACACCGCGTTCTACCGGGCCACCCGGTTCGCCGCCCTGAACGAGGTGGGCGGCGACCCGGCCGACTTCGCGGTCGCCCCGCAGGAGTTCCACGCCGACGCCGCCCGCCGCGAGGCCGCCGCCCCGCACACCATGACGGCCCTGTCCACCCACGACACGAAACGCTCCGAGGACGTGCGCGCCCGCCTGGCCGCGCTGGCCGAGGTGTCGGAGGGGTTCACCGAAGCGGTGCGCCGCTGGACGGACCGGTGCGCCCTGCCCGAGCCGTCCCTGAACCTGCTGGGCTGGCAGACCCTGGTGGGCGCCTGGCCCATCGACGCCGAGAGGCTCACCGACTACCTGCTCAAGGCCGCCCGCGAGGCCCGCCTGGGCACCTCCTGGACCGCGCCCGACGCCGACTTCGAGGACCGCGTCCGCGCCTGGCCCGGCCGGGTCCTGGACGACCCGTCCCTGCACGGCGAGGTGCTGTCGGCGGTGGAGTCGGTCCGCGGGGCCGGGTGGTCCAACGCCCTGGGCCAGAAGGCCGTGCACCTGCTCGGCCCCGGCGTCCCCGACGTCTACCAGGGCACCGAGCTGTGGGACCTGTCCCTGGTGGACCCCGACAACCGCCGCCCGGTGGACCACCGGCTGCGCGAGGAGCTGCTGGCCCGCCTGGAGGAGGGGTGGCTGCCGCCGGTGGACGGGTCCGGCGCGGCCAAGCTCCACCTGGTGCGCACCTGCCTGCGCGTCCGCCGCGACCTGGAGCCGCGCGGGTACCTGCCGCTGGAGGCCTCCGGCCCGGCCGCCCGGCACGCGCTGGCCTTCGCCCGCACCTCGCGCGGCGCGTCCCACCCGGACCTGGCCGCGGTGGCGACCCGGCTGCCGATCACCCTGGCCGACGCCGGGGGCTGGGCGGACACGGTGCTGCCGCTGCCCTCGGGACCGGGGGTGTGGCGCGACCTGCTCACCGGCCGCGAGATCGCCCCGACCGACCCCGACGGGCTCACCGCCCCGGCCCTGGCCGGCCTGCTGGACCGGTACCCGGTCGCGGTGCTGCACCGCTCCTGACCGGGACGGGGCCGGGGCGGGGCGCCGGTAGGCTGGCGGCGATCATGACGAGCACGAACACCGCAGGCGGCCCGCGGCCGCGCATGCCCGAGACCGCGTTCACCGCCCTGGCCTGCCCGGCCTGCGGGCTCGACCTCGCCGCCACCGGCCGGGGGGTGGAGTGCCGGGCCGGGCACGTGTTCAACGTGGCCCGCGAGGGGTACGTCAGCCTGCTCACCGGCGCCACCCCGCCCGGGACCGGCGACGACAAGGCGATGGTCGCCGACCGGACGCGGTTCCAGCAGGCCGGGCACTACGCCCCCATCGGCGACGCCCTGGCCCGGACCGTGGCCCGCGAGGCGCCCGGGGCCCCGTTCGTCGTGGACGTGGGCGGCGGCACCGGCCACTACCTGGCGCGCGTGCTGGAGGAGGTCCCCGGCGCGGTCGGCCTGACCGTGGACGCGTCCAAGTTCGCCGCCCGCCGCGCCGCCCGGGCCCACCCGCGCGCGGGCGCGGTCACCGCCGACGCCTGGCGCGGGCTGCCGCTGCGCGACGGCACCGCCGACGTCCTGCTCAACGTGTTCGCCCCGCGCAACGCGGAGGAGTTCTCCCGTGTGCTGGCGCCCGGCGGGCTCCTGGTGGTGGTCGTGCCCGAGGCCGGCCACCTGGCCGAGCTGCGCGCCCCGCTGGGGCTGCTGTCGGTGGACCCGCGCAAGGACGAGCGCCTGGAGAAGGGCCTGCACGGGCACTTCGACCCCGCCGGCGTCGAACCGCTCCGGTTCACGATGGACCTCGCCCGCGAGGACGCCGCCACCGTCGTGGGCATGGGCCCCAGCGCCCGCCACCTCGACCCCGCCGAACTCGCCGGCCGGATCGCCGCCCTGCCCGAACCGGTCGCGGTGACCGCCTCGGTGCGCCTGCACCTGTACCGGCCGCGCTGAGCCGGGTACCGCGGGGCCGCCCGGCGGGGAGGAACCGCGGAAGCCCGCGGAACCCGTGTGTCGCGCGGGTGGGCCGCCGCGCCTTCGGGTAGGCAGGTGTCCGTGAGCGAATCGGAGATCATCACCGACGGGTCCCCCACACCGGGACCGGGAGTGGACGGCGACTTCGCGGTCTGGGCACCGCACCGCGACCGGGTGCGGCTGCGCCTGGGCGAGGCCGGGGACCCCGCCCCCCGGGTGATCGACATGGAGCGCGGCCCCGACGGGTGGTGGCGCGTCCGGGCCGACGGGGCGGGGCCCGGCACCGACTACGCCTACCTGCTGGACGACGACCCCCTCCCGCTGCCCGACCCGCGCTCCCTGCACCAGCCCCACGGGGTGCACGCCCCCGGCCGGGTGTACGACCACGGGGCGTTCGCCTGGGAGTCCGAGTGGACCGGGCGGCCCCTGGCGGGCGCGGTGGTCTATGAGATGCACGTGGGCACCTTCACCCCCGAGGGCACCCTGAAGGCGGCGATCGACCGGCTGGACCACCTGGTCGGCCTGGGGGTCACCCACGTGGAGGTGATGCCGCTCAACGCGTTCGACGGCACCCACGGCTGGGGCTACGACGGGGTGCTCTGGTACGCGGTGCACGAACCCTACGGGGGGCCCGACGCCTTCAAGGAGTTCGTGGACGCCTGCCACGGGCGGGGGCTGGCCGTCCTGCTGGACGTGGTCCACAACCACCTGGGCCCCTCGGGCGCCTACCTGCCCCGCTTCGGCCCCTACTTCTCCGGGGAGAACGCCTGGGGGCCCTCCCTCAACCTCGACGGACCCGACTCCGACCCCGTGCGCCGCCACATCATCGACAACGCCCTGGGGTGGCTGCGCCACTACCGCCTGGACGGGCTGCGGCTGGACGCCGTGCACGCCCTGCGCGACGACCGGGCGGTGCCGATCCTGGAGGAGCTGTCCGCCGAGGTGGACGCGCTGGCCGCCGCCCTGGGGCGGCCGCTGTCGCTGATCGCCGAGTCCGACCGCAACGACCCGCGCACGGTGCTGCCGCGGGAGGCGGGCGGGACCGGCATGACCGCCCAGTGGTCCGACGACCTGCACCACGCGCTGCACGTGGCGCTCACCGGCGAGACCCACGGCTACTACGCCGACTTCGCCGGGCCCGACGTGCTGCCCGCCGTGCTGACCGGGGTGTTCCGGCACGCCGGGACGTACTCGTCGT
Source organism: Nocardiopsis sp. NPDC006139 (assembly GCF_040614155.1). Lineage (NCBI taxonomy): Bacteria > Bacillati > Actinomycetota > Actinomycetes > Streptosporangiales > Nocardiopsidaceae > Nocardiopsis > Nocardiopsis sp. NPDC006139. The sequence goes on from NZ_JBEXTT010000013.1 coordinate 72,210, forward strand.
TCCGCGGCCGCACCCACGGGCGGCCGGTGGACACCGCGCGCGTGCCCGGGTACCGGTTCCTGGGGTACCTGGCCACGCACGACCAGATCGGCAACCGGGCCCGCGGCGACCGCATGGGCGAGCACGTGTCCCCGGGGCTGCTGGTGTGCGGGGCGGCGCTGCTGCTGTGCTCGCCGTACACACCGATGATCTTCATGGGGGAGGAGTGGGCGGCCACCACCCCCTGGCCGTTCTTCGCGTCCTTCACCGACCCCGACCTGGTGGAGGGCGTGCGCAACGGGCGGCGGCGGGAGTTCGCCGCCCTGGGGTGGGACGCCTCGGAGATCCCCGACCCCATGGACCCGGCCACCCGGGACGGGGCGGTGCTGGACTGGTCCCAGCCGGGGCGGGAGGGGCACGCCGAGGTCCTGGAGGCCTACCGCGCGCTCATCGCGCTGCGCCGGGCCGAGCCGGAGCTGGCCGACCCGCGGCTGGACCGGTTCTCGGTGACGGCCTCGGGGGACGGGCGGTGCCTGGTGCTGGTGCGCGGATCGCTGCGGGTGGTGTGCAACCTGGGCGCCGAGCCCGCCGAAGCGGGGCTGGACGCCGTCCCGCACGAGCTGCTGCTGGCCAACGGGATGCCGGAGACCGACGGGCGGCGGGTGCGGATCCCCGCCGAGAGCTTCGCGGTCCTGCGGGTGTGATCCCCGGACGGGGGAGGCCGCGGACGGCGGGTCCCGGCACGCCGCCTCCCCCGAGCCGGGTCAGGTCGGCAGGAGGTCGATGGGACCGGCGAACCCCGCCTCGGCCCGGTCCCGTTGGACGATGATCCGCAGCGCCTCGGTGCCGCCCGGGACCGTGCAGCCCATCGTGAAGTCATGGGTGCCGCCCTCGACGGTCGGCAGGGGGGTCTCGCTCCGGCCCTCGTACGGCCGGCCGTCGACCTCGCAGGAGGCCGTCAGGGAAGACAGGTCGAAGGGGCGCCCCAGGCCGGGGTCCTCCACCGTGACGACGAACTCCACGCGCCGTCCGTCCCCGGTGTCGGCGGTGACGACGACGTCGTCGACGGTGTAGAGGACGTCCACGGTGTCACCCGGATCCGTGTCGCCCTCCACCCCGAACGGGTAGGGGACGGCCACCGGTTCGCCGAAGGGGGTGCCCTCGGGCAGGGGGTCGGGGGAGGAGCAGGCCGTCAGGGCCAGGAGCGGCGCGAGGAGTGCGACGCCGGGGGGAAGAGCACGCATGTGCGCATCCTAGCCGCCGGCCCCGCGCGGCGGTCGGCGCGGTCCTGCGAGTGTGAGCGGGCGTCAGCCGGGGACGCCGGTGAACTCCAGGCGTTCGCCGTGGTGCTCGACCGCGACGAGCAGTTCCCCGGAGCCCTCGGGGACCGGGCACTCCATGGCGAAGGCGTGGGTGCCCGCCTCGGCCTCGCCGGGCGCGTCGTCGGTGACGGCCGCCACCGGGCCGTCCCCGGCGTCGCAGGTGACGGCCATGTTCCCCATCCCGAAGACCCTGCCCAGGTCGGGGACCTCCACGGTGAGGGAGAAGCCCACGGTGCCCGGTGCGGTGGCGGCCACGTCGTCGACGGTGTACAGCACCTCGGCGGTGCCGTCGTGCTCGTGCTCGTAGGCCCCGACGGGGAAGGGCACGGCCACGGGCTCGCCGAAGGGCGTGCCCGCCGGCTCCGCGCCGGGGAGGGCCGACGGGTCCACCCGGGGGGAGGGGGCCTCCGGCGGCGGGACGGTGGGCCCCGGCCCCGTGCCGTAGCCGGACCCGGCGGGGAGGAACTCCAGCCCCGGTCCGGGGGAGGAGCAGGCCGCCAGAAGGGCGATCGGCGCCAGGAGCACCAGGCATGAGGGGAGGCTCCGCAGGGGGACGTTTCGCATGGGGGCACTGTAGCCCCCGCGCCCCGGGGACGCGGGCCGGACCGGGCGGCCCGGCCCGCGGGCGTTCACCGGCGCAGGTGCTCGAACACCGTCAGCCACTGGTCGGGGGAGACGAACCCCACGGGCGCGTCCCCGGGCACCCGCGCGGCCGCCAGCGCCCGGTCGACCCGGCGGGCCGGGTGGGCGCGGCGCAGCGACGCCCGCAGCGAGCCGCCCACCCCGGAGAACCCGAGCTCCACCAGGCGGCGGTAGCCGTCGGCGTCGGCCGGGCCGAGCAGCGGGTCGGCCCGTCGGCGCAGCAGCAGTACCCCGGCGTCCACCCGGGGCACCGGGTGGAACCGGTGCCGGGGGATGCGGCCCGCCCGCTCCCACGACCAGCGCGGCCAGGTGAGCACGGTGAGCCTGCTCCAGCGGCCGTTGCCGCCGGTGCGCTTGGCCGCGTACTCCCACTGGGTGATGAGGGTCGCCCCGGTCAGCGCGGGCGCGGCCAGGCACCACCGCACGATGTCGGCGGTGCGGGAGTAGGGGATGTTGCCGACCACCGAGAACGGCTCGCGCGGGGGCCGCGCCCGGGTGAAGTCGGCGCACACCACCCGCACGCCCGGGTGGCGGCGGGAGACGCGGTCGGCGAGCCGGGCGTCCAGCTCGTAGGCGACCAGTCGGCCCGCGGCCGGGGCCAGGAAGCGGGTGATCGCCCCGTCGCCGGGGCCCACCTCCAGGACCAGGCCGTCGGGGTCCACCCCGGCCAGGCGCACCACGCGGCGGGCGGCGGCGGGGTCGGTGAGGAAGTTCTGGGACAGGCGCCGGCGGTCGTTCCCCGGGCGCGGTCGTACGGTGCGTACCACGAGAGGTCCTTGTCGGCCGCCCGGAAGGGCGGCGTCGGGGGACGGGCGGCACACCGGAGGAGCGGCCCGAGGGCACGCGTACGAAAAGGAGGCCCGCCGACCCGTCCCGAGGGAAAGGGACGCGGTCGGGCCCGGACCGGGGCGCTGTCAGAGGAAGGACGGACCCCCTGGCACCGCCGACATCGCACCGGGGAAGGTACGGGAACGGCGGTGCTCTCGGAGGGGTCCGGTCACCGGCCCGGGCCGCTGGGGCGGGGCCGGAGTTCGAGGTCGTGGGCGCGCGCGGACCGGGCCGGGGCACGGTCGGTCACACCGAAGAAGGCCGACATGGCTTCACCGTAGGGGCACTGCCGGGGCGCGGGCAACGCATTTATTAATGGCTCGCGACCGGCGGCCCGGAGCCGGGATACTCGGGGCCATGCTCGACTTCTCCGCCTACGACACCCGCAACTACCGCACCGTCGACGTCGCCACCGGCTACGACGGCTGGTCGGCCACCTACGAGGACTCGGTCCTGGACGCCATGGACCTGGCGCTGCTGGAGCGCCTGCCCCACCCCGACTGGACTCGGGTGGGCCGCGTCGCGGACCTGGGCTGCGGCACCGGGCGCACCGCCGCCTGGCTGCGCGGCAAGGGGGTGGCCGGCGCCATCGACGGGGTGGACCTGAGCCCGGGCATGCTGGAGCGGGCCCGCGGGCGCGGCGCCCACACCACCCTGGCCGAGGCGGACGTGCGCGACACCGGGCTGGCGGGCGGCGCCTACGACCTGGTGGTGTCCTCTCTGATCGACGAGCACCTGCCCGACCTGGCGCCCTTCTACGCCGAGGCGCGGCGCCTGGTCCGCCCCGGCGGCCTGTTCCTGCTGGCGTCCTACCACCCGCAGTTCGCGATGGTGTCGGGGATGCCCACCCACTACACCGACGCCACGGGGGAGTCGGTGGCGATCACCACCCACGTCCACCTCATCAGCGGGCAGCTGCGCGCCGCGCTGGCCTCCGGGTGGACCCCGGTGGACATGGTCGAAGGGGTGGTGGACGACACCTGGGTGGCGGCCAAGCCCAAGTGGGAGAAGTACCGGGGCCACCCGGTCTCGGCCGCCTACGCCTGGCGCGCGGTCTAGGAGAGCAGGGCCTCCAGCCACAGGGCGCGGTGGCGGGCGATGTGGTCCGCCGCCGGCCCCCAGTGGTCGGCGTGGCCCTGGGCGTACAGGTCGGCCCAGGGGGCGCGGCCGGTGCGGCCGCCCTCCACCAGCAGGTCGTACATGCCGCGCACCCGGTGGTGGGCGGCGTCGGGCAGCTCCTCGCGCTGGGCGCGGTCGCAGCCGTAGCCGTCGGCCAGGGCCCGCAGTCGGGCGGCCTGGGCGTGCGGGTCGCCGCCCGGGTGCAGGGGCACGAACCCGTGGGCGGCGTAGCCGAGGTCGCCCATCCGGGTGCCCGGGCCGGCCCCGTCCCAGTCGATGAACACCCACCGGTCGCCGTCGCGCACCAGGTTCCACGGGGCCGGGTCGTTGTGGCAGACGACCTCCTCGCGCGGGTCCGGGATGGGCACGTCCCATACCGCCTGCTGCGGGTGGCGGGGCCGGTAGGAGGCGGTGAGGTCGTGCAGGCGGCGGAGCAGCCCGCCCAGCCGGCGCAGCTCGGCGGCGGTGAGCGGCGGCCCCTGGTCGGCCAGAGTGCCGGGCACGTACTCCAGCAGCTGGTCCCCGGTCAGGGAGCGCCCGTAGGAGCGGGGCGCCGCCTCGTAGCCGTGCTTCTCCAGGTGCCGCAGCAGGTGGACGACCGAGGGCGCGGCCCGGTGCCACTGCTTGCGGACGGTGCCGCCGACCCGCAGCACCGGGCCCGAGGTGTTGCCGCCGTGCAGGACCTCGGCGTCGGCGTCCCGGCGGGGCGGGGGAGAGGTGGGTGTCATGGGGCCCATCGTCCGGGGCCGGGCGAGCGGGTGTCCAGGGTTTTTCACTTGGAGGCGGCGGCCTCGGCGCGGTCCATGTCGGCGTCGCCGATGAACAGCAGCCACACCAGGACCACCGCGCTCAACGCCCCCATGGACGCGAACACCCAGGTCAGCCCGGCGAACTGGGCGATGACCCCGCCGGCGGCGGCGCCCAGGGGCATGGTGCCCCAGGCCAGCAGCCGGTAGCCGCTGTTGAGCCGGCCCAGCAGGTGGTCGGGGGTGATGCGCTGGCGCAGGGACACCGTGGTCACGTTCCACACGGCGATGCCGAGCCCGCCGACGAAGAACCCGGCGCCGACGAGGTACGGGTCGGCGGTGAGGGCGGGCACCCCGACCAGGACGACGAAGGTCACCGCGGAGACGCGCATGGACAGGGACCGGCCCAGCAGGCCCACGACGCGGGAGGCGGTCAGGGAGCCCAGGATGACGCCCAGCGCGGAGGTGGTGAGCAGAACGCCGTAGGCGGGCTCGGTCAGCCCCATGGGGGAGTCCGGCCCGACCGCGTAGAGCACGAACACGGCGAAGGCGGCGCTGCTCGCGAAGTTGCTGATGCCGACCATCGCGGCGAACGCGCGCAGCAGCCGGTGCCGCCACAGGTAGCGCAGCCCCTCGGCGATGTCGGCGCCCATGGTGGAGGGCCGTTCGCGTTCGACCCGGAACCGTCCCGGGACCAGGAGCAGCGCCCCCACGGCGACCAGCCACAGGGCCGCCGGGGTCGCCAGGGACAGCGCCAGCCCGGTCGCCACCAGCAGGCCGCCCAGGGGCGGGCCGACGAACTGGTTCATGGCCATCTCGGTGGCGTGCAGGCGGCCGTTGGCGCTGTCGAGCCGGTCGCGCGGGACCAGCTGGGGCAGGATCGACTGGGCCGAGGTGTCGTAGAGGGTCTCGGTGACGCCCACGCCCAGGGCGACCGCGTACAGGACCCAGATCCCACCGGTGCCGGTGGCCGCGGACAGGGCCAGGAGGGCGGCGAGCACGGCGCGGGCGGTGTTGGCGGCGAGCATGATCCGGCGCCGGTCCAGCCGGTCGGCCAGGGCCCCGGCGGGCAGGGAGAACAGCAGCCAGGGCAGGGACAGGGCCAGGGACACCCCGGCGACGAGCAGGGGGGAGTCGGTGAAGCGCAGCGCGGCCAGGGGGAGCGCGATCTTCAGGACGCCGTCGGCCAGGTTGGACAGCGACGACGAGGTCCACAGGCTCCAGAAGGGGCGGCCCAGGCCACGGGGGGTGGAAGGGGAGGTCATCGTCCGATCCTGCCAGGGCGATCGAGAGAACTCAATCGATTGGACGAATCCCGATCGTTGTAGCATCCGACCATGGCAGACGCAGAGCAGTACGCGCCGGAGCCCGCCGCACCCGTGCGTGAGCGCCGCCCCGCCACCCCCGAGGAGACCAAGGCGCTGGGGCATCCGCTGCGGGTCCGCATCCTGCGCCTGTGCCTGGACGAGATGACCAACAAGGAGCTCGCCGAGCGCCTGGGCGTCTCCCCGGGCACCGTCCTGTACCACGTGCGCCGCCTCGTCGACGTGGGCTTCCTCGTCCCCGGCATCCCCCGCACCGGGCCGAGCGGCGCCCTGGAGAAGCCCTACCGGGCCACCGGCGAGACCTGGTGGCTGGACAGCCCCCTCCAGGACGCCGGGCCCGCCGCCGCCCACGCCCCCGTGCAGGCCTTCCGCCGCGAGCTCGACGAGGCCGGGCCCGGGGCGGTGCGCACCTTCTCCCGGTTCACCCTGCACCTGTCCGACGAGGACGTCGCCGAGCTGGACCGGCGCATCGTCGCGGTCCTGGACGAGTTCGTCGCCACCGACGGCGAGCGCCGGGACAGCCCCCGCTACAGCGGCATGTTCCTGCTGCACCGGCCCGCCGGGGCGGGCGGCCCGGACCCGGAGCGGGGCGCCGGCGCCCCGTGAACGGAAGCGGCTCCGTCAGTCCCCGTACCGCACGTACAGGAGCGCCGCCGGGGCGGCGGGCACGACCGCGGCCGCGATCCCGGCGTCGGGCAGGGGTACCGCTCGGGTTCCACACCCCAGCGCAGAGCCCCGCGCGCTCGGGGCGCGGGCTCAGGGGCGCTGGATCCGGCGGCCGGTGACGCGTCCGGGGACGATCCGCAGGACCTGGTCCCGGGGGCCCGAGGCCCAGGGGACGGGCATCCGCCCCTGCGGGATGCGGGAGAGCTCCCCCGCGTCGCGCACCCACCGGCAGCGCCCGGTGAACAGGGCGCTCCAGCCCTCGCGGCGCTCGTCGTCGAAGTGGTCCACCTGGAAGGAGGCGTAGCCCCGGGCGTACCGCATGACGGTGCCCGCCAGGCTGGTGCGCAGCACGATGGTCTCGTTCATCAGGGCGTAGTTGACCGGGAGCACGGTCGGTGCGGCGTCGCCGTCGATGGTGAAGGCGATCCGGCCGATGTCGCGGGTGGCCGCCAGGTTGAAGCACGTCCGGCGCTCCAGGACGGTGAAGGTCGCCTCGGGATCCCCCTCCGCGAGGTCGATGCCCAGGAGTATCGCGGAGTCGTCGTCGAGCCGGCGGGTCCCGGCCAGCAGATCGTCGCCGTGAGCCCGGCCGGGTGGCACCGCCGCCTGCCCCTGTGCGGTTCCGGTATCGCTTTCACGCACCATCGCGGCCCCCCGAGATCGGTCCCCCGTTTTGCTCGATCCCCACCATTGTCGCTGCTCAGCGGGTCGGGGCTGGTGCCCTACGGTCCCCGGGACGCCGGCGGAGGTCCTCTCCCGAGCGCCTACCCGGGAGGCCCTAGTCCCCAAACAAAAAGGGACGTTGTGCCCCATAGGCGACAACGCCCGTTGTCTAAGCTGGGAAAACGGGACCTGTGTCACCGGTGGCACCGCCGTTCGGACGGCGCGCACCCGCGGCGCGCTGCCCCACAATGGGGCTCGGCGGCCCGGGACCGGGACCACCGGTGAGGAGATGGGGTGCGTACCTGATGCACGGCGACGAGACGATCCGGGTGTTCCTGGTCGACGACCACGAGATCGTCCGCCGGGGAGTGGGCTCCCTGCTGGACGACGAGGACGGCGTCGAGGTGGTGGGCGAGGCCGGCACCGCGGCCCAGGCGCTCGCCCGGGTGCCCGCCCTGGCCCCCGACGTGGTGGTGCTCGACGTGCGCCTGCCCGACGGCGACGGGGTCACCGTCTGCCGCGAGATCCGCTCCCTGCTCCCGGACACGCGCATCCTCATGCTCACCTCCTACTCCGACGACGAGGCCCTGTACGGCGCCGTCATGGCCGGGGCGTCGGGCTACATCCTCAAGCAGATCCACGGCACCGACCTGGTCGGCGCCGTGCGCACGGTCGCCCAGGGCCGTTCGCTGCTGGACCCGGAGTCCACCACGCGCATGCTGGAGCGGCTGCGCGAGGAGGCGGGCCGCAAGGACCCGCTGGGCGAGCTCACCGACCAGGAGCGCCGGGTGCTGGAGCTGATCGGCGAGGGCCTGACCAACCGGGAGATCGGCGCCCGCATGTACCTGGCGGAGAAGACCGTCAAGAACTACGTCTCGCGGGTGCTCGCCAAACTCGGCATGGCCCGCCGCACCCAGGCCGCCGCCTACGCGGTCCGCCTGTCCCTGGGCGGTTCCTGACCGGTCGGGCGGGCGCGGCGCCGGGGCGCGCCCCGCCCGGGCCGGGCGCGCCCGCTCAGGCGCGGGCGCGGGCGGGCACCGCCCAGCGCACCGTGGTGCCCCCGCCCGGGGCGGAGTCGATCTCCACCGAACCGCCGAGCTCCTCGGCGCGGGAGACGATGTTGCGCAGGCCGCTGCGGTGCGCGTCCTCGGGGATGCCCGCGCCGTCGTCGGAGACCCGCAGCACCACCCGGCCGTCGGCCACCGACACCTCCACGTCCACCGCCGTGGCGTGCGCGTGCCGAGCGGCGTTGGACAGCAGCTCGCGCAGCACCGCCACCAGGTGCCCGCCGGTGGCCTCGTCCACGGCGGTGTCCACCGGCCCCTGGGTGAGCAGCCGGGGAGCGAACCCCAGCGGGTCGGTGGCCCCGTTGACCAGGTCCAGCACCCGCGAGCGCAGCCGGGAGGAGTCCTCGCCCGAGCTCTGCAGGGCGAAGATCGTCGAACGGATCTGCCGGATGGTGTCGTCCAGGTCGGTCACCGCGTTCTGCACCCGCTGGGACGAGGTGGCGTCGTCGATCCGCCGCACCGTGCCCATCAGGGTGATCGCGGTGGCGTACAGCCGCTGGATGACGGTGTCGTGCAGGTCGCGGGCGATGCGGTCGCGGTCCTCCAGGACGCTCAGCCGCTCGGAGTCCAGCCGGGCCTCGGCCAGCTCCAGGGCCACGGCCGCCTGGTCGGCGAAGGCGGCCAGCATGCCCATCCACGCGGTCGGGAACTCCTCCCGGCCCGCGGCGCGCGCCAGCAGCAGCACGCCCCGCGCCCCGCCCGGGGGCCCGAACGGCAGCACCAGGATCGCCCCCAGGCCCAGTTCGGCCAGGAACTCGATGCCCGGGTCGCAGTGCTCGGAGATGTCGGTGCGGATCGGGTCGCCGCTCAGGTAGACCCGCCCCAGCAGGGTGCCCGGGGTGCACGCGAGCGTGGCGCCCCGCACCCCGGCCGCCAGGGACGCGCCGCGGCGGCCGTGCACCGCCCCCTCCGGCGACCCGTCCCCCTCCGGGGCGTCCCACACCCGCACGGTGAGGGTGGCCGGCTCCTCGCCCGGCATGGCGATGACGGAGAGGTCGGCGTGCGCCATCAGCCGCGCCCGCCGGGCCACCAGCCGCAGCACCTCCTCGGGCGGCGCGCCCGACAGCAGCCGGGTGGTGATCTGCCCGGAGGCGTCCAGCCAGGTCTCCCGGCTCTGGGTCTCGGCGAACAGCTGGGCGTTCTCGATGGCGGTGCCCGCCGCCGTGGCCAGGGCGCGCAGCAGCAGCTCGTCGTCCCCGGTGAACTGCCCGCCGTCGCGCTTGTCGGTCATGTACAGGTTGCCGAACACCCGGTCGCGGATGCGGATGGGCACCCCCAGGAAGGTGCGCATCACCGGGTGCCCCCTGGGGAAGCCCACCGACTCGGGGTGGTCGGAGACGTCGCCCAGGCGCAGGGGCTCGGGCTCCTTGATGAGCAGCCCCAGGATGCCCTCGCCGCGGGGCCAGTGCTCGATGGAGGAGATCTCGTCCGGGCGCAGCCCCACCGGGATGAACCGGCTCATCTCGCCGTCGGGCCCGATCACGCCCAGCGCCCCGTAGCGGGCGTCGACCAGGCTGCTCGCGGTCTCGGTGATGCGCAGCAGCAGGGGGTCGAGTTCCAGGCCCTCACCGATGGAGACGACCGCCTCCAGCAGGGTGCGGATGCGCTCCTGGGTCATGGAGATCTCGCTGAGCCGGGAGCGCACCTCGTCGAGCAGGTCGTCCAGCCGCACCTCGGGGAGGGACAGCCGCTCCTGGCCGGGGGCGGTGCCTTCACCGTCACTCATGGGCGTTCTCTCCACCGTTTCTCCGAAGGTCTCCTCCGAGTCTAGGGGCGCCTTTCCGCCGCCCGTATCCGGAGTGCCGAACCCCCGGTGCCCACGATCACATCCCACGAGGTCACGGGCCTTCCGGAGTTTCCAGATCCATAGAGATCAAAGGTTGAACTCTTTTTATCGGGAAAATGGGACCTTCTTCCCTTGATTTTCCGTCCCCTGCCTGGAGGGGCCGCGGTGGGCGATTTTCCGATCACCAGTGGATCGCATCCCGAGGAGAGTCCCGGACCACCGAGGACCCCTCCCCGAGGGTCTCGGCGCCCACGACCCTCCGCCCCTTCAGGGTAGGCCGGTCCGGCCCGCCCGGGCGGGTTGTCCACAGGGCCGGCCTCCCGCCCGTTCCCCCGGTTCTGTGTGCGCTGGGGACCGCCATCGGGTACGGCTGGAGTGAGCCGCCCACCGACCCCGAGGAGCCCTCCTTGCCCGAGACCGAAGCCGGAGCCGTCCTGTTCGACCTGTTCGGCGTGATCGCCCGCCACCAGTCCGCCGAGGGGAAGGAGCGCCTGACCGCCGCCATGGGCGCAGCCGACCCCGCCGCGTTCTGGGACGCCTACTGGGACCTGCGCCTGCCCTACGACCGCGGGGACCTGGACGGGCCCGCCTACTGGAGGGCGGTGGGGGAGCGGCTGGGCCGCGAGGTGGACCCGCCCCTGGCCGCCGAGCTCATCGCGGCCGACATCGACAGCTGGCGGGCGGTGGACCCCGACATGGTCTCCCTGGTGGAGCGGCTGGCCTCGCAGGGCCGCACGGTGGGACTGCTGTCCAACATCCCGGTCGAGCTGGCCGACCGCTTCGAGAAGGACAACCCGTGGCTGGCGGCGTTCTCGGTGCGCGCCTTCTCCGGCCGCCTGGGGGTGGCCAAGCCCGAGCCCGAGGTCTACCTGTGGTGCCTGGAGCGGATGGCGGTCGACCCGGGGGACACCCTGTTCGTGGACGACCGCGGCGAGAACGTGGCGGCCGCCGAGGCGCTGGGCATGGCCGGGCACCTGTTCACCGGCCGCGCCGCCCTCGAGGCGCGCCTGTAGACACACGGCGGGCCCGGGGAGCGCACCGCTCCCCGGGCCCGCCGCCGGGGGGTCAGCCGCGCGCGGTGACCCTGACCGGGGTGTCGTCGAGCGAGTCGTCGCGGGTCTCGCGGGTCAGCAGCAGCGCGACCAGCGTGATCACGCTGACCAGCACCAGGTAGCCGCCCACCCACGCGATCCCGAAGGTGCCCGCCAGCCAGGTCGCGATGTAGGGGGCGAACGACGCGCCCAGCAGCCCGGCCAGGTTGTAGGCGGCCGAGGCCCCGGTGTAGCGCACGTTGGTCGGGAACAGCTCCGGCAGCACCGCCGCCATCGGGCCGAAGGTCAGGCCCATCAGCGACAGGCCGATGACCAGGAAGGCCAGCACCCCGACGGTCCCCGAGCCCAGCAGCGGGCCCATGGCGAACCCGAAGACGATGATCGCTGCGGTCACCGCCACCAGGACGGGCTTGCGGCCGAACCGGTCCGACAGCAGCCCGGAGACCGGGGTGAAGATCCCGAAGAACACCACGCCCACCAGCAGGAACACCAGGAACTGGGAGCGGTCGTAGCCCAGGCCGGTCTCCGGGTCGGTGCCGAAGCCCAGCGAGAAGACCGTCATGAGGTAGAAGAGCACGTACGTGGCGACCATGACCAGGGTGCCCAGGATCAGGGCGGCCCAGTTGCGGCGGAACACCTCGACGATGGGCGTGCGCACCTGCTCGCCCGCGGCCAGCACCTTGGCGAACGCGGGGGTCTCGTGCAGGCTCAGGCGCACCCACAGGCCGACCACGATGAGGATCGTCGACAGCAGGAACGGCACCCGCCAGCCCCACGCCAGGAACGTCTCCTCGCTCATGGCCTGGCTCAGGATGAGGAACACGCCGTTGGCGAGGAAGAACCCGATGGGCGCGCCCAGTTGCGGGAACGTCCCGTAGAAGCCGCGCTTGCCCGCGGGGGCGTTCTCGGTGGCCAGCAGGGCGGCCCCGCCCCACTCGCCGCCCAGCCCCAGCCCCTGGCCGAACCGGCACAGCGCCAGCAGCAGCGGGGCGAGGACGCCGACCTGGGCGTAGGTGGGCAGCACGCCGATGCCGACGGTGGCGATGCCCATGGTGAGCAGGGACGCCACCAGGGTGGCCTTGCGGCCGACGCGGTCGCCGAAGTGGCCGAACACCCAGGAGCCGATGGGGCGGGCCACGAACGCGATGGCGAAGGTGGCCAGCGACTGCAGGCGGGCGGCCATCATGTCGCCCTCGGGGAAGAACAGCGCCGGGAAGACCAGGACCGCGGCGGTCGCGTAGATGTAGAAGTCGTAGAACTCCACGGACGTGCCCACGAGGCTGGCGGTGAGCACCTTGCGTCGCGGGTTGGTCGGCGGGTCCACCGGCGCGGGGGTGCCGCGCTCCGGTGCCGGGTGCTGTTCGGCGACGTCCGTCATGGGACTTCTTTCCAGGTCAGAGCAATGGTCTGCAAAGGGAGGATGACCGGATCGTAGACCTAATGGACACTATGTGGGATATTTGTCTCGCCATATGGACAAGGGGTGGGGGTCGCGTCCGTCCCCGAGAGGGCGCGGAACCGCGGAACGCCTTTCCCGCAGGGGGTCCGGGACGGTCTATGGCGTCGGCCACATCCGGGGGACCGGCGCGCGGGCATGTCACATCCGCGGCGGTCCGACCCGTCCATGGGGGGACGGAACACTCCACCGGGAGGCACCCCATGGTCCACGAACTCCTCGTCCTCGGCGCCGGATACGCCGGACTCGCCGCCGCCCGCCGCGCCGCCCACCACGTTCGCGCGAACGGCGCGGGGCTGCGCGTCACCCTGGTCAACGCCACCGACACGTTCGTCGAACGGGTCCGCCTGCACGAGGTGGCCGCCGGGCGCGACGTCGGCGTCCACCCCCTGGCCGACTCCCTGAACCCCGCCATCGACCTCGTCGTCGGCCGGGTGGAGGCCCTGGACACCGAGGCGCGCACCGTCGACGTCCGCACCGGGGACCGGGTCCGCACCCTGCGCTACGACACCCTCGTGTACGCGCTGGGCAGCACCGCCGCGGCCGACGCGGCACCCGGGGCCGCCGAGCACGCGGTCACCCTGGCCGGGCTGGAGGGCGCCCGCGAGGTGGCCCGCCGCATCGCCCGGGAGCGCCCCCGCACCCTCACCGTCGTCGGCGGCGGACTGACCGGCCTGGAGGCCGTCACCGAGATCGCCGAGGCCCACGCGGGCATGGACGTGCGGCTGGTGACCTCGGGCCCGGTGGCGGCCGGCGTCAGCGTCAGGGGACGGGCCCACGTCCGCCGGGTCCTGGACCGCCTGGACGTCTCCGTCCGCGAGCACACGCGGGTCGCCGCGGTGGAGGCGGACCACGTCAAGCTGGAGGACGGGGACCTGCTGGAGAGCGACCTCACCCTGTGGAACGCCGGGTTCGACGTCTCCCCGCTGGCGGCCGGGGCCGGGCTGGCCGTGGACGGCTCCGGGCGGGCCCTCGTCGACGGCACCCAGCGGTCGGTCTCCCACCCGGACGTGTACGTGGTGGGCGACGCCGCCCACGCCGACGCCGTGGACGGCCGTGAGCTGCGCATGTCCTGTGCGATGGGGCTGCCCATGGGGACCGCGGCGGCCGACGCCGTCGCCGCCCGGCTGGCCGGGCGCGAGCCGGACGCCGCCCCCTTCGGCTACCTGTTCCAGTGCGTCAGCCTGGGGCGGCGCGACGGGCTCATCCAGTTCGTGCACGCCGACGACTCCCCGCGCGGGGCCTTCCTGACCGGGGGCCTGGCCGCCCGCTACAAGGAGATGATCGTGTCGTCCGCCTACGGCGGGCTCCGGGGGAGCGGCAAGCAGGGCTCCGCCGAGGGGTACCTGTGGCTGGTGCGCGGGTCGGCCCGCCGGTTCCTGCGCCGGGCCGCCTGAACGGCGGGGCTCAGCCGCCCGCGGCCCCCTCGGCGCCCCCGGGGCGCCGAGGCACCGCGCCGGTGGGGACGACGCGGGTGCAGGCGCTCCTGAAGCGCTTGACGAGCTCCCCGTTGGCGCGGTCGCTGCGCTCCACCCACTCCCGGGCGGCGGCCTCGTCGCGGCCGCCCGCCAGCTGGCGGCGCAGCAGGCGCTCCTCGCGCAGCGCGTCGTCGGCCTCCACGTACCAGAGTTCGGCGAACAGCGGGCGCAGGGACCCCCAGGGCTCGGCGTCCCAGGCCAGGTAGTTGCCCTCGGTGACGACGAGCCGGGTGCCGGGCCCGATCACGTGGCGGGCGGCGACGGGCTCGTGCAGCCGCCGGTCGTAGTCGGGGACATAGACCGGGTGGTCGGTCTCGGTGAGGAGCCGCCGCACCAGGGCGGCGTACCCGTGCGCGTCGAAGGTGTCGGGGGCGCCCTTGCGGTCCAGCCGCCCCAGCCGCTCCAACTGGGCGTTGGACAGGTGGAAGCCGTCCATGGGCAGGTAGCCGGCGGTGCCCGGGGAGGTCCGGGCGTCGGCCTCGGCGACCAGCCGCCGGGCCAGGGTGGACTTGCCCGCCCCGGGGGCGCCGGTCAGGCCGAGCAGGGCGCGGCCCCGGGCGGGGATCAGGGCCAGGGCGTCGTCGACGAGGGCGGCCAGGGCTTCGGGCATGGGTAGAGGGTACGCCCTCGCGGTGTCCCCGTGTCCGGGGGCGGGGAAGGGGCCCCGCGGCGCCGCCGCGGGGCCCGCCCGGCTCAGGGGGCGTGCCCCACGTGGGCCAGCGCCTGGCGCAGCAGGACGTCCTGGCCGTCGTTCATCTCCGCGTGGACCACCGGGTCGGCGGCCTCGGCGGGGGTGAGCCACACCAGGTCCAGGGCGTCCTGGCGGGGCTGGCAGTCACCCGACACCGGCACGATGTAGGCCAGCGCCACCGCGTGCTGGCGCGGGTCGTGGAACGGGGTCACCCCGGGGGTGGGGAAGTACTCGGCGACGGTGAACGGCTGCGGGGAGGCGGGGACCCGGGGCAGCGCCACCGGGCCCAGGTCCTTCTCCAGGTGGCGCAGCAGCGCGTCGCGGACCCGCTCGTGGTACAGGACCCGACCCGAGACCACCGACCGGTGGAACCGGCCGTCGGGGGTGGCCCGCATCAGCAGGCCGACGTGGGTGACCTGGCCGACCTCGTCGACCCGGACCGGGACGGCCTGCACGTACACCAGGGGCATGCGGCCGCGGATGCCCTCCAGCTCCTGGGCTGAGAACCAGCCGGGTCGGGTCTCGGCGGTTTCGGTCATGGGGTGCGCGGCGCGGTCCCGCCCGGCAGGGCGGAAGGGGTGCGCCGCTCCCTCCCTTCTGTGCGCTGTGCGTCGGCCCGGGGCCTCAAGGACACCATGTGTCCCTACCGCTTTTACCGCACCCGGGCCCCCGGGGCACGGTGCGGGGGTGCGTCCGGGTGTGTCCGAGAGAGGTGTGCGGGCCTTCCCCCGGGGCCGTGAGCACCGGCCCGGGGGTGAGGTGAACCTGTCCCCGCGGCCACATCGGCGAGTTTTCGGGGGTTTTCCTCGCAAAAGCCTGACGGAACCTCTCTGGAGAGGTTACGATCTCGTACGCGGTTGCGTAGTGGAAAGATTACGTCCGGTGAGAGGTGGCCTCGAGTGGCACGGGATGTCCGGTTCCAGGAATGTCTCCCGCACACCGGTGTGACGGTGGTATCGGTGGAGGGCGAGATCGACCTGGCCACCGTCCCGGGCCTGCGCGCCCGGTTGGCGGCGGCGGCCCGCGAGGAGGGCTGTGAGTGCCTGGTCGTGGACCTGGCGGGTGTGGGGTTCCTGGACGCGAGCGGCGTGGGCGCCCTGGTGGCGGCGCGGCGGGCGATGAACGCCCGGGGCGGCCGCCTCGTGCTGGCCCGGCCGCGCCCGGTCGTCTCCCGGGTCCTGGGGATCCTGGGCCTGGACCGGGTCTTCGAGATCGTGCCCGCCCCGGCCGCCCGCTGAGCACGCCCCGGCCCCCGGCGCGGGACCCGCGCCGGGGGCCGGGGCGCGGACAGGGGCCTTCGGGCCAGGGGGAGGGGACGCCCGTGCTCCTCCGGGGGCGGGGGCCGTGATGCGGCGCCCCCGGCCGTGATGGACACGCCGTCGCCGGAGGCCCCGGCGCCGCACCGGCCCCCGGCCCGGGGCCGCGCCCCCGGGCAGCGGGCGGGCCCGGGGGAGCGCTCAGCCGCGCTCCCCGTCCGCCCCCTCCGGCTCCCCGTCCCGCTCCAGGAACTGGGTCAGCAGGTCCGGGACGGCCAGCGCCGCCCAGGCCAGCCCCTGGCCCAGCCCCACGTCGGCGGCGGTGTACATGCCCTTGCCCGAGGCGGTGGTGGCCGACACGTGCGCCAGCCCGGCCCGGCGCTGGAACGGCGTGCGGGTGATCCGCCAGCCGATCACCGCCGACCGCTCCAGGGTCGTGGTGTCGCGCACCGCCATGCCCCGGCGCACCACCAGGTAGCGCGGGTGCAGGCCGTGCCCCAGCGCCCGGTGGGAGCCGACCGCGTACCAGAACGCCACCACCGCGAACGCGGCCCCCAGCAGCCACCAGCCCCAGGGCGGGGCGGCCTCCACCAGGTGGGTGACGACCGGCAGCGGGTTGAGCTCCTCCTCGATCTCGTGGGCGGCGTCCCACCACGCGGCCTCGGCCAGCGTGTGCAGCCACGCCAGCCCGCCGGCGACGGCGAAGCCCGCCAGCGAGGCCCACCCGGCGCGTACCAGGCGGCGGCTCAGGGCCGACCGCGGGTGCGCGGTCAGCGGCAGGTCCAGGGGCGACTCGGGGGTGCGCATCAGGTCCGCGGCCAGCTCCCGGGCTCGGTCCCGGGGCATCGGCGGGGAGAGGCGGCTCTTGGCCTGGGTCTTCTCCGCGTCCGCGGCCCCCAGGCCGGTGGCGACCGCGCGCACGTCCGCGCCTCCGGCGGAGCGCAGCACCAGGGGCTCGTGCAGGGTGACCCCGTTGAGGCGCCGGCCCTCGATCGTCAGGGACTGGCTGTTGAGCAGGCCCCGGCGCATGACCACCGTTCCGTTGGACTCCCGGGTCAGCCGGTAGTCCCACCAGGTCTCCACCGCGACGGCCACCAGGACGACCGTGCCCGACACCAGCAGGCCCACCAGTGCCGCCGGGACGACGAACAGCAGCCGGGCCATGACGAACGCACCGATCTCCGCGGTGCTGGGCAGCCCGGTCTGCTCGGAGATCCACCGGTAGATCCAGCCCTCGGACTGGGCGTTGGCGCCGATCAGGGCAGCTATGGCACCGATGCCGATGCCCAGGGTGGCGGTGGTGGCCGGGGCGTAGGCGAACCAGCGCCGGTCCAGGCGGGCCAGCTCCAGGCCGTCGGCCTCCTCCGCGCCCTCCGCGCCCTCCGCCCCTTCGGCGTTCCCGGCGGCCGGCGCGTCGCGGTACAGCAGCTCGCGGCGCAGCCGCTCGCCCTGGGCGGCGGTGACGAACTGGAGTTTGACCTGGTCGGATCCGGAGTCGACCTGTTCGCCGGTGCCGACGGTGACGACGCACAGGCCGAAGGGCCGGGCGTAGACCGGCGCCGCCACGTCCACGCTGCGCACGCGCTCGCGCGGCACCGAGCGGTAGGCCTTGGCGATCACGCCCGAGCGCATCTCCATGCGTTCGTCGGTGACGCGGTAGGAGACCGCTTTCAGGACCATCATGTCCAGGGCGGTGAGCCCGGCGATGAGCGCCAGGGCCCCGGGCAGCGGGGCCAGCGCCCACCAGGCCAGGTCCAGGACGATCAGGACGACGGTGCCCACGACGGCGGCGGGGACGATGAAGAGGGCGCCGGCGGCGGTATTGGCCCACACACTGAGCGGGCTCAGGCCCTGCCAGTCGCCCAGCGGGCGTTCGGTCGGGGGTCGCTGTGCGGTGGTCACGTGGCATCCCCCGGAACCGCCTGGGTGGTCTCGGTGAGCTGGTCGGCGACCCGGGTCGCCAGGGCGTGGTCCAGGCCCGCGATCTCGATCGGCCCGGCGGCCGAGGCGGTCGTGACGGTCACGCTGGACAGCCCGAACGCCCGCTGGAGCGGCCCGCGCGCGGTGTCCACGGTCTGGATGCGCGACATGGGGGCCACCCGCCACTCCTGCCAGAACCAGCCGCTGGAGGCGTAGACGGCGGTGTCGGTGACCTCCCAGCGGTGGACCCGGTACCGCCACTGCGGCATCACGAAGGTGATCAGCAGGCCGGGGACCCCGATGGCGGCGGCCGCGAGGAGGAACCAGAAGCGGACCGGCTCCCAGATCAGGGCGGGGACGACGGGGACCGCGGTGAGGACGACCGTCGTGATCAGCGAACGGGTGGTCCACCAGCGGACGGCCCGGGGGTCCACGCGGTGGTGCGGCGGGCGCAAACGCGGTGTGTCGGTGGTCATCGCGTCCACGTCTCCTCTCGGTCTTGTGGGCCCCTGTGGCCCGGCTCCTATAAAAAGTGATATCACAATGCTATGCTCGCGTCATCACTTGAGAGGGAAGGAACGCACATGACCGAATCCGCCACCCCCGCCCCCCGTTATCGGGAGGCCCCGCAGTACCGGGAGACCACGGCCAAGAGCCGCGACGGCATCGGCATGTTCCTGCTGGCCCTGCTGATCGTGCTCGCCGGCGCCGCTGTCGCCGGGACGCCCTTCCTGGTCGAGGCCGTGCCGCTCCTCGCGGCGATCATCGCCGGCGCCGTCATCGCCGTCGTCGGCCTCTTCCTCATGCTGGGGCTGACCATGGTCTCCCCCAACGAGGCCCGCGTCGTCCAGCTCTTCGGCCGCTACGTCGGCAGCGTGCGCACCGACGGCCTGCGCTGGGTGAACCCGCTGACCGACCGCAACGCCGTCTCCACACGCATCCGCAACCACGAGACCTCCGTCATGAAGGTCAACGACGCCTCGGGCAGCCCCATCGAGATCGCCGCCGTCGTCGTGTGGCAGGTGGAGGACACCGCCCGCGCCACCTTCGAGGTCGACGACTTCGTGGAGTTCGTGTCCATCCAGACCGAGGCCGCCGTGCGCCACATCGCCGGCCACTACCCGTACGACTCCTACGACGCCGAGGGCGCCCTGTCCCTGCGCGACAACGCCGACGCCATCACCGAGCGCCTGTCGGAGGAGGTCGGACAGCGGGTCGAGGCCGCGGGCGTGCGCATCGTGGAGTCCCGCTTCACGCACCTGGCGTACGCGCCCGAGATCGCCCAGGCCATGCTCCAGCGCCAGCAGGCGGGCGCCCTGATCGCCGCCCGCCAGGAGATCGTCGAGGGCGCCGTGGGCATGGTCGACCGGGCCCTGTCGCGGCTGTCCGAGGAGCACGTGGTCGAGCTCGACGAGGAGCGCAAGGCCACCATGGTCAGCAACCTGCTGGTCGTGCTGTGCTCGGACCGCCCCGCCAGCCCGGTCGTGAACACGGGGACGCTGTACCAGTGACGGGGTGAGGTGGCCGTGCCGGAGCGCAAGAAGGTGCTGCTGAGGCTCGACCCCGCCGTCCACGACGCCTTGGCGCGGTGGGCGGGCCAGGAGCTGCGCAGCACCAACGCCCAGATCGAGTTCCTTCTGCGCCGCGCCCTCGACGACGCGGGGCGGATGCCGAAGGAGGCCGGGGACATCCCCCGCCGCGGCCGACCCCGCAAGGAGGGGCCCGGGTCCCCGGACTCGGATGGCTGACACCCCCTGCGAGCGCGAGGCGCCGGACGCCCGCGGCGGGTGTCCGGCGCCTCGCCGCCGTCAGGGCCTCAGAGCGCGGCCGCGGCGGCGCGGCCGGCGGTCCGGCCCGAGAACAGGCAGCCGCCCAGGAAGGTGCCCTCCAGGGCGCGGTAGCCGTGCACGCCGCCGCCGCCGAACCCGGCGACCTCGCCCGCCGCGTACACGCCCGGCAGCGGGGTGCCGTCGGCGCGCAGCACCCGCGCGTCCAGGTCGGTGTGCAGCCCGCCCAGCGTCTTGCGGGTGAGGACGCGCAGGCGCACCGCGATCAGCGGGCCCGCCTTGGGGTCGAGGATCTGGTGCGGGGACGCCACCCGGATCAGCTTGTCGCCCCGGTAGTTGCGGGCCCCGTGGATCGCCGTCACCTGGAGGTCCTTGGTGAACGTGTTGACCATCTCCCGGTCGCGGGCCACCACCTCGCGGGTGACGGTGTCGGGGTCCAGCACCCCGTCCCCGGCGATCTCCCGCATCTTCTCGATGAGCGCGGGCAGCCGGCCGGCGACCGCGAAGTCCACCCCGTGCTCCTTGAACGCCTCCACCGGTCCGGGCGCGCCCGGCAGCGCGCGCTTGAGGAGGAGCCGGACGTCCTTGCCGGTCAGGTCGGGGTTCTGCTCCGAGCCCGACAGCGCGAACTCCTTCTCGATGATCTTCTGGGAGAGCACGAACCACGTGTAGTCGTGGCCGCTCTTCATGATGTGGTCCAGCGTGCCCAGGGTGTCGAACCCGGGGAAGTACGGGGCGGGCAGCCGCTTGCCGGTGGCGTCCAGCCACAGCGACGAGGGCCCGGGCAGGATGCGGATGCCGTGGCGGGACCAGATCGGGTCCCAGTTCTGGATGCCCTCGGTGTAGTGCCACATGCGGTCGGGGTTGATGATCTGCGCACCGGCCTGCTCGGTGATGCCGAGCATGCGCCCGTCCACGTGCTCGGGGACGCCCGACAGCATGTGCTCGGGCGGGGTGCCCAGCCGCTCGGGCCAGTTCTTGCGCACCAGGTCGTGGTTGGCGCCGATACCGCCGGAGGTGACGACGACCGCCTGCGCGGACAGCTCGAACTCCCCGGCGGCGTCGCGGTTGCTGGCCCGGCCGCGCTCGGCGTCGCTGGGCGCCAGCACGGTGCCGCGCACGCCCGTCACGGCCCCGCCGGTCACGACCAGCTCGTCGACGCGGTGGCGGAACCGCAGGGAGACCAGCCCCCGCTCGGCGGCGGCGCGCACCCGGCGCTCGAACGGGGCGACCACGCCCGGGCCGGTGCCCCAGGTGATGTGGAAGCGGGGGACGGAGTTGCCGTGCCCGTCGGCCAGGTAGCCGCCGCGCTCGGCCCAGCCCACGATGGGGAAGAGCCGCAGGCCCATCTGCCGCAGCCAGGAGTACTTCTCCCCGGCGGCGAAGTCCACGTACGCCTCGGCCCACCTGCGCGGCCACGCGTCCTCGGGGCGGTCGAAGCCGGCGGTGCCCATCCAGTCCTGGAGGGCGAGCTCCCTGGAGTCGCGGATGCCCATCCGGCGCTGCTCGGGGGAGTCCACGAAGAACAGGCCGCCGAAGGACCAGAACGCCTGTCCGCCCAGGGACTGCTCGGGCTCCTGGTCGAGCAGGATCACGTGCTTGCCCGCGTCGGCCAGTTCGGCCGCCGCCGCCAGGCCCGCCAGTCCCGCGCCGACGACGATCGCGTCGGCCTGATCCGCTGCGCTGCTCATGGGGGTCGTGTCTCCTCGACTCGGTCGGCCGTGCCCGCGGCACGCTGTGCGCGATGGTGACGACTGTGCTCCCTCGCCGGGCGCGGGGCAAGGGGCATGTGTGCCGTACGCCACAGCTTTTGTCAGCCTGTGACAAACCCGCAGGTATCCGGCATGATCATTCGGCCCGCGTGCGCCCGCTCCCCGCTCGACCGCGCCCGCGCAGGTCCCCGCCCCGACCGTCGACCGAGGATCCCCGTGTACTTTCCCCCTGCGGCCTTCGACCCCGGCCCCGCGGCCACCGTCATCGGCTTCGCGCTCCTGCTCTTCCTGCTCGCGGTCCCCTACGCGGTGTCCGCCCTGCCCCGGATCGCGCCCGTGTTCACGCGGCCGTCCGGCCTGGTGGCCCTGACCCTGCTCCTGTCCGCCGTGGAGGTGGCGGCGGTCATCGCCTTCCACGCCACGGCGGTGCACGGCCTCACCCTGCGGGACCTGGTGCCTGGGGGCTTCCAGGAGACCGCGCCCGAGTGGCGGATCCTGGTGGGGGAGGAGCCCCCGTTGTGGCTGGTGTCCGGTGCGGTCGCCGCCCTGTTCGCGACCTTCGTGGTGTGGGCGGTGCGCGAACGGGCACGGGTGCCCGAGCCGCGGCACACCCCCCTGGCCCGTTGGTCGGGCGGGGAGATGCTGCTGTACCGGGCGTCCCTGCCCCTGGGGCTGTCGTGCGGCGTCGCCGCGTACTACCTGGTGCTGTACCCGCTGCTGGCGGCGCACTTCGGGCCGCTGACCGGGGTGCTGGTGGTCGCCCTGGTGTCCGGGTGCCAGTACCGGACGTCCGGGCCCGCGGCGATGCTCTGGTGCTGTGTGATCGAGGCGGGCCTCCTCGGGCTCTACGCCTTCGTGCTTCCGGGAGGGCTGGCCGCGCCCCTGCTCCTGTGGTCCCTGTTCGGGGTGGTGCTCGGCCGGATGGCGGCGAGGCAGCGCCTCGGGGAACTCGGGGATCCGGTCCTGGAGGTCACGGTGCTGGACGCCGACGGCGCGCCGGTGCCGCGGCGGGAGGACTGACGTGTACTTCGTCCCGCCGGGCTTCGAGCCCGGACCGACCGCCCTGGCGGTCGCCGCCGTCCTGCTGCTCGTGATGCTGCTGCGTCCGCTCTTCTCCACGCGGACGTACGCGGACGCCCCCGGGGCGCCCGCCCCTCTCACCCAGCTGGCCGTCGTCCACCTGGGGTTCGTCCTCGCGGAGGTGGTCCTGTCGGTGGCCTTCCTCTACACCCTGCACGCGGCCACCCCGGCCGCCCTGGGCCTGGACCCGATGGCGGTGGGGCCCGAGCACCTGTGGATGCCGGAGGGGGCCGGGCACTGGTTCGGCCCGGCCGCCGGCGTCGCCCTGGGCGGGTTCGCGCTGCTCGCCGTGCTCGTATGGTGGGAGCACCGGGGCGGCCCGGGGGAGCCCCCGCCGCCCACCGAGCGGCTCGTGCCGCGCACCGCCGCCGGGTGGCGGCTGCTCCTGGCCGTTCCGGTGCTCGACGGGCTGTCCGGGGTGCTCGTGTTCGCCCTGGTCCTCTACCCGACCGTGGCGGTCCTGGTCGACCCCTGGGCGGCGGTGCTGGCGGCGGGCTGGATGTGGGGCTGGCGCAGCTGGCGCTGCCCCATGAACGGCGGGGTCGGTGCGGGCACCCTCTTCGGGGTGTTCGCCGCCCTGCTCTACGCCCTGGGACTTCCGGGTTTCCCGGTCCCGGGGGCGTTGATCATGGTCGGGATGGGCGCGCACCGGTCGATCCTCTTCCACCGGCTCCTTTCGGCCCTCGCAGACCGGGCCGACGACGAGGCGCCCCTGGAGGTGCTGGAGGTGACGGTGGAGGACCCCGGGCGGCGCTGAGCACGGTGGGGGCGCCGCCGCGCCCCCACCGCGTTCACGCCCCGAAGCGGACCAGCGACCGGCCGCCCTTGCCCTGGCGCATCCGCTCGAACGCGTCGGGCACGCCCGACAGCGGGATCTCGTCGGTCACCATCGCCCCGAGCCGCAGCTCGCCCGAGCGCACGCTCTCGGCGATGACGGGGATGTCGCGGTCCGGGTCGCTGGACCCGAACACGCAGCCGCGCAGCGTGCGGGCCTGGTGGAACAGCTCCAGGGCGTTGAACGTCACCTCGTCCTTCACCGATCCCAGGCCCACCACGGTGACGGTGCCGCCGCGGCGGCTGGCCCTCCAGGCGGCGCGCACCACCTTCGCCGAGCCCACCACCTCGAAGACGTGGTCGGCGCCGCGCCCGCCGGTGAGCGCCCGCACCGCCTTGGACAGGTGCTCGTCGGCGAGCAGGAACTCGGTGGCCCCCAGCGACCGGGCCAGTTCCTCCTTGTCGGGGGAGACGTCCACGGCGACCACCGGGTCGGCCCCGGCCATACGGGCCGCCTGGAGTACCGACAGGCCCACCCCGCCCAGGCCCATGACCACGGCCGACTGGCCCGGGCGCACGGCGGCGGAGTTGTTGACGGCGCCCCATCCGGTGAGCACCGCGCACCCCAGGATGGCGGCGGCGGCCGGGTCCAGGCCGTCGGGCAGCGGGACCACGGCGTCGGCCCCCACGACGGTCGCCTCGGCGAACGCGCCGCAGCCCAGGCCGGGGTGGACGGGGGTGCCGTCGGTGAGGTGGGCGTAGGGGACGGCGGACCGGTCCAGGGCGTGCTCGCACAGGTGGGGTTCGCCGTTGCGGCAGAACCAGCAGGCGCGGCAGGCCGGGGCCCAGTTGAGGATGACGTGCTGGCCGGGGTTGACCGAGGTGACGCCCTCGCCGACGGCCTCGACGGTCCCGGTGCCCTCGTGGCCCAGGACGGCGGGCCACTTCTGGGCCAGGGTCCCGTTGGACAGGGAGAGATCGGAGTGGCACACCCCGGCGGCGGTCAGGCGCACCCGCACCTGGCCGGGCCCGGGGTCGGGCAGCACGAGATCCCGGATCTCCGGGGGTGCCCCTTGGGAGGCGAAGACGGCGGCCTTGACGGTCGTACTCATGGTAGGAACTCCAATCGCGGACTGCCGCGATCCTAGCGATACCGACCGGTCGGTAAAAGAACGGGGTTCGGTTGTCGGGAAAGTCCCATGGCCGGTTCTTTGTTCTTTTCGACCGGTATTTTGCCCGCCCCCGGTGATCATGGGGACTAGGGAGGCACCATGGTCAATCCTGTCTGGGTGGGCACCCTCATGTTCGGCGAAGTGCCGATCGGGGTGCGCCTCTACAGCGCCCGCGAGCGCCGCGGACCGGTCCTGCACCAGTTCGAACGCGGCACCGCCGACCGCATCCGCTACGTCCGCGTCAACGAGCGCACCGGCGAGGAGGTCCCCGCCGAGAAGATCGTGCGCGGCGCCCGCACCGCCGTCGAGGACGAGTACGTCGTCCTGGAACCGGAGGAACTGGAGGAGATCCTCCCGCACGGGTCGCGCACCATGCGCCTGGACGGGTTCGTCTCCGAGGGCTCGGTCGGGCCCCTCTGGTACGCCTCCACCTACTACATGGCCCCGCGCGACCCCGCCGACGCCCAGCCCTACCAGCTGCTCTACGCGGCCCTGGACCGCACGCGCCGGGCGGGGACGGCCACCGTCGTCCTGCGCGACCGCGAGTCCCCGGTGCTCATCGAGCCGACCCGCGGCGTGCTGTCCGCCTCCACCCTGTGGTGGCCCGACGAGGTGCGCGCCCCCGACGACGTGATGCCGCCGGTGCCCTACCCCGCGCTGGGCAAGGAGGAGCTGGCGCTGGCCGCCGAACTGGTCGACTCGCTGTCGGTCGACTGGGACCCGGCCCGCTACGAGGACAGCTACGGCCACCGCCTCACCGAACTGGTGCGCGCCAAGGCCAGGGGAGGCACCATCACCCACCGGCCCGGCGGGGAGGACCGGCCGCGCCGGACCGAGGGGGCCTCCGGGGACGGCGCGCTCCAGGAGGCGCTGCGCCGCAGCCTCCCGCACGGGCGCGCCCCCGGGCCGCGCCCGCCCGCCCGCGGCGAGGGCCGGCGCACCAAGCGCGAACTGCTCCGGCGCGCCTCGGAGCTGGACGTGCCGGGCCGCTCGAAGATGAACCGTGAGGAACTGGAGGAGGCGGTGGCCCGCGCGGGCGGCCGCTGACCGCGCGCCCCGCGGCCGCCCCCGCGCCCGGACGGGCGCGGGGGCGGCCCGTGCCGGGGACCGCGTGTTCACCGAACCGTGCCCCTTGGCCCGGCCCCGGTGCGGGTATCCCCACATCGAACGGACGAACCCCGAGGCGGCGCACGGTGGTGAAGGCTGTGCCGCCGCGGGGGTCCGTGATTCCCGACGGTCTCACTGGGAGGTTCAATGAAGAACCCGACCGGTCCGGTGGCGGTTCGACGGCACTACCTCATGTGCCGCCCCACCTACTTCGCGGTCGAATACGCGATCAACCCCTGGATGGACCCCGCCGTGCGGGTCGACCGGGAGCGGGCGATCCGCCAATGGGAGGCGCTGCGCGACCTCTACCTGGAGCTGGGCCACGAGGTCCAGGAGATCTCGCCCATCGAGGGGCTGCCGGACATGGTGTTCGCCGCCAACGGCGCCCTGGTGGTCGACGGCCGGGTCTACGGCGCCCGCTTCGCCAGCGCCGAACGCACCCCCGAGGGGCCCGCCTACCTGGAGTGGTTCCGGGCCGCGGGGTACACCGAGACCCGGGAGCCCAAGCACGTCAACGAGGGGGAGGGCGACTTCATCACCCTCGACGACGTGGTCCTGGCCGGCACCGGCTTCCGCACCGAGGCGGCCGCGCACCAGGAGGCCGAGCGCTTCCTGGGCCGCCCGGTGGTGACCCTGCAACTGGTGGACCCCCGCTTCTACCACCTGGACACGGCCCTGTTCGCGCTGTCGGGCGAACGCGTCGCCTACTACCCGGGCGCGTTCTCCGCGGGCAGCCGCAGGGTGCTGGAGGCGCTGTTCCCGGACGCCCTCGTCGCCACCGAGGACGACGCCAGCGTCCTGGGCCTGAACGCCGTCTGCGACGGCCGCAACGTGGTCCTGGCCGCCGAGGCGCGGGACCTGGCCGACCGGTTGCGCGCCGAGGGCCTGACCGTCCACCCGGTGGAGCTGGACGAGCTGCGCAAGGCCGGCGGCGGCGCCAAGTGCTGCACGCTGGAGCTGCGCCCGGCGTACGGGCAGGCCGTGACGGACTGACGGGAGGCGGCCGGGTGCCGCGCACCCGTGTGCGGTATCCGGCCGTCCAAACCCCGGAGAATGTGGGATACACCACCATGGGTGAGGGTGGACTCACCCGTAGTCACAGGTCATCCGTCCGCCACGGAATCCGAAGCCCCTCCGCGCCCGGAAACGGGTGCCGGGAGGCCCTGGTCAAAAGAGGGCGGATCAATAGGGTTCGTCAGAGTGAAGAGCAAACAGCGCAGACTACCGCGTCGGATCCGTGAACAACTGATGATCGACGCCGCCGTCACGGAATTCTCCCGGGGCGACTACCACACGGTGCGCGTCGAGCAGATCGCCGCGGCCGCGGGTACCTCCAAACCGACGGTGTACCACTATCTGGGCTCGAAGGAAGGCATATTCACCGCCTGCGTGCGCCGCGAGTCCGAACGCCTCATGCTCACCCTGCGCGCCGCCGTCCACGACCCCCGCGCCCCGCGCGGAGAGGACCCCCTGCGCCGCGGAATCCGCGCCTTCTTCGGATTCGTGGTGGAGAACAGGGAGAGCTGGACCGTCCTGTACCGGCGCGCCGCCGCCGGCCCCTTCGCCGCCGAGGTGACCCGGGCCCGCGACCGCGTGCTGGCCGAGGTCACCGACCTCATCACCACCTGCGGCGGGCTGCCCGGGGACGTCCGCGAGCGCGACGCCGCGCTGCTGGCCAGGATCGCGGTGAGCACCGCCGACGCGTTCGCCGACTGGCTGCTGGACCACCCGGGGGAGAGCCCCGAGGCGATGGCCGACCACGTCACCGCCCTGACCTGGGCGCACCTGGAGGCACGCGGAGCCCCGGCCGGAGCGTAGGGCGTGTCCGGCGGATCATTCCGGGTCGCGGTCGCCGGGCCGCCTCTCGCCGCGCCGCCTGTGCTCGGACGGCCGACCCCGGGCCGACCTCGCCGGGCGGCTTGCGGGAGATCGCCCGACGACCGCTCCCGGCACCCGGCGCGAGCGCCGGGACGCACGAAGGCATCCACCGGACACGCCTCGGCGGCGGGGCGCCCGCGTGCGCCGGAGCGCCCCGCCGCTCCGGCCCGGGGCCCGCCCGGAGGGGGCGTGCGGCCGTCCGGAGGGACGCGGGGCGCAGCCGGAAGGGCGCCGGGGCCGGCCCCCACACCGGTCCTCGACGCCCTTGAGGACCTTCCGCCGCGCGACGGGCGGGCCGCAGCGGGGCGGAGGTCCGGAAGAGTACGGCCTCAGGCCCTGCGGGCGTGGTTCAGCGCGAGCACGCTGACCAGGTCGTAGGCGACGTGGGAGGCCGCGGTCGAGGTGATCTGCGCGTGGTCGTAGGCCGGGGCGACCTCCACCACGTCGGCGCCCACCAGGTTGCAGGAGGACAGCCCGCGCAGGATCTCCAGCAGCTCGCGGCTGGTCAGCCCGCCCGCCTCGGGGGTGCCGGTGCCGGGCGCGTGCGCCGGGTCCAGCACGTCGATGTCCACCGACACGTAGAGCGGCCGGTCGCCGATGCGCTGGCGCAGCGCGTCGGCGATCTCGTCCACGCCCTTGCGCATGACGTCGGCGGAGGTGACGATCCCGAAGCCGAAGCGGCGGTCGTCCTCCAGGTCCTTCTTGCCGTACAGCGGGCCCCGGGTGCCGACGTGGCTGATCGCCTCGGTGTCGAGGATGCCCTCCTCCACGGCCCGGCGGAACGGGGTGCCGTGGGTGTAGGGCTCGCCGAAGTAGGTGTCCCAGGTGTCCAGGTGGGCGTCGAAGTGCAGCATCGCGATGGGGCCGTGCTCGCGGTACAGCGAGCGCAGCAGCGGCAGCGCGATGGTGTGGTCGCCGCCCAGGGTGACCAGGCGGGTGCCCGCCCGCACGAAACCGGAGGCGGCCTCGTCGATGGTCTCCACGGCGTCGCCGATGGAGAACGGGTTGACCGCGATGTCCCCGCCGTCGACCACCTGGGCGGTGGCGAACGGGGACACGTCCAGGCCCGGGTGGTAGGGGCGCAGCAGGCGGCTGGCCTCACGGATGGCGGAGGGGCCGAACCGGGCGCCCGGACGGTAGGAGACACCGGTGTCGAAGGGGACGCCGACCACGGCGATGTCGGCCCGCTCGACCTGGTCGATGCGGGGCAGCCGCGCGAACGTCGCGGGTCCGGCGAAACGCGGTACGAGGCTGGAGTCGGTGGGTCCGATCGGTGCGCTCATCGGGCGGTGGTGTCCCTCTCGTGGTCGGCGCGCTCTGCGCGGCGGGTCGGGGGTGCGACCGGCGACGTCGTCGGCGCCGGCCGCACGCGCTCCGGTCAGGGTAGGCGGGAACCCGGGACCACTCCAGTGGACGAAAAGCACAATCGGATGTGTTCCCATGGACGGAGTATCCAAGGCCGATCCAGGGGTCGGAGGGTGTCCGGGGAGGGCCGGGCGGGGGAGGGGGACGGGTGGACGAGGAGCACCGCGGGGCCGACGGCATCGCGCTGGGCACCGTGCTGGCCCGCCGCGACCTGGGCCTGCGCCCGGTCGTGGCGGCGGGGGACCCGGCGGTGACCTGGGCGGTGTCCAGCGAACTGGCCGACCCCACTCCCTACCTGCGCGGCGGCGAGCTGCTGCTGACGGCCGGCAGCGGGCTGCCCGCGGACGGGGCCGGGGTCCGCGCCTACGTGGCCGCCCTGGTGGAGACCGGGGTGGCCGCCCTCGGGTTCGGCGTCACCCCGGTCCACGACGCCGTCCCGGCCGCCCTGGCGGAGCAGTGCCGCCTGCACGGGCTCCCCCTGTTCGAGGTGCCCCGCCCCACCCCCTTCGCCGCCGTGGTCCGGGCCGTCGCCGAGGCGCTGGAGGAGGTGCGGCTGCGCGACCTGCGCCGCCTGGGCGAGGCCCACCGCGACATGGCCCGCGCCGTCTCCGCACCCGACCCGGCCGAGCGCGTCCTGCGGGTGCTGGCCTCGGCCCTGGACGCCTGGGCCCTGGTCCTGGAACCGGACGGGTCGGTGGCGTTCTCCGCCCCCGGGGCGCCCGACGACCCCGGACCGGAGGCCGCCGAACTGCTGGGCCGCCTGACGGCGCCGGCCGGACCGCGCAGCGCCAAGACCCGCCTGGCGGGCGACGAGGTGTTCTGGCACACTGTCGGCGCCCCGCCCCGCGAGTACGGGGTGCTGCTGGTGGGGCGCCCCGAACCGCTGGGCCTCACCGACCGCGCCGTGCTGCGCACCGCCACCGCCCTGCTCGACCTGGTCGCGCGCACCGCGCCCGCGCCGCCCCCGGTCCCCGGGGCGCTGATCACCGCGCTGCTGCTGGACGGCGGGCCCGGCGGCGCGGCGGCGCCCCTGCTCTCCGAACTGGCCGGAGACCCGTCGGCGGACCGCTACCGGGTGCTGCGCGCCGCTCCGGCCGGGACCGGCCGGCCCGCCCCGCCGCCGCTGCCCACCGCCGTCGCGGGCACCCTTCCGGACGGGACCCTGCGCGCCGTCCTGGCCGACCGGGGCGCCGACGCCCACCGGGCCGACCTGGACGGCCTCGCCCTGTACGGCTGGACCGGCGCGGTCGGCGACCCGGTGCCGCCCGGGGACCTGCCCGGCGCCGACCGCCGCGCGGCCGCGCTGCTGGACCGCGCCCGCGCCGCGGGCACACCGCTGCTGTGGGAGGAGGACACCGACCCCTTCGCGGAACTCCTGGACCCGGCCGCCGCCGACGCCCTCGCCCGCCGGGTGCTGGGGCCGCTGGCGGGACGGGACGACACCGCCCGGATGCTGCGCCGCACCCTGCGGGCCTGGCTGACCCGGCACGGCGGCTGGGACCGGGCCGCCGCCGACCTGGGCGTGCACCGCAACAGCGTCCGCTACCGGATCGGCCGGATCGAACGCGAACTGGGAGTGGACCTGGGCGACCCCGAGCAGCGGATGCGGCTGTGGTTCGCCCTCACCCGCCTGCCCGGCGGCTGAGCCGCGGCCCGCTGCGGCCGGGCCCGGGGAGGCGCGGTGGCCGTTATCGGCCAATCGCGCGGTATCCCTTGCACGTCGGCTGTTCCCGGCCCCGGAGATGGTGGAAGCTGAAGGGCCACCCCGGCGTCCGGACCCGGTGGCCGCGCTCCGCCTCCCGTGCCTTCGGCCACCCGTCACCTCTCACAGAAAACGGATGTGGACAGTGCCATCGGCCTCCGAAACGCGCGTCTGTCGCGGTTCGCTCAACGACGCCGGATTCGAGGCAGGACACTGGATGGACGCCACCGTGAACACGAGGTCAGGGAGCCCCATGTCGTTTCCTCCGCTGGACACGGCCCTGCCCGCAGGGGTCGACGCCCGCGAACACGCCCTCGCACTGCGCCGGATGCACGACGCGTCCCTGAGCGGACGCCCCGGCCCGGTCCGGCCGCGACCGGTCATCGAGGACTCCTGGAACCGTATGCGCCGCTTCGGCATCGACCCCGACGCCGGGCCGCCGCCGCGCCTGGTGTCCACCGACGAGCTGCACCGCCGCCGGCAGGAGTCCCCCATCGCCGAGGTCCTGCCGCTCATCCGCCGGTCCCTGGTGTCGGTCGCCGACGAGGCCGACCACATCATGCTGGTCACCGACGCCTCCGGCCAGGTCCTGTGGCGGGACGGCTCGCACCGCATGCGCGGCGTCGGCGACCGGGTCGGCCTCGTGGAGGGCTCCTACTGGAACGAGGGCAGCACCGGCACCAACGCCATCGGCACCGCCCTGGTGGTAGGCCGGCCGGTGCAGGTGTACTCGGCCGAGCACTTCGTGCGCAACCTGCACGCCCTGACCTGTGCCTGCGCCCCCATCCACGACCCGCGCGACGGGCGCCTGCTGGGCGCCATCGACGTCACCGGCCCGGTCTCCACCATCCACCCCTCCACCCTGGCCCTGGTGAGCGCCGTCGCCCAGCTGGCCGAGGCGCACCTGCAGAGCATCCACCACACCCACCTGGAGCGGCTGCGGGCGGTGTCGGCGCCCCTGCTGGCCGGGATGCGGGAGCGGGCCCTGGTGGTCGACGAGACCGGGTGGACGGCCGCCGCCGTCAACATGGAGCCCATCCGCCGGGTGCTGCTCCCCACGCACCGCGAGAGCGGTACCGCCTGGCTGCCCGCCCTGGGGGAGTGCTCCCTGGAGCCGCTGCCGGGCGGCTGGCTCGTCCGCCCCAGGCCCGCCGAGTGCACGGCGCCCTCGGTGGTCACCCTGGACCTGTCCGGGCCCGCCCCGGAGGTCACGGTCGAGGGCAGCAGCGGCAGCTGGGCGCACCGTCCCACCCCGCGCCACGCGGAGCTGCTGCTGTTGCTGGCGGTGCACCGGTCCGGGCGCACCGCCGCCGAGCTGTCCACCGACGTGTTCGGGGCGGTCGGGCACGTGGTGACCGTCCGGGCCGAGCTGTCCCGGCTCCGCCGCCACCTGGGCGGCATCGTGGAGAGCCGCCCCTACCGGTTCAGCGAGGACGTGGTGGTGCGCGTCGTGCTGCCCGACTTCCCCGAGGACCTGCTGCCGGGTTCGGACTCCCCCGGGGTGCGCGAATTGCGGTCCCGGGTGGGATCGGGTGACGGAGCGGTTCCCCTCGGTGTCGAGGTCGCAACCTAGTGCAACCGTTGCGGACGGGGTCCCGGGCGCGTTTGATGGGTCGTGCGCGGCCCCTGCCGGGGCGGACGTCGGGCAAGAGAGGGCGCGACGGCCGCAGCAACCGGGAGCGGTACCGGCGCCCGCCGTATCCGAGGCCTTGAGGGGGGCCGAGGAGCCGCGGCGGGCGCGTCCACAGGCCGGAGGTGGGTCCGGGACCTCGGGGGAGTCCGGACCGTCCGCGCATCGGCGGCGTCCCGGTACGGTCTCTCCGGGACGCCGCCCCGGCACCCTTCCGGGGCCCTCAGTCCTCGGTGCGGGCCGAGGCCGTGTCCTTCTGCCCGTCGGCGTCCTTCTGCCCGTCGGCGTCCTCGGCGGCCGGGGCGCACTGCAGGCAGTCCATCCGGAACACCTCCTCGCCGTCGACGGTGCCCACGAACGTGCCCGGCAGACCGTCGTCGCCCGCCGGGCGGGCGATCAGCGCCTCCCGGGACAGCTCGCCCTCGAACCACACCGGGGCGCCCTCCTCGGTGGTGCCGGTGCAGTGCACGACGGTGGTGCCGCCGGCCTCGGCGTCGGCCTCCCGGGAGGGGGAGGCGTCGGCGGGCGGGGTCGTGCCGCACTCCAGGGCGCCTTCCAGCGGGTGCCCCTCGCGGGCGAAGGCGCGCTCGGCCCCCGGGCGCAGCACCGTCACCGACAGGGCCTCGGCGGTCCGCCGCAGCTCCACCGCGGCGGGGTCGGTCTCCGCCGCGGGCGAGCACGAGACGACGGCCCAGGCCGCGCCCGCCAGCAGGACCGCCAGCGGCGCGCGGGACCCGGTCGAGCGGACTCCCATGGCTTCCCCTTCCTCCGGTCGGCCCGCCTCCGCGGCGGGCCCGCCCCCACGGTCGCCGAGGGGCGCCCGGCCGCACCGTTCCGACACGGTCACCGAGAGTGAAATATCGTCCAAGATCCGGTCATCGCCGTGCGAGTCGCCGGATCCGGGCGGGTACCCCTCAGAGACGATGCGGACTGATCGGGCGAAAGGGGAAAGCGTGATGAACAGCACGAATCCCTTGCCCGGCGGGGGTCGCGGCGGTGCACTGGGTTACACTCGCTGCATTTACCGAACCGTGTTCGCGCACGGCTCACCCGACCCGACCGTCGCATCGGCGTCGCCCCCGGCCCGGCCGCCACGGACGACCCGTGTGAACCGCAGGCCCGTCGAGGGCGTCGAAACCAGGACCAACGATGATCCCGGCGGCGCCGCACCGGCCCGCCCGACCGTCCTTCCCAACGGAGGTGGATCGTGTCCACTGACCCCCGAGAGCAACAGCCCGATCGCCAGGGCTCGCGCATCGACCCGCACATCGGCCGCTACGCGCGCCGAGCCCAGGGCATGGTCGCATCGGAGGTCCGGGCACTCTTCGCCGTCGCATCGCGCCCCGAGGTCGTCTCCCTCGCCGGCGGCATGCCCAACGTCGCGGCGCTCCCCCTGGAGCCGCTGGGCGAGCTGGTCAAGGACGTCGTCGCCGAGGAGGGCGCGGCCGCGCTCCAGTACGGCTCCGCCCAGGGCGACCCCGTCCTGCGCGAGCAGCTGTGCGAGTACATGAAACTCGAGGGCATCCACGCCGCCCCCGACGACGTCATCGTCACCGTCGGCTCCCAGCAGGCCCTGGACCTCATCACCCGGGTCTTCGTCGACCCCGGCGACGTCGTGCTCACCGAGGCGCCCACCTACGTCACCGCCATCAACACCTTCACCGCGTTCCAGGCCGACATCCGGCACGTGGGCATGGACGAGCAGGGCGTGGTACCCGAGGAGCTGGAGGAGGCGCTGGTCCGCGCCGAGCTCGACGGGCGGCCGGTCAAGTTCTTCTACACGATCCCCAACTTCCAGAACCCGGCCGGGATCACCATGAGCGCCGCGCGGCGCACCGCCGTCGTCGAGGCCTGTCGCCGCCACGGCGTGCTCATCATCGAGGACAACCCCTACGGCCTGCTGCGCTACGACGGAGAGCCGCAGCCCACCCTGTACTCCCAGGGCGAGGGCAACGTCGTCTACCTCGGGTCGCTGTCCAAGACCCTGTCGCCCGGCCTGCGCATCGGCTGGGCCCTGGCCCCGGCCGCGGTCCGCGCCAAACTGGTCCTGGCCGCCGAGTCGGCGATGCTCAGCCACTCCACCTTCAACCAGCTGGTGGTGCGCCGCTACTTCCGCAAGTTCCCGTGGAAGGAGCAGATCAAGGCGTTCAACGGCATGTACAGCGAGCGCCGCGACGCCATGCTCTCCGCGCTGACCGCGATGATGCCCCAGGGCTGCACCTGGACGCGCCCCGAGGGCGGCTTCTTCGTCTGGGCGACCCTGCCGGAGGGCATCGACGCCAAGGCCATGCTGCCCCGCGCCGTCACCGAACGCGTCGCGTACGTGCCCGGCACCGGGTTCTACGCCGACGGCCGCGGCCGCCAGAGCATGCGGCTGAGCTTCTGCTACCCCACCCCGGAGCAGATCCGCGAGGGCGTCCGGCGCCTGGTCGGAGCCATCGAGGGCGAGCTGGACCTGCGTGATACGTTCGGCAGCACCCTCGCCCCGCCCACCCAGGGCGACCAGGCCCCCGCCCCCGACACGCCCTGACCCCGAGGGGCACCGAGCACCATGACAGCACAGAAGGAGGTCCGCGCCGTGGCCGACCTTGACCGCGTTCTCGTTCTCGCCGGGGGCCTGTCCCCCGAACACGAGGTGAGCGTCCACTCCGGACGCAGCGTCGCCGAGGCGCTGCGCCGACTGGACGTGGAGGTCCAGGTCGCCGACGTCGACGCCACCCTGCTGGACCGGCTCACCGCGGACCCGCCCCAGGTGGTCTTCCCCGTCCTGCACGGGTCCGCGGGCGAGGACGGCACCATCCGCGAGGTCCTCGACCTGGTCGGCGTCCCCTACGTGGGGGCCTCACCCGCCGCCTGCCGCCTGGCCTACGCCAAGCCCACC
Organism: Nocardiopsis sp. NPDC006139; assembly: GCF_040614155.1. Classification (NCBI taxonomy): domain Bacteria; kingdom Bacillati; phylum Actinomycetota; class Actinomycetes; order Streptosporangiales; family Nocardiopsidaceae; genus Nocardiopsis; species Nocardiopsis sp. NPDC006139. The sequence goes on from NZ_JBEXTT010000013.1 coordinate 107,294, forward strand.
GCCAAGGCGCTCATGGCCGCCCGCGGCGTGCGGGTGCCGCGCGGCGTCGTCCTGCCCAAGTCCGCCTTCCACGACCTGGGCGCCCCGGCGCTGCTGGCCAGGCTCGCCGACCGGCTGGGCTCGCCGCTGTTCGTCAAGCCCGACCGGGGCGGATCGGCGTTCGGCGCCACCCCCGTCACCGGCGTGCAGGACCTGTCGGCCGCCCTGGTGTCGTGCTTCGCCTACAGCGACTCGGCCCTGGTCGAGGAGCAGGTGCAGGGCACGGAGCTGGCCGTGGGCGTGCTCGACACCGGCGACGGGCCCACCGCCCTGCCGCCGGTGGAGATCGTGCCCGACGGCGGGGTGTACGACTACGCCGCCCGCTACACCGCCGGCCGCACCGAGTTCTTCTGCCCGGCCCGGCTGCCGGAGGAGGTCCTGGCGGCGGCCCGCGAGGTGGCGCTGACCGCGCACCGCGCGCTGGGGCTGCGGGACCTGTCCCGCACCGACCTCATCGTCACCGACGGGGGCGAGGTCATCTTCCTGGAGGCCAACGTCGCCCCCGGGCTGACCGAGACCTCCACCTTCCCGATGGCCGCGGCCGCCGCCGGGCTGGACTTCGCGGTCCTGTGCCGCGAGCTGGCCCACCAGGCGCTGCTGCGCGGCTGACCCGGACAGGGGGAGAGGGGCCCGCCGACCGGCGGGCCCCTCTCCGTGTTCCGCGCGCCCGGCTCAGCGGGCCGGGGCCAGCTCCTCCGGGACGGCCACCACGTCCACCAGCGCGCCCTTGCGCAGCACGGTGATGGGCATGCGCGAGCCGATCGCCGTGCCCAGCATCAGCCGCTGCAGTCCCTGGCCGTCCTGGACCGGGTGGCCGGCGGCGTGCAGGACCACGTCGCCCAGGTGGATCCCGGCGACCCCGGCGGGGCTGCCCGGCACCACCTCCACCACGCGCAGGCCGCGTGTGCGGCCGGTGCGCCCGGCGATCTCCGGCGGCAGCGGGGCCGGGACCCCGGCCACCCCCAGCCAGGCGCGCCGCACCCGGCCCCGGGAGACCAGGTCGGCGATGATGCCGCGGGTGGTGGAGTTGATCGGCACCGCCAGGCCCAGCCCGTACCCGGCGACGGCGGTGTTGACGCCCACCACCCGGCCCCGGGAGTCGGCCAGCGCGCCCCCGGAGTTGCCCGGGTTGAGGGCGGCGTCGGTCTGGATGACGTCGTCGATGAGCCGCACGTGCCGCCCCTCCCGGGCGGGCAGCGACCGGCCCAGTCCGGAGACGATCCCGGCGGTGACCGATCCCGACAGCCCGAACGGGTTGCCGACGGCCACCACCAGGCGGCCCACGGTCAGGGTGTCGGCGTCCCCCAGGCTCACGGGCGGGGCGAGGTCGCGCTCGGTGCGCAGCACCGCCAGGTCCGAGAGGGGGTCGGCGCCGACCACGGCGAACGCGGCCTCGGAGCCGTCGCCGAACGCGGCCCGGCCCCGGTCGGCGCCGTCGACGACGTGTGCGCTGGTGAGCAGGAGCCCGTCGGGCGTGAAGACCACGCCCGATCCGGAGCCGGAGCCGCGGGGGCCGCGCAGGGTCAGGGCGGCGACGCTGGGCAGGACCGTCTCGGCGACGGCCGTGACGGTGGAACTGTAGGAGTCGAGGATTTCCTGGTCCGGTGTCTGCGCTGTGTTCTTCTCAGCGTCCATGTGCACCCCAACACCGGCCGGCCCCCGCTGATGCCGGGAAGCCCTTGCGCCCAGGGCGAACGCGCGGGCCGGCGGGCCGCCACGCCACGGCGGCCCACCGGCCCGGTCGGACCCGTGTCACCGGCCCGACGCCCCGATGACACCACGCCCCGCCGGTGCCGGGCAAGGGGGGGCCGGGTCCGGGATCAGCCCCTTCCCGTGTAGGGCATGGCGGTGGGCAGCACGGTGAGCGAGTGGACGTTCGCCCCCGGCGGCATCGCCGCCATCAGCAGCAGGGCATCGGTGAACCGCTCCACCGGGATCACCGGCTCCACGGCCATGGAGCCGTCGGCCTGCATCGCCGCGGGCTGCGGCCCCCCGTCCGCGGGGGCGACGTTGCCGACGTCGATCTGCCCGCAGGCGATGCCGTGGGCCCGCCCGTCCAGCGCCAGGGACCGGGTGATGCCCAGGACCGCGTGCTTGGCCGCGGTGTAGGCGATCGCGTGCGGCCGGGGCACGTGGGCGGAGGGCGCGCCGTTGTTGATGATCCGGCCGCCGGGCGGGGACTGGTCGCGCATCACCCGGAACGCCTCCCGCGAGCACAGGAAGGTCCCGGTGACGACGGTGTCCAGGACCGTGTGCCAGTCGGCGAGGTCGACCTCGGGCACGGGGACCCGCGGGACGGCCGCGCCCGCGTTGTTGAACAGCAGGTCCACCCGGCCCAGCTCCCGGACCGCGGCGGCGAACAGCTCCCGGACCGCCTCGGGGTCGCGGATGTCGGTGGGCACGGCCAGGGCGTTCCCGGCGTCGCTCCCGGCCAGCCGCAGGGTCTCCTTCAGGGCCTCCTCGCGGCGGCCCGCCACGACCACCCGCCACCCGTCCCCCAGCAGGGCGAGGGCGGCGGCCCGCCCCAGGCCGCTGCCGCCCCCCGTGACGACGCAGACGCCGCGCCCCGTGCCGCTCACAGCTCCTCCGCGCTCATCCAGGCGCGCAGGATCCGCCGGGCGCGGGGCCCGGGCTCGTCGGTGTAGGCGGTGCGCGCGTGCAGGACCCGGCTGTTGCGGAGCAGCAGCAGGTCGCCCGCCTCCATGCCGAGGGTGAAGGCGACCTCGGGGCGGTACAGCACGCCGTCCAGGGTCTCCAGGGCCTCCCACTGGCGGTCGGTCAGCGGGGGACCGCCCCGCTCCGGGGAGGTGCGCACGGTGCGCGGCTGGTAGTAGCAGTTCGACGTCCCGTCCGGCCCGGTGAAGAGGATGGGGGTGACCACCACCTGCTCCCCGGCCCGGCCGGTGCGGTCGAACGTCCAGTCGCCCTCCAGCTCGGCCAGGGCGCCGGGGTACTCGCGGCGGATGATGTCGCGCGCGGTGCGGGCGCTGGCCAGCCGGGTCCGACCGCCGCCGTCGGCGGCCGGCTGAAGACACAGCAGCACCAGGACGTCGCAGGTGTCGCAGTGGAACGCCAGCTCCGTGGCACCGTCGCCGTCCTGGTCGCGCAGGACCCGCGTCAGGGCCCCCTCCGCGTTCTGGGGGATGACCTCGCCCAGGGCGCGGAGCAGGAACAGCAGGCCCGAGGCGAGCTCGGACTCGGGGCGGGAGGCCACCGCCGCGTTGGACACGTGCGCGAACCCGACCGCCCCCAGCCCGCCGGACAGGAAGGAGCGCAGGCGCTCGCGCACCGGTACGGCCCCGTTCCAGTCGCCCTTCGCCGCGTCGGCCCACAGGGCGTCGCGCTCCGCGTCGTCCAGCCGGGTCGTCCACAGGGAGGGCCGGTTCTTCAGGTCGTCGGTGGTCCATCCGAGTTCGAGCGTGCTGCGGTCGGTCAAGGCTCTCTCCTGGGATCGTGGGAAGGAGTGGCGGCTGTTCACTGGGTGACGCTCTCCCGGGGCACGGGCGCCGGGGGGAGGAACCCGGCGTCCGAGGCCCAGGCCAGGGCGGCCGCCCACCAGCGCCGGGTGGGCGGTGCGAAGGCGATGCCGTGCCGTCGCAGGACGGACACCGTGTAGGCGGAGTCCACGGTCACGTTGCGCTCCCCGAGCCGCGACCAGGCCGCCGCCAGGCCGATCTCGGTCGGGTGGAGCCGCTCGGCGCGCTCCAGGGCCGCCGCGAAGGCGGCGTCGTCCCCGAGGGCGACGGGGTGGCCGCACGCGTTGATCCATCGCACCAGGTCATCATGGGCGACGGTGTGCGGGTTCTCCACGTGGTACACGCCGGGGGCGGTGTGGGGGTGCAGTGCCAGGGAGGCGATGGCGGCCGCCACGGTGTCCACGTAGGAGAACGCGAAGGAGTCGCCCGGCCGCCGGGGGGCGGCACCGGACAGGACGTAGCCGCGCACCAGCTGGTACACGCGGTTGTCGGCGATGTTGGCCTGGAACGCCCCGGTGCGGCTGTGCGCGGCGACGTGGCCGCTGCGGTGCACGTGGCAGGGGCGGCCCGAGGCGGCCCAGGAGCGGAGCACCTCCTCGGCGGCGAACTTGGCCCGTTCGTAGGGGGTGCGGAACTCCTGCCCGATCCACAGGTCGGCCTCCCCGAAGGTGCGGGGGCCGCCCGCCGCCGTCCCGGACACCGCGAGCGTGGACAGGTGGTGCAGCCGGGCGCCCGGGGCGTGCCGGTCCATCCAGTCCACCAGCCGCCGCACCGCGGCCGTGTTGGCGTTCTCCAGCTCGGCCGGCGGGGCGACCAGGCGCACGTCGGCCGCCGCGTGGACGACGGCGTGCGCCCGGCCGGCCCGGCGCACGGCCGCCTCGTCCATCCCCAGCCCCTCGCGGGTGATGTCCCCGCGCACGGCCTCGACCGCGCCGGTGCCGCCGCCGACCCGGCGCACGGCCTCGGCGTCGGTGGAGGCGCGTACCAGGCAGGTGACCCGGGCGCCCCGCTCCAGGAGCTCGGTGAGCAGGTGGCCGCCGATGTACCCGGTGGCGCCGGTGAGCAGGACCCTTACGGGTTCGCGGGACACCCGGGCCCGGGGCTCGGGGGGCGCCCCGGCCAGCAGCGGCTGGCCGGAGGTGGAGGCCGGGGCCCGCACCGCCGCGGGGGGCTCCGCCCCGGCGGCCGCGGCGACCTCCGCGCCGAAGCGGGCGACGATCCCCCCGGCCTCGGAATCGGCGACCCGGGGGTGGGCGTACACCAGGTCGGCGACCAGGCGGCCGTCCACCACCCGCGCGGTCAGGCGCAGGTCCTGGAGGGTGTCGCCGTCGTCGCACCGCGCCACGCCCGCCTGCTCGGGGGCCGCGGACCAGCGCAGGGACGGCTCCCGCGGCGGCCGGAAGGCGCCCAGGAAGTTGAAGCCGGTGGCGGGCCGCTCGCCGGGCGCGTCCAGGGGGATCTCGGGGGCGGCCGCCAGGGCGCGCTCCACGTCCCGGGGCGAGGCCGTGCCGGGCAGCCGTACCCGCCGCACCGCGGTGAACCAGCCGACGGTGTCGAGGAAGGGGTCGCCCGCCGCGGTCGTGTCCCGGCCGTGCGTCTCCACCTCCACGTCGGTCCCGCCGGGTCCGCAGCGGTGCCGCAGGGCCCGGGCGAAGGCGCCGAGCAGGAGGGCCTCCAGTCGGCGGCCGCCCGCCCGGGACAGCGCGGCGGTGGCGTCCGGGGGCAGGGACCAGACCAGGGCCCGGGGCCGGGCGCCGTCGCGCGGGGCCGGGGCGGGGGCGGGCCGGGGGCCGGCCTGCGGGGCCCGCGCGGCCCAGCGGTAGAAGTCCCCGGCCGGTGCGGTGTCCGGGGTCCCGTCCAGGGCGCGGCGGTAGGCGTGGGCCAGGTCGTCCAGAAGGATGCGCCAGGACACCCCGTCCACGACCAGGTGGTGGGCGATCACCGCCAGGCGGTCGTCCGAGCCGGGGCCGCCCCGGAAGAGGTGGACCCGCAGCAGGCGCCCGGAGCCGGGGTCCAGGGAGCGGTGGAGCTCGGTGCAGACCCCGTGGATCGCGGCGGGCGCGTCCGCGGGGTCGTCCGGCAGCGGGGAGAAGCCCACCGCCCCGGGGCCGTCGGCGGCCCGGGGCGCGCCCGGCCCGGCCGGGCCGATGGGGCGGCGCAGAGCCTCGTGCCGGTGCAGGACGGCCTGCACGGCGGCGGTGAGCGCCTCGGGGACGACCCGGCGCCCGCAGCGCAGCAGGACGGACTGGTTCCAGTGCCGCGGGTCGCTCAGGGGGGTCCCCAGCAGCCAGCGCTGGGCCGGGGCCGCCGCGCCGCCGGCCGCCGGGTCCGGTTCCCCCCGCCCCGCCCCGGGGGCGGCCGGGGCCTCCCCGGGACGGGACGCCCGCGCCAACCCCGCGGGGGTCGGGTGCCGGTAGAAGTCCTCGAACCGGGCCCGCCGCCCCAGCCTGCGCAGCAGGGAGACCGTGCGCATCGCCAGGATGGAGTCACCGCCCAGGGCCAGCACGTCGGCGTCCGGGGCCATGGCGGGGACGCCCAGGGCCGCGGCCCACAGCCGGGCGATCGCGTCGGCGGTCCCGGGCCCCTCCGGCTCCGGCGCCTCCGGCGCCCGCGGCCCGGCCTCCCGGGCCCGGGAGCCGAGCACGCGGTCGATCTCCGCGGCGATCCGGTCCCGGTCGAGCTTGCCGTTGGGGGTGGTGGGCAGTTCGGGCAGGGCCACCAGCGGGGCCGGGACCGCGTGGTCGGGCAGCCGCTCGCGCAGGAGGGCGCGCACGGCCTCCGGGTCCCCGCCCGGGGACAGCCGCACCGCGGCGGCCAGCCGCGGGCCGTCGGGGGTGGTGCGGACCACCACCGCGCAGCGGGCCACCCCCGCGCACGCCTCGGCGACCCGTTCGACCCCGTCCGGGTCGACCCGGAAGCCGCGCACCTTCACCTGCCGGTCGGTGCGGCCGACGAAGACCAGGTTCCCGTCCGGGCGGCGGCGGCACACGTCGCCGGTGCGGTACACGCGCCCGCCGTCGATCCGGACGAAGCGCTCGGCCGTCTCCCGGGGCAGGCCCAGGTAGCCCGCGGCCACCCCGCTCCCCCCGATGAGGAGCTCCCCCTCGCCGGTCCCCGCGACGGTGTCCCCGGCGGGTCCGACCAGGCGCAGCACGGCGTCCCCGATGGGGGTGCCGATGGGCACGGTGGCCTCGTCGGCCGGCAGCCCGGCGGCCTCCCGGGCGGTGAAGCAGGTGGCGCCGACGGTGGTCTCGGTGGGGCCGTAGTGGTTGACCACGCGGTGCGCGACCCCCCGCTCCAGCAGGTCGGCGGCCAGGGCGCGGGGCAGGGCCTCACCGCCCAGGATCAGGGTGTCCAGGGGCGGGGCGTCGGCGGGGCGCCCCTCCAGCAGGACGGCGAGGTGGGAGGGGGTCGTCTTGAGCCAGCGCGTCCCGTGGCGGGCCAGGCACGGCCAGAAGGCCCGGGGGTCGCGGGCGAGGCCGTCGGGGACGACGTGGACCGAGCCCCCGGTCGCCAGGGCCAGGAGCCAGGCGGTGTGGCCGAGGTCGGCGGCCAGGGTGGTGACGTGGGCCAGGCGCGGTGCGTCGGCGCGGGTCAGGCCCAGCCGCCGCCGCAGGGCGCGGGCGTAGTGGACCGCGTTGGCGTGGGTGACGGCCACGGGTTTGGGCTCGCCGCTGGAACCCGAGGTGAAGGACAGGTAGGCGGTGTCGCGGGGGGTGGCGGCGGGCCGGGCCGCCGGGACCGGTCCGGATCCGGCCCGGAAGGGGTCCAGGACCTCGACTCTGCGCTCGCCGGGTATCCCGGCCCCCTCCTCGGCGGCCAGCGCGTACCGGACCCCCGCCGCGTCCAGGCGGCGGGCCAGGTCGGCGCCGCTCCAGCCCGGGTCGACCAGCACCGCCGCGGCGCCCGCCCACAAGGTCCCGTGCAGCAGGGCCGGGAGCCGGGCGTCGCGGGGTCCCGCCAGGGCGACCCGGTCGCCCCGGCGCACCCCCATCCGCTCCAGGGCCGCCGCGGTGCGCAGGGCCGCCGCACGGAGCCCGCGGTGGTCGAGCGAGCGGTCGCCGTCGGTCAGGGCCGGGCGTTCGGGGTGGCGGCGGGCGGCCAGGTCGAGGAGGTCGGGCAGGGCGGGGGCGGGGCGGTGGGGCGCGGTCATGTTCTCCGTTCCGCGGTCGGTGTCCCCGGGCGGGGCCGGGGCGGGGCGGTGCCGGGCAGGCCGGCGACGAAGGCGGTCAGGCGCGTTCCCGGTCCCAGCCGTCCGGCCAGTTCCCACGCGAGCATCCGGTGCAGCCCGTCCAGGTGGACGAGGCCGCCGCGGACCCGCAGGTCCGCGTAGTCGTCGTGGTCCACCGGCCGGGTGCTGAGGTACACGGGGGTGAAGGGCGCCCGGGCCAGCAGGTCGAGCTTGGCCGCGCACACCGGGTTGGCCCGGGCCAGCTCCGGGCCTCCCCGGCGCAGGACCTCGGCGGCGCGGGCGACGGTCAGGCCGGTGCGGGGCACCAGTTCCCGGGCCCCGCCCTCGGCCAGGTGCCAGGGCAGGACGACGCCCAGGGCCTCCCGGGCGGTCAGCCGGACCCGGGACCAGGTGCCGAGCATCCGCTCGGCGCGCTCCAGGTTCTCCTCGCCGTCCCCGTTCGAGTTGGCCTCGTGCGGCCGGTCCCGCGGGTGGTCGCCGCGGTAGGCGGCCAGGACCTCGTCGAAGCGGACCTCTCCGAGCCGCTCCACGGGGCCTCAGCCCGCGCTGTACTCGGTGAAGTGGCGCTCGGCGAACAGTTCCGGCCACCGGTCGCCGCCCAGTTCGAGCCGGCGGGCCCGGCGCAGCATGTCGCGCCAGTGGGGCTTGGCGGGCCGCCACCTCCCCCCGACCTGGCAGTAGGAGGCGTCGATGAAGTAGCGGTCGCGGCCCGCGCCTCGGTGCGGCACGGCCCGGCGCGCGTGGAACAGGGCGGAGTCGAGCAGCACCGTCGAGCCGGGGGGCAGGTCGGCGATGACGGTCTCGCCCGGCAGGACGGCGGTCCCCAGGTGGGCGCGCGCGGTCTTGCCGGCGCGCTCGCGGTGCGAGCCGGGCAGCACCGCCAGGTGCCCCATGGTGGCGTCCAGGCCCGCGGGGTAGTGCAGGGCGTGGACCATCAGCAGGTCCGCGCGGTCCCCGTCGTGCGGCTCGCGGTCGTGGTGCCAGGGCTTGCCCTCGGTGTCGGGGCCGTGCCGGGCGCTGTGCAGGTGGTGGTGGACGAAGGGGCCGCCCATGAGCGCGGCGATCCTCTCCAGCAGGGGCGTGAAGGTGAGGAGCTCCGCGTGGGCGGGCATCTCCAGTTCCACGAGCGGGGGCGGACCGTGCCGGTCCGGGGCCAGGGAGGAGGCGATCGAGCGTTCTCGGAGCCCGCGGTCGACCCAGTGGTCCACCTCGGGCAGCAGGCGCCGACACAGGTCGTCGGGCAGCAGGCCGGGGAGGACGAGGTGGCCGGATGCGGCGAAGCGTTCTCTGAGGTCGTCCGCGTTCTCGTCGCGCACGGAAGGGGGGAGGGTCAAGGTACCACCCGGATTCGCACATCGGTTTTCAGGGGTGCCGGAATTGTTCATCGCGGGGACGCCGGCCGATGTTCTTCGGGCGGTGTTTCCCGTGGAAAACAACGGGGGGTTTCCGGAGGGGGTGAGTTCCGCTTATTCCCGGAATCAATTTTCCATCGGCCCGGAGTCGTGTCAAGGCTCTCCGATGAATCGGCTTGTGACCTCGGGTTATTCCTCGAATACTTCTTGGATTCCGAAAACGTGCAGGTCAGGGCGTTTTTCTGGGGTGAATTCAGGTGTGGGAAAGACGTGTGTGGCCGATGTGGCGCAAGGGGTCGAAGAATTCACGGGTCCCCGAAAATTCCCTCAGGTGCCGGTGTTCTCCCGGATTGCGAAGAACGCCGCCGGGGCGGGGGAGATCCCGTCCCGGCGGCGTTCTTCCTGTTCGGTACGACCGTTATCGCCCGTTCGTCCGTTCCCGCAGGGCGCGTTCGACGGTGTCCTGAAGGGCGGCCCGCAGCAGGGCGGCCTTGTAGCGGGTGCCCGGCAGCGGGGTGGTGCGGGCGGCGACCGCGTCCAGCGCCGCCGCCACCCGCGGGCCGGGCGCCGCGCCCGTCGCCGCCCCGGCCAGGGCCTCCTCCACCTCCGGCAGCCTCAGCGGTACCCGGGCCACCGCCCCGACGGCCACCGCTGCCCGTTCCACCGTCCCGTCCGGGCCCGGCAGCAGCCGGACCACGGCCTCCACCAGCGGCCACTCCGCCCGGGCGCGCCCGGCCGCGCGCCGGTGCGCGGCCCGCTCGCCGGGTACCGGGGCGGGCAGCAGCACCGCCGTCAGCACCTCGTCGGGGGAGAGCAGGTGGTCGCGGCCGGGGTCCGCGGGTCCGTACAGGTCGGCGAGGGGGAACGTGCGCGTCCCGCCCGGGCCGACGGCCTCCACCGCCGCGTCGTAGGCCAGCAGTGCGACGGCCAGCGACGACGGGTGGGGGGAGGTGCAGCCGCCGCTGTCGAACACCACCCCGTGCAGGTGGTCGCCCTCCCGGGAGGGGCACTCCCGGCCCGGCGCGTGCGCGTCCGGGAACGCCGGGTGGTCCAGGTAGGCGCAGCGGCCGCGTTGGAGCAGGTTGCCGCCCACCGTGGCGGTGCCCCGCACCTGCGGGGTGGCCAGCGCGCCGGCGGTCAGGGCCAGCGCCGGGTACCCGTCGAGCCCGGCCAGGGCGGCGACCGTGGTCAGCGCCCCCACCCGGGTCGCCCCGTCCCCGTCGCGGGCGGTCCCGTGCAGGCCGGCGATACCGGTCAGGTCCACCACCGGGGCGGCCCCGGTCGGCTCCAGGCCCCCGGCGCGGGGGCGGGCCCCCGCGGCCAGGGCGGCCAGCGCCCCGTCCAGGGAGTCGGGTCGGACGACGTTGCTCATCGCATCCCCTCGATCAGTCGGTCCGGGCGCAGCGGCAGCTCCCGGGGACGCCACCCGGTGGCGTCGAAGACGGCGTTGCCCAGGGCGGCGGCCACTCCCACCACGGACACCTCGCCCAGGCCCACCCCGCCGCCGGGGACGTGCTCGAACCCCTCCTGGTGGAAGTGCACCTCGGTCTCGGGCACGTCGCCCATGCCCGGGATGCGGTAGTCCTCCAGGTCGTCGGTGAGGATCGCCCCGGTGCGCGGGTCGTGGCGGCGCTCCTCGAACAGGGCGTAGCCCACGCCCTGCACCACCGCCCCCTCGCACTGGTTGCGGGCGGTGCGCTCAGAGTAGATCCGCCCGGCGGCGATCCCCGCCCAGCAGCGGGTGGGGCGCACCCGCCCCAGCAGGGTGTCGACCTCCACCTCCATGACGTGCACGGCGCCGCTCATGCCCCGGCCGATGGCCAGGTCGCCGGACATCTCGGGGGTCAGCGCCCCCCACCGGTCGCGGCCGCGGCCGCCCACCACGCTCAGGCCCTCGGCGGCGGCCAGCGCCTCCTTGAGCACGTGCTCGTCGATGGGACCCCGGGCGGGGACGCCCGGGTCGAGTTCGCGCAGTGCGGCGCGCAGCCGGTCCGCGGCGTCCGCGGCGGCCGGCCCCATGGAGGGGGTGGTGCGGCTGCCGTAGGAGCCGGTGCCGTGCACCGACGAGGAGTCGCCGATCTCCACGCGCACGCCCCCGGCGGGCAGGCCCAGGCGCTCGGCGACGGTGCCGGCGAGCACCGTGCGGATGCCGGTGCCCAAGTCCTGGGTGGCCGCGCGGGCCACCAGCTCCCCGCCCCGGACGACCAGTTCCACCTGCGCCCGGGGGCCGAACAGGTAGAGCCAGTTGGAGGCGGCCACGCCCACCCCGCGCCGGAAGCGGCCGGTGCGCGGGCCGCGGGGCCGCTCCCGCCACAGCGGGGTGCGCGCGGCGCGCTCGTACAGGGCGCGCCGCTTGGGGTTGCCGTCCCAGCGCAGCCGCAGGGCGAGGGGGTCCTCGTCCAGCCGGCGGGCCATCTCGTCCACGGCCTGCTCCAGCGCCCAGGCCATCGGCGGTCCGCCGGGGCCGCGCATGGGCATGCCGGGCGGGCGGTTGGTGACCACGTCGAAGTCGCGCACCCGGCGGGGCGCGCGCCCGTACATGAGGAAGGCCAGGGTGGCGGTCGTGGAGCCCACGGAGACGCCGCCGTCGCCGTGGGAGTCGACGCTCATCGCGGCCAGGCCGCCGTCCCGGTCGGCCAGCAGCGCCACGCGGGTGCGGGTGCCGGGGCGGTGCCCGGCGTCGGTGAGCTCCTCGGCGCGCGTGAAGGCGACCCGGACCGGGGCCCCGGCCGCCCGGGACAGCTCGACGGCGGCCTGGATGTCGACGGAGATGCCGTTCTTGGCGCCGAAGCCGCCGCCGACGTGTTCGGTCACCACGTGCACCCGGTCCCGGTCCAGCCCCCAGCGGGCGGCGACCCGGTCGGCGAGCCTGCTGACGGACTGGGTGGAGGCGAACAGGCGCAGGCCGTCCCCGCTCCAGTGGGCGACGCACACGTGCGGTTCCAGCGGAGTGTGCACCTGGGTCGCGGTGGTGTACTCCTGTGCCACCAGCAGCGGGTCGCCCGCCTCGGCGGCGGCGCGCAGCCGCCGCACGGCGGTGGGGCCGCGCCAGCTCAGGGTGCCCGGGCCGCGTACGTTCCCGGTCCAGGGCGCCGGGGGAGTGGGGGCCTCGCCGTAGGAGGGGGCGCCGGACCGGTCGGTCCGGGTGGGGTGGACCAGGGGCGCGTCGGGGGCGCGGGCGGCGTCGACCTCGGCCACGGCGGGCCGGGGCTCGTAGTCGACGGTCACGGCGGCGGCCGCGGCCCGGGCCGCCTCGGCGGTGGGCGCGGCGACGGCGGCGATCGGCTGGCCGACGTAGCGGACGGTGCGGTCCGGGGGCAGCAGGTCGACCAGCGGGGTCGCGGGGTCCGCGGCGTGCACCGCGCGGACCCGGGCGTGGGGGAGCGGGGAGCGGACGATGACGCCCTCCCAGGTGCCGGGCGGGGCGTGGTCGCCGCTGTAGCGGGCGCGGCCGGTGACCTTGTCCAGGGCGTCCACGCGCGGCGGGTCCCGGTCGGGCTCGCCGTCGAACTCCCCGGCGCAGGCGGCGGCCACGGCGGCGAAGATGCCCTCGTAGGCGCCGCAGCGGCACAGGTGCCCGGCCAGGGCGTCGGCGATCCGCTCCCGGTCGGGCCGGGTGTCGCCGTGCTCGGCCCGCCAGGCGTCGACGAACACCGACGCCTCGACGACGAACCCGGGCGTGCAGAACCCGCACTGGAGTCCGTCGTGGGCGGCGAAGGCGCGCTGGACGGGGTGGTCGCCGCCCAGGCCCTCCACGGTGGTGACGTCGCGCCCGGCGAGCCGGTCGGCGGGCAGCAGGCAGGAGACGGTGGGGGAGCCGTCGACGAGGACCGTGCAGGCGCCGCAGACGCCGGTGCCGCAGGCGATCTTGGTGCCGGTCAGGCCCAGGCCGTCGCGGATGTGCGCGGCGGCGCTGGTGGAGGGGGAGTCGGGGACGGTGACGGGTGAGCCGTTGACGTGGGCGTCCATAGTGCTCTGTGTGTTCTTCCCGAAGAGGATGTTGTCAATGACAACTTATGGGGGGCGCCCACGGGGTGTCAACGGTGTCTTCGGGCGGGTATCGCCGCGTCCGAGTGTGATCTACTTCGTAAAGGTGGCGGTTCCGGACATTCCGCAGATCACCGACTCCCGGAACCCGGCTCACGGGAGTTCGGCGTCCGTACCCCCGTGGGTGCCGGTGCCCGCCTCCCCGGTCCCTCCGTCGGTTCCGCCGCCGGTCCCCCCGTCACCGGTCCCGGTCCCCTCGCCGGTGCCCCCTTCACCCCCGCCCGTACCGGGGTCCGGGCAGGCGTCGGGGTCGGTCCCGCAGTCGGTCGGGTCGACCGTGGCGCAGTCGGGGTGGTGGGGGTCGGTGTGGCAGTCGGTCCCGGTGCCGCCACCGGTCCCGCCGGTCTCCTCGGTGGGCGGTGTCCAGGTGCCGCCCTCCCCGCCGGTGCCCTCCCCCTCGGAGGGGGCCTCCTCCACGGGCTCCTCCTCGGAGGCGGAGGGGTCCACCGCGACCTCCTCGGAGGTCGGGGTGTTGCCGACCGGCTCCACGGGCGGGGGAGTGCTCTGGACGTAGACCCAGAACAGCACGCCGCCCAGGGCGGCGAGCACCGCCAGGGCCCCGGCCGTCACCCACCCGGCCGCGGGGCGCCGCCGGGGCCGTTCCGCCGCGGGCGCCGGGGGAGCGCCGCCGGGCGGCCCGCCGGGGCGGCCGCGGCCCGCGGTGCGGGGTGCGGTCCGCGGGGACACCCGGGTGCGCGGGACCTCCGTCCCGGGCGCGGCGGGCCCGGTCCGCCAGGGCCCTCCGGCGGTCTCCCCGGGTGCCGCCCCGCCCTCGGGGGCGCCCCCGGCGGGGCCGACCGCGGGCAGCGGCCCGGTGGCGGGCCCGCCGTCGGACGGGGGCGCGGCCCCCCGCCGGGGCCCGGGAACCTCGGGGACGGCGCGGATGCGGGCGGTGTCGGTGTCCACCGCGGTGGAGGTCTGCTCCAGCAGCAGGGTGGCGGGGGTGGCCGCGGGCAGGGGGCCGCCGCCGATGAGCGCGCCCAGCACCTCCATGGCGGTGGGCCGCCGGCCGGGGTCCTTGTCCAGGCAGCGCTCCAGGACGGGGCGCAGCCGGTCGGGGACGCCGGTCAGGTCCGGAGGGGAGGTGAGCACCTGGTCGACGATGGCCAGGGTGGTCCCGCCGTGGAAGGCGCGGTGGCCGGTGGCGGCGTAGACCAGGACGCAGGCCCAGGAGAACAGGTCGCCGGCCGGCCCCGCGGCGCGGCCGCGGATCTGCTCGGGGGACATGTAGGCGGGGGTCCCGGCGACGGTGGTGGTCTGCCGGGTGGCGTCGACCAGCCGGGCGATGCCGAAGTCGATGACGCGGGGGCCGTCGGGGCCCAGGATGACGTTGCCGGGCTTGAGGTCGCGGTGCACGACCCCGGCCTCGTGGACGGCGGCCAGGGCGGTGATGGTGGCGATGGCCAGCCGGTCCAGGTCGGCGCCGGTGCGGGGGCCGCCGCTCTCGACGGCGGCGCGCAGAGTGGGGCCGGGGACGTACTCGCTGGCGATGTAGGGCGGGTCGGCGTCCATGTCGGCGTCCAGGACGGCGGCGGTGCAGAAGGGGGCGACGCGGCGGGCCGCGGTGAGCTCCTGGGCGAAGCGGTCGCGCTGGCGGGAGTCGCCCTCCCAGGTGCGGCCCAGCACCTTGACCGCCGCCCGGGTGCCGTCGGCGGCGCGGGCGAGGTAGACGGTGCCCTGCCCGCCGCTGTCGATACGGGCCGTGACGGTGTAGGGGCCGATGGCGGCCGGGTCGGTGGGGAGGAGCGGTGTGGTCATGGTTCGCGCCCTGTCGGTGGGGAGTCGCCCGCTGCGGTCTCCATCGCTCACTGTGACGTGGCCCGGGGGCCGGGGGGACCTTGCCCGCCGGTGATAATCACCTTGCTTTTTCCGGACGACGGGGGAGACCGGTCCGCATACCGCGCGAACCGGTCTCCGGGTGGGGCGGGCCCGTCAGAGCCCGAGTGCGTGCATGGAGAAGTCGAAGACGAAGACGCCGGTGAGGATCCACATGAGCCAGCCGACGTCGCGGACGCGTCCCTGGACGGTGCGCAGGACGGTGTGGGCGATGATGCCGATGCCGATGCCGCCGGCGATGTCGAAGGCGAAGGGCATCATCGCGATGGTGAGGAAGGCGGGGACGGCCACGCCCATGTCCGACCAGTCGATGTCGGCGACGTGGGTCATCATCAGCGCCCCCACCAGCACCATGGCGACCGAGGCCGCCTGGGCGGGGACGATGGAGAAGACCGGTGCGAAGACGATCGCGGTGAGGAACAGGGCACCGGTGACGACGCTGGACAGCCCCGTGCGGGCCCCCTCGCCGACGCCCGCCGTGGACTCGACGAAGACGAGGGTGGCCGAGGAGCTGGTCAGGCCGCCGACGACGGCGCCGGTGCCGTCGGTGACGAGGATCTGGTTGACGCGGGGCATGGCGCCGTTCTCGTCGGTGATCCCGGCCTTGGCGCCGATGGCGAGGATGGTGCCGACGGCGTCGAAGAACCCGGCCAGGACGAGGGTGAAGAGGATGACGCCGGCGGTGGTGGGGCCGGCGGTGGTCCAGGCGCCGAGGAGGTCGACCTGGAAGAGGAGTCCGAAGTCGGGTACGGCGACCAGGGAGGCGGGGAGCTCGGGCGCGCCGCCGCCCCACTGGGCGGCGTCGAGCCCGAAGGCGTAGTGGACGACGACGGCCAGGACCGTGGCGCCGACGATGCCGTAGAAGATGGCGCCGGGGACGCCGCGGACGAGCAGGGCCGAGGCCAGGGTCAGGCCGATGACGAAGATGAGGACGGGCCAGCCCAGCAGGTGTCCGCCGTCGGCCTCGGCGCCGAGCTGGAGGAGGCTTCCGCCCTCGCCGCGGCTGACGAAGCCGGCGTTCTTGAGGCCGATGAGGGTGACGAAGAGGCCGATGCCGACGCCGATGGCGATCTTGAGGTCGCGGGGCAGGGCGTTCATGACGGCGGTGCGGACGCCGGTGACGACCATGGCGATGATGATGAGGCCCTGCCAGACGACCAGGCCCATGGCCTCGGGCCAGGTCATGTTGGGCGCGGCCTGGTAGGCGACGACGGCCATCACCCCGAGGGCGGCGGCGCAGGCGATGGGGGCGCGTCCGACCACGCCCATCATGATGGTGACGAGCCCGGCGGACAGGGCGGTCATGGTGGTGAGCTGGGCGGGGTCGAGGTGGTCGCCGTTGATGTCGGTGGCGCCGCCCAGGATGACGGGGTTGAGGACGATGATGTAGGCCATCGCCATGAAGGTGGTGAGTCCGCCGCGGAGTTCGCGTGCGGGGGTGGAGCCGCGGGCGGTGATGGAGAAGTAGCGGTCGAGCCAGGATCGACCTTCGTGGGGGGTGGATTGCGGGCGCTTGGCGCTGTCGCGTGTGGTCATGTCCCCTCCTGGAGGGAAACGGGGCGGCCTTCGGTCGCCTGATGAGAGTGGATGATCACGCAGAGTGATCGTCCGTGGGCGTGCGGGAGCGTCGTCGCCCCGTGCCCAGGGCGGTGGCGCGCGCGTGCGCGGATGGGCGCGTGCGCCGTGGGCCGCTCACCGGGTGGGTGAGGGAGGTCGGGCGGTGCGGCGGGGTGGCCGCCGCACCGCCGGTGGTCTTACAGGGGGATGCCGACGATGTCCTCGGGCCGCACGGGGGCGTGGGTCAGGGCCTTGCCGGTGGCGTCGCGGACGGCGGCCACGATGGCGGGCGTGGAGGACAGGGTGGGCGGTTCCCCGGCGCCGCGGACGCCGTAGGGCGAGTGCGGGTCGGGGTGTTCGAGGACCTCGATGCGCATGGGCGGGGTGTCGAGGATGGTGGGGATGAGGTAGTCGGTGAAGGACGGGTTGCGGATCTGCCCGTCGCCGACCTGGACCTCCTCCATGAGGGCCAGGCCCAGGCCCTGGGTGGAGCCGCCCTGGATCTGGCCGATGAGCTGGAGCGGGTGCATGATCTTGCCGACGTCCTGGACGGCGTCCAGGGCGATGACCTTGACCAGGCCGAGTTCGACGTCGACGTCGACGACGGCGCGGTGGACGCACATGCCGAACTGGGTGTGGGAGGAGCCCTGCCCCAGGGTGGGGTCGAGCATCTCGGTGGGCCGGTGGTGGTACTCGCGGGTCTGCTCCACGACGGTGCCGTCGCCGAGCAGGTCGGTGAGCGAGACCAGGGCTCCCAGGGTGCGGGAGACGACCTTGCCGCCGGTGAGGGACAGGTCCTCGTCGTCCAGGGCCGCCGGGATGTGGCCGCGTTCGCGGGCCAGGGTGTAGAGCTCCTCGCGTACGGCCAGGCAGGCGGTGCGCACGGCGCCGCCGGTCATGTAGGTCTGGCGGGAGGCGGAGGAGGATCCGGCGGAGCCGACGCCGGTGTCGGAGGGGGCGATGACGACCTTCTCCACGCCCAGTTCGGTGCGGGCGATCTGGCCCTTGATCGTGACCAGGCCCTGGCCGACCTCGGCGGCGGCGGTGTGGACGAGGGCGACGGGTTCGCCGTTGACGACCTCCAGGCGCACGCGTGCGGTGGAGTAGTCGTCGAAGCCCTCGGAGAAGCAGAGGTTCTTGAGGCCGACGCCGTAGCCGATGCCGCGGACGACGCCTTCGCCGTGGGTGGTGCCGGCGACGCCGCCGGGCAGGGTGCGCAGGTCGGCGGGGTCGGGCAGGGCGTCGCGCGCGGGCGGCAGGGGCAGGTCCTTGGCGCGGGCGAGCATCTCGGCCATGGGCAGGGGCATGTCGACCTCTTGGCCGGTGATGATGCGCGAGCCCTGGCTCATGGAGTTCTTGATGCGCAGGTCGACCGGGTGCATGCCCAGGGCCTGGGCGAGGCGGTCCATCTGGGACTCGTAGGCGAAGCAGGCCTGGACGGCGCCGAAGCCGCGCATGGCGCCGCAGGGCGGGTTGTTGGTGTAGACGCCGTAGGCGTCGACGCGGGCGTGGGGGATCTCGTAGGGGCCCAGGCCCAGGGAGGAGGCGACGCCGACGACGGCCGGGGTGGCGGAGG
Organism: Nocardiopsis sp. NPDC006139; assembly: GCF_040614155.1. Classification (NCBI taxonomy): domain Bacteria; kingdom Bacillati; phylum Actinomycetota; class Actinomycetes; order Streptosporangiales; family Nocardiopsidaceae; genus Nocardiopsis; species Nocardiopsis sp. NPDC006139. Next base: position 125,369 of record NZ_JBEXTT010000013.1, read on the forward strand.
CGTAGGCCCCGCCGTCGACGATGACCTCGGCGGTGGCGTAGAGCAGGGTGCCGTCGGCCAGGGCGCCGTGCTCGTAGCGCATCTTGGCGGGGTGGCGGTGGACGTGCCCGTAGAAGGACTCCTCGCGGTTGTAGACGATCTTGACGGGCTTGCCGGTGTGCAGGGCGAGCATGCAGGCGTGGATCTGCATGGACAGGTCCTCGCGGGCTCCGAAGGCGCCGCCGACGCCGGCCAGGGTGATGCGGACCTTGTCCTGGGGCAGGGCGAGGGCGGGGGCGATCTGGCGCTGGTCGACGTGGATCCACTGGGTGGCGACGTAGAGGTCGACGCCGCCGTCCTCGGCGGGGACGGCCATGCCGGACTCGGGGCCGAGGAAGGCCTGGTCCTGCATGCCGACCTCGTACTCGTCGGCGACGACGACGTCGGCGCGGGCGCGCAGGGCCTCCAGGGCGGTGTCGGGGTCGCCCTGGGCGAAGTCGCCGGTGCGGATGGGCTGGTGGCGCAGGCGGTTGCCGCGCTGGTTGTACTCGGGGTGGTCGGGGACGGTGCCGGGTTCGTGGACCAGGGGGCAGTGGGGGTCCATGGCGGCGCGGCGCGGGTCGGTGACGGGTTCCAGGACCCGGTAGTCGACGCGGATGCGCTCCATGGCGCGGCGGGCCGTCTCGGGGTGGTCGGCGGCGACGATGGCGACGGGTTCGCCCTTGTAGCGGACCTTGCCGTAGGCCAGGACGGGCTGGTCCTCGAATTCGAGGCCGTAGCGCTTGGTGCCGGGGACGTCCTCGTGGGTGAGGACGGCCTCGACGCCGGGGACCTTGAGGGCCTCGGTGATGTCGATGGAGAGGATCTCGGCGTGGGGGTGGGGGCTGCGCAGGGTGGCGCCCCAGAGCATGTCCTCCATCCACATGTCGGAGGAGTAGGCGAATTCCCCGGTGACCTTGAGGGTGCCGTCGGGGCGCGGCGGGCTGGCGCCGATGCCGTCCCTGGTGGTGCTGGTGAGATCGGTGACGGTGGTCGCCGGCATCAGCGGTTCGCCTCCTGGGTGAGTCGCGCGTGGGCGTTGCGGCCGCGGGCGGCGGCGGCCTCGCGGGTGACGGTGGTGAGTTCCCCGCCGGAGACGACGGGGCGGGCGCCGACCCACAGGTGGGCCAGCGGCGGGGTGGGGCCGAAGACGGCGGCGACGACGGGGTCCTCGATGACGTCGTAGCCGAAGCCGTCGACGCGCCACAGGGCGATGTCGGCGAGTTTGCCGACGGTCAGGGAGCCGAGTTCGGCGTCGCGGCCCAGGACGCGGGCGCCGCCGAGGGTGGCCATGTGCAGGGCCTGGCGGGCGGAGAGGGCCTGGGGGCCCTTGCGGGCGCGGGCCATGAGCAGGGCCTGGTGCATCTCCCCGGCCAGGGGGGTGAGTTCGCTGGAGGCGGGGCCGTCCACGCCCAGGCCGACGGGGACCCCGGCGGCGAGGAGTTCGGTGGTGCGGCAGATGCCGGCGCCCAGCCGGGCGTTGGAGGTGGGGCAGTGGGCGACGCCGGTGCCGGTGGCGGCGATGCGGGCGATGGCGTCGTCGGAGAGGTGGACGGCGTGGGCGAACCAGACGTCGGGGCCGAGCCAGCCGAGCTTCTCGGCGTACTCGACGGGTGTGCAGCCGAATTCGGCCCGGCACTGCTCTTCCTCGTCGAGGGTCTCGGCGAGGTGGGTGTGCAGGCGGACGCCCTTGTCGCGGGCCAGGTGGGCGGCCTGGACCATGAGGTCGCGGCTGACGGAGAAGGGCGAGCAGGGGGCGACCGCGATGCGGGTCATGGACCCGGGCGAGGGGTCGTGGTGGGCGTCGATGGCGTCGGCGGTGCCCTGGAGGGCGTCGTCGAGGGTCTCCACGACGCTGTCCGGGGGCAGGCCGCCCTGGCTGTGGCCGCGGTCCATGGAGCCGCGGGCCAGGTCCAGGCGCACGCCCACGTCGAGGGCGGCCCGCACCTGGGCGTCGACGATGTCGCCGCGGCCCGCGGGGTGGATGTAGTGGTGGTCGGAGGCGGTGGTGCAGCCGGACAGGGCCAGGTGGGCGAGTCCGGCGGTGGTGGTGTCGGCGACGACCCGGGCGTCGAGGCGGTGCCAGATCTCGTAGGAGCCGACGAGCCATTCGAAGAGGGTGCCGTCGGTGAACAGGCCCTGGGTGGCCCACTGGTAGAGGTGGTTGTGGGTGTTGACGAGGCCGGGGGTGGCCAGGTGGCCGCGGCCGTCGACGCGGGTGGCGTCGTCGGGGACCAGGTGGGCGGGCGCGGGGCCGTCGCCGACGGCGGTGATGAGGCCGTCGCGGGCGATGATGTGCCCGTCGGGGTGTTCGGCGCCGTCGACGGTGGCGATGTGGGCGCCTTCGATGACGAGGGAGCGGTGGTCGGTCATGCGGTGCTCCCGGCGGTGTCGGTGCCGGCGCGGCGTGCGGCGGCCAGGTGGACGGCGTCGAGGATCTTCTCGTAGCCGGTGCAGCGGCAGAGGTTGCCGGCGAGGGCTTCGCGGATCTCGGGGTCGGTGGGCGCGGGCCGGCCGGCGTCGACGGTGCGGTTGAGCAGGTCGTCGGTCTGGACGAGCAGGCCGGGGGTGCAGAAGCCGCACTGGACGGCTCCGGCGTCCAGGAAGGCCTGCTGCACGGTGTTCAGGGGGCGGTCGCCGCCCTTGCCGGCGCCGTCGGCGAGGCCTTCGACGGTGCGGACGCGGCGGCCTTCGGCCTGGCCTGCGGCGACCATGCACGAGCAGACGGTGACGTCGTCGAGGTAGACGGTGCAGGAGCCGCATTCGCCCTGTTCGCAGGCGTTCTTGCTGCCGGGCAGTCCCAGGCGCTCGCGCAGGACGTACAGGAGGCTCTCTCCGGGCCAGACGTCGTCGGCGGTGACGTCCTGGCCGTTGACGTTGATGTTCACGCGCATGCGGCGGCTTCCTTGCGGTAGTCGGTGATGGACCAGGTCAGGGTGCGGCGGGCCATGACGGACAGGGCGTGGCGCCGGTAGGCGGCGCTGCCGCGCTGGTCGTCGATGGGGCGTGCGGCGGCGGCGACGAGTTCGCCGAAGCGGCGGACGGTGGCCTCGGGCAGGGGCCCGGGGGAGTCCCAGTCGATCTCCTGGGCGAGGAAGTCCTCGGCGGCCTCGGCGCGCAGCGGGGTGGGGCCGGCGGAGCCGATGCCGGTGCCGACGGTGCGTGCGCCGGTGTCCAGGGCCAGGGCGAAGGAGGTGACGGCGATGACCATGGCGTTGCGGGTGCCGATCTTGGCGAAGTGCTGGGGCCCGGCGGGCGCGGGCAGCAGGATCGCGGTGATCAGTTCGTCGTCCCGGCGCGCGGTGGTGCGGAACGAGAGGAAGAAGTCGCGGGCCCTGACACGGCGGGTGCCCCGGGTGGAGGCGAGTTCGACGGTGGCGTCGGCGGCCAGCAGCGGCGGGAGGGCGTCCCCGGCGGGGGAGGCGCCGCCGAGGTTGCCGCCGACGGTGCCGCGGTTGCGGATCTGCGGTGAGGCGACCGTGCGGGAGGCCTTGGCCAGCCCCGGTGCCAGGGCGGGCAGCTCGGCGATGATGCGGCTGTAGGGGACGGCGGCGCCCAGGCGCGTGTGGCCGTCGCCGGCGGTCTCCCAGCGGGAGAGTTCGGCGACGCGGGTCAGGTCGAGCAGGATGTCGGGCCTGCGCTTGTCGAAGTTGAGTTCGACCATGACGTCGGTGCCGCCGGTGATCGGGACGGCGTCGGGGTGCTCGGCCTTGGCCTCAAGCGCCTCCTGCAGGGTGGAGGGGCTCAGGAATCGCATGTGTGAAGGTCCTCGCGTTGACTTGACCGGTGGGTTGTGTGAAGTACAGCACTCCGGTGTCGTCGCTTCCAGGCGGCGATGACATGAAGTGATGGCGGAACGAACGGTTATCGTTGGTCGTTTCCTCCAAGTGGTGCCCGTGGGAGGGTTCGTACTTCCCCACCACTGAACTCCCGTAAGGTCTCGGGGACCATCATCGACACACGGACTCAAGAGGGACGTTCATGCGTCTTGGCGATTTGATCGCGGTCGAGCGGCTGCACCTGCGCTTCCTGGCGGGGGCGGAGGAGGCCGACCGCGAGGTGGGGTGGGCCTACACCACCGACCTGTTGGAGCCCGCGCGGTATCTGCGCGGGGGCGAGCTGGTGCTCACGGGGATGATGTGGCGTGAGGGGCCCGGGGACTCGGACCGGTTCGTGGCGTCGGTGGAGTCGGCAGGCGCCGTGGCGATCGGGGCGGGGACGGCGCTGGGCTCGGTGCCCGAGGACCTGGTGCAGGCGTGCCTGCGGCGGGGGATGCCGCTGGTGGAGGTTCCGCCGGAGACGTCGTTCGGCGCGGTGACGGAGGAGGTGCTGGGCTCGCACACCCGGCGCCGGTTCGCGGGGCTGGCGCGGCACCGGGACCGGTTGCGCCAGGCGGTGGCGGAGGTGGCCGCCGGCGCGGATTTCGCGGAGGTGTTCGCGCGGGCGTCGGCGCAGGTCGGGGTGCGCGCGTGGGTGGTCTCGCCGACGGGCCGGCTGGTGGCCGGCGACGGCGCGGGGCTGGGCGCGGCCGAGCGGGAGTGGCTGGCGGCCCGGGCCCTGGCGTGGCCGCTGCTGCCGCACACCACGCGGGTGCCGGGGGCCGGGGAGGCGGTCGTGACGGTGCGGGAGGTGGCCACGTCGCGGTCGCATCCGCTGTCGCGGTGGCTGCTGGTGTGCGCCGGCGACGAGGCGGTGTGGTCGGAGGAGGAGCGCGAGACGGTCGCGGAGCTGGGGTCGGTGGCGGTGCTGGCCCGGGGGCGGGTGGAGGACCGGTGGAGCACCGAGGCCCGGCACCTGGAGGGGGTGGCCCGGCTGCTGGCGGCGCAGCGGTTCGACGAGGTGGCGGCGCTGCTGCGGGGTACTCCGCAGGGCGGGGGCGAGGACCACGTGGTGGTCAGCGCCGTGATGCTGCCCGCGCCGCGGGCGGGCGAGCTGCCCCGGCACGTGGTGGCCGAGCTGGTGGCCGACCTGCCCGGCGCGGTGGTCACCGGGGACGGGGACGGCGACACGCTGGCGCTGGTCCCGGTGCCCGCGGGCGGCGACCCCCGGGAGGCGGCCGAGCGGGTGCGCACGGTGCTGGTGGCCGGGGCCCGGGTGCTGGAGGGCGGCCTGCTGGACCACCGGTTGGCGCTGGGGTCGTCCTCGGCGGCGCGCGGGGTCCCGGAGCTGCGGGGCGCGGCGGTGGAGGCCCGGCACGCGCGGCGGCTGGCGGAGCTGCGGGGCGGCCGGTGGCGGGTGATCGCGGGGGCGGAGATCGACTCCCACGAGCTGCTGCTGGCGTCGGTGCCGGAGGAGGTGCAGAGCTCCTACCGGGAGCGGCTGCTGGGCCCGCTGGTGGCCTACGACCGGGACCACCGGTCGGAGCTGGTGGAGACGCTGGAGCGGTTCCTGGAGCACTCGGGGTCCTGGCAGCGGTGCGCGGCGGCGATGCACGTGCACGTGAACACGCTGCGGTACCGGATCGGCCGGGTGGAGGAGCTGACCGGCCGGGACCTGAGCAACCTGGAGCACCGGGTGGACCTGTTCCTGGCGCTGAAGCTGCGCGACTGAGCGGTTCCGGCGGCGCGCTGTCGGCGGCGCACGGTAGGGTGCGCGCCCATGGGCACGGATGTTTCTCGGGAGTCGTTGCAGGGCGCGGATCTGGCGGGGGCCGATCTGCGGGAGGAGTGGGGGAGCGCGGGGGGTGCGCCCCGGGAGCTGGTGGGGTGCGACCTGTCGGGGGCGGACCTGCGCGGGGTGGACCTGGCCGAGGCGGTGGTGCGGGACTGCCGGCTGGACGGGGCGCGCCTGGACGGCGCGGAGCTGGAGGGGGCCCGGTTCGTCGGCGGCGGGGCCGCGGGGGCGGTGTTCGGCGGGGCCGAGTGCACCGAGGCGCGGTTCGAGCGGGTGGACCTGGCCAACACCCGGTGGCAGGGGGCGCTGCTGACCGACGCGGTGTTCTCGGGGTGCCGGATGACGGGGGCGGGGCTGACGTCGCTGCGCGGGGTGGGGTACGCGTTCGACCACTGCAACCTGATGCTGGCCCGGTGCAAGGGCATCGACCTGCGGGGCCGGGTGCTGGAGGGGCTGCGCCTGGACGAGGCGGACCTGTCGGCGGCGGACCTGCGCGAGACGGTGTGGGTGGACTCGCGGCTGCGCGGGGCCTCGCTGGTCGGGGCGAGGCTGGCGGGCGCGGACCTGCGCGGCGCCGACCTGGGCGAGTTCACGGTGGAGCAGGCGCAGTACCTGCGCGGGGCGATGATCGGCCCCGCGCAGGCGCGCCTGCTGCTGGGAGCGCTGGGGATCACCCTCGCCGACTGAGGGTGTCCTCCAGGGAGCGGGGCGGGCGGCCCAGGGCGTCCTCCACCCCGGTGGACAGGTGGGCCTCGCGCCCGCGGGCCAGCGGTCCCATGACGTCGGCCCAGATCAGGGCCACCTCCTCGGGGATTCCGGCGGCGACCCGTTCGGCGATGAACTCCTCCTCGGTGACGGGGGTGTGGGCCACCGGCGTTCCGGCGGCGGTGAAGGCCTCGGCGACCTCTCCCAGGGTGAGCGGGCGGGGGCCGGACATCTCGTAGGTGCGGCCCTGGTGCCCGTCGCCGGTGAGGGCGGCGACGGCGACCTCGGCGATGTCGTCGGCGTCGACGTAGGGGCAGGCGGCGCCGTGGACGGGCAGCCGCAGGTCCCCGGCCTCCACCATGGGGGTGAAGAAGCCGTCGGTGAAGTTCTGGGCGAACCAGGTGGGGCGCAGCACGGTCCACTCCAGGCCGCTGCCGGCCAGGGCCTTCTCGCCCTGCATGTGGCCGTTGTCGAGGTTGGGGCGGTCGGTGTAGTACTCGGGGTCGTCGTTGCCGCGGGCCGAGAGCAGGACCAGGCGCTCCAGGCCGAGGGCACGGGCGGCGTCGATGAGGTCGGGGGTGCGCGGGTCGGCGTCGTTGGGGACGACGTAGGCGGTGCGCACCCCCTTCAGGGCGGCGTCCCAGGTGGCGGGGTCGGTCCAGTCGAAGCGGTGGGCTGCGCTGCGCGAGGCGACGCGCGCGGCGCGGCCCCGCTCGGCGAGCAGGCGGGCGACGCGGCGACCGGTGGTGCCGGTGCCGCCGATGACCAGGATGGGGTCGGTGTTCGTCATGGCAGAAGTCCATCACCTGCGGCTGAGACGATCCATGGGTTGAAAACTCACCGGCATGTGCGATCGTCTACGGCATGGACGCACTCTCCGACCTCCTCGACGGGGTCCGGGCCCGCGGGGCCCTGTTCAGCCGTTCCCTGATGGAGCCGCCCTGGTCGGTGTGCTTCGACCACTCCCTGCCGCTGTCGCTGATCACCATGGTGCGGGGCCGGTCCTGGATCGTCCCCGAGAGCGGTGACCCCGTCGCCCTGGCCCCGGGGGACATCGCGGTGCTGCGCGGCCCGGCCGTGCACACCGTGGCGCACCCGGCCGACGCCGCCGCCACCGGCGCCGTCCTGTCGGGAACGGGGTGCGTGGGCCCGGACGGGCTGAGCCTCGACGAGGACGTGGTGCTGGGACTGCGCACCTACGGGCACTCCCTGGACGCCCCGGACCTGATGCTGTGCGGGAGCTACGACGTCACCGGGGAGGTGGGGCGGCGGCTGCTGTCGGCGCTGCCGGAGGTGCTGGTGGTGCCCGCCGACGCCTGCCACGACCCGCTCACGCAGATGATCCTCAACGAGGTGGACTGCCAGGTGCCGGGCCAGCAGGTGGTGCTGGACCGGCTGCTGGACCTGGCGCTGGTCTCGACCCTGCGGACCTGGTTCGACCGGCCCGAGGCCGACCCGCCCGCCTGGTACACGGCGCTGGCCGACCCGGTGGTGGGGGCGGCGCTGCGGGCGGTGCACAACCGGCCCGACGCGGCGTGGACGGTGGCGGGGCTGGCCGAGGTGTGCGGGGTGTCGCGGGCGACGCTGGCCCGGGACTTCACGGCGCTGGTGGGGGTGCCGCCGATGGCGTACCTGGCCGAGTGGCGGATGACCCTGGCCGCGGACCTGCTGCGCGACACCGCCGAGACGGTGGGGGCGATCGCCCGCAGGGTGGGCTACGCGGACGCGTTCGCGTTCAGCGCCGCGTTCAAGCGGGTGCGCGGGGTGTCGCCGACCGACCACCGCCGGGGCGTGCGGGGGTCAGTCGGGCAGGTGGAGGCGGCGCACGTGTAGGGCCACCTGGAGGCGCAGCCTCCCCGGGACGGTGCGCACGCTCCAGCCCAGGAGGCGTTCGAGGCGTTCCAGGCCCTGCTGGGCGGTGGAGTGGTGCACGCCCAGCGCCGTGGCGGCCGCGCGCACGCTGGACGCGGTCGCCAGCGCGTCGGCCAGGGCGATCAGGGCGGTGGAGGTGCGGGCCAGCCGCTCCAGGGCGGTCACGTCGGGCGGGGGCGCGTCGCCGGGGGCGACGGTGTCGGCCAGGGGCAGCAGGGCGCCCAGGTGTTCGGCGCGGACGAGGCGGGGGCCGGGGTCGGCGCCCGACCCGGCGGCGGTGAAGCGCAGGGCGCGGCGCGCGTCGGCCAGGGACGCGGGCAGGTCGGCGACCGGTACGGCCGGGCCCAGCCCGGCGCGGGCGGTGCCGGGGTCCTCGCCGGGGGCGAGCAGGCGCACCGGGCCCCGGCGGGGGGCCAGGACCGCGCGGCGGGCGGCGGGCCCGATCCCCGCGCGGCGGGCCGCGGCCAGGCGCTCGTCCTCGCCGCGGGCGGGGTCGGTGAGCACCGCCGCCAGGGGGAGGGCGGGGGCCGGGGAGCGGTCCAGGTGGTCCAGGACGGCGACCGCGGCCCGCTCCAGCACCATGTCCAGGACCGGTCCGGCGGGGCCGGGCACCTCCAGCCACAGCAGGGCGGTCCCCGCGGTGGCGGTCGGCCAGGACGGGTCCGGGGGCGGCTGCGGGGCGCGGGTGAGGCGGCCGTCGGGCAGGGCGCGCAGGGACAGGGCGCGGGCCGGGTCCGTGAGCGCGGCGGGGTGCCCGGCCAGGGCGGCCGCACCGCGCACCAGGGGTTCCAGGCCGGTGCCGTGCAGCCGGTCGAAGTAGGCGATGACCTTGACGGCGTCCCCGGCCTGGGGGTCCAGTGCGCTGATGCGGCCCAGCAGTTCCCTCATGGAACCAGTGTGCCCTGCCTCACACGCCGAGGGTGCGGCGCAGCCAGGGAAGGCGCGCGGCCGTGGCCTGGCGGGACAGGGCGGCGTGCGGGGCGAAGGAGTCGAAGCCGTGGAAGGCGCCGGGCCACACGTGGAGCTCGGCGACGCCGCCCGCCCGCCAGATGCGGGCGGCGTAGTCGACGACCTCGTCGCGGAAGGTCTCGGCCGAGCCCACGTCCAGGAACGCCGGGGGCAGCCCCGACAGGTCGGCGGCGCGGGCGGGGGCGGCGTAGGGGGAGGTGTCGGGCCCGCCCGCGGTCCCGCCCAGCAGGGCGTTCCAGCCGGTGTCGTTGGAGGTGCGGTCCCACACGCCCAGGCCCGCCATCTGGTGGGCGGAGACGCTGTCGTTGCGATCGTCGAGCATCGGGTAGATCAGCAGCTGCGCGGCCAGGGCGGGGCCGCCGCGGTCGCGGGCCAGCAGGGCGGTGGCGGCGGCCAGGCCGCCGCCGGCGCTGGCCCCGCCCACCACGACCCGGGCGGTGTCCAGGCCGTGGGCGGCGGCGTCGGCGGTGAGGTGGGCCAGCCCGGCGTAGCAGTCCTCCACGGGGGTGGGGTGGGGGTGCTCGGGGGCGAGCCGGTAGCCGACGGAGGCCACCGCCAGGCCCAGTTCGCGGGCGGTGGCGAGCAGGTCGGGGATCTCGGGGCCGCGGTGGGTGCCCAGGATCATGCCGCCGCCGTGGATCCAGTACAGCAGCCCGGTGGGGGCGGTGGTCCAGGTGGGACGCCACAGCAGCAGGGGGACGTCGGCGCCGTCGCGGCCCGGGAAGGTGAGGGCGTGCTCGGTGAAGTCGCCGCCGTGGGCGAAGTCGCCCTCGACCGGCAGGCCGGCGCGGGCGGTCCGGACGGCGTCGATGAGGTCGGGGGTGATGGAGGGGGTGATCTGGTCGCCGATCAGGGCCAGGGCGGCGGAGAGCTCGGGGTCGAAGGGCGGTGGAGGAGGTGTGGTCAACGGAGGTCTCCCGTCGGTGTCGGTGCGCGGGACCCCATTGTGCGGACGCCGCCGGGCGGGGCGGTAGCGGCGTGCGGCGGGGTGGTGCCCGCCGCGTGGCGGGGTCAGGACCCCAGGGCGCGGGCCAGGGCGAGCATCTGCGCGGGGCGGGCGGTGTCGCCCTCCTCCAGGGACCAGACGGTGTTCTCCAGGACGCGGACCAGGGTCCAGGCGCGGGCCCGCTCCCGGTCGGCGCCGGTGGCGTCGGTGAGCAGGTCGAAGCGGCGGCGCAGCAGGCGCTCGGTCCCGGGGCCGGACGGGAAGCGGTTCCACAGGGCGGGCAGCAGCTCGTAGCCCGGGTCGCCGGCCAGGGGCTTGGGGTCGATGGCCAGCCAGGGGCCGCGGCCGGTGCCCGGGAGCGGGGCCAGGACGTTCTGGTAGTGCAGGTCCCAGTGCAGCAGGCGGTCCCCGGCCTCGGGGGCGACGGCGGCGGCCACACCCGCCCACCGGTCCAGGGCGGCGTCCAGGTCGCCGGGCGGGTCGGCGGCGGCCCGCAGGCGGCGGGCGCGGGCGACGAGGCGTTCGGTCATGGGGCCCAGGCGGCGCAGGCCGGGCGGCCCGGGGCGGGCGTTGAGGGTGGTGAGCAGTCCGGCGATGGTCTCCAGGGCCCGGTCGATCCCGTGGGCGTCGATGGTGGAGTCCAGGTCGCGGCCGGGGTCCAGGGCCTCCAGGAGCAGGTCGCCGCTACCGGGGTCGTGGTCGAGGAGGCGGACGCAGCCGTCGCCGTCCCAGGCGCGCAGCGCGTCGGGTTCGCCGCGGGTCTCGGCGTCGACGGGCTGGATCTTGAGCATGGCCGGGCGGCCGTCGGCGGTGGTGACGGGCAGGACCAGGGAGACGGCGCCGTGCAGGGGGTCGCCGGCGGGGGCGAGGCCCCAGGCGTCCAGGCGCTCGGAGGCCCGGCGGGGCAGGTCGGCCACCCAGTCGGGCCCGCAGAAGCGGGTGAGGGCGGCGGCGACGCGGGCGGGCACACGGACGGTCATGGTGCCGCAGCCTAGCGGGTGGGGCGGGTGCGCCGACCGGGGTTCCCGGCCGGTGCCGGCCGGCGGCCGCCGCGCCGGGAGAGGGCGTCGACCATGCCCGACAGGGCGGGCTTGGGCCGGTAGGCGGTGTCGAAGGGCAGGGCGGCGTCGGTGCCGGGGAACCATTCGGGGATCCAGGAGTGGGCGTCGGTGACGCCCCAGACGGTCACGTTGACGCAGCCCTCGACCTCCAGGCAGGCGGCCAGGACGTCGCGGTACTCGCCGCGCTGCTCCCGCAGGTCCTCGTCGGTGACGGGCTCGGGGATGCGCACGTCCAGTTCGGTGACGGCGACCTCCAGGCCCAGGTCGGTGTAGCGGCGCATCTGGTCGGCGAGGTCCTCGGACACGTCGCCGTGCACGAAGTGGGACTGGAAGCCGATGCCGTGCAGCGGGACCCCGCGCTCGACCAGGTCCGACACCAGGGCGTAGAGGGCGTCGGCCTTGGGGCCGGCGGTCTCGATGCCGAACTCGTTGATGTAGAGCTCGGCGTCGGGGTCGGCGGCGTGGGCGCTGTAGAGGGTCTGGGCGATGTAGTCGGGGCCCAGGACCTCGTACCAGAGGTTGCGGCGCATGTCCGGGCCGCCGTCCTCCAGGGGCTCGTTGATGACGTCCCAGGCGGAGACGCGGCCGCGGTAGCGCTCCATGACGGTGGTGACGTGCTCGTGGACGACCGCGCTCAGGCTCTCGGCGTCCCAGTCGCCGCCGGCGAGCCAGTCGGGCTGCTGGTTGTGCCAGAGCATGGTGTGGCCGCGCACGTTGAGGCCGTTCTCGGCGGCGAAGTCGACGACGGCGTCGGGGCCGCTCCAGTCGAACTCGCCCCGTTCGGGCTGGACGTGCTCCCACTTCATGGTGTTCTCGGCGGTGACCGAGGTGTAGTGGTCCTCGACGATGCCCCGGTAGCGGCGGTCGTGGGCGAGGGGGTCGACGGCCACCGCGACGCCCAGGTCGATGCCCCGGGCGCGGGCGAGCCCGGGTAGCAGGTGGCCCTCCTGCTCCGGTTCGGGCAGGACGGCGACGAGGACGCCGGTGACCGTGAGGACGACGGCGCACAGGGCGGCGGCGGTCAACAGCACCCCCTTTCCGTTGACGGGCGCGGGCCTGCCGTGCCCGGTGGTGCGGTGCCCGGTCACCCCTCACCCCTCTCCCGTGGTGACGGGGAAGGCGGCCAGGCCGCGCAGGGTCGTGGTGGGCCGGTGGACGGGCCGGCCGGCGGGGCGCAGGTGCGGTGCCCTGGTGGCCAGGGCGTGCAGGGCGATGCGCCCTTCCAGCCGTGCCAGCGGCGCCCCCAGGCAGTAGTGGATGCCGCCGGAGAAGGCGAGGTGGTCGGATGCGTCGGTACGGGTGATGTCGAACCGGTCGGGGTCGGTGAAGCGGTCGGGATCGCGGCCCGCGGCCCCGATGGAGCACAGGATGTAGCTCCCCCGGCGCAGCTCGTGTCCCATTATGGACGTGTCCCGGTTCACCCAGCGGGACGTCATCTGCACCGGCGGGTCGTAGCGCAGGACCTCCTCGACGGCGTTCCCGGCCAGGCCGGGGTCGGCGGTGAGCCGGTCCCACTGGTCGCGGTGGCGCAGCAGGGCGGCCGTGCCGTTGCCGATGAGGTTGACGGTGGTCTCGAACCCGGCGACGAGCAGCAGCCGGCACATCGCGGCCATCTCCCGGGGGGTGATCTCCCCGGCGTCGGTGGCGGCGGTCAGGGAGGAGACGACGTCCTCGCGCGGGTCGGCCCGGCGCAGCCGCATCAGGTGGTCGAACAGGGTGTCCAGGCGGTCCGAGGCGTCCTGGATGCGGCGCAGGTGGCGGGCGGAGCGGGGCCCGTCCAGGGACGACCCGATGGCCGCGCCGATCTCCACGAACGCGGCGTGGTCGTCGTCGGGCACGCCCAGCAGCCGGGTGATGACCGCGATGGGCAGCGGCTGGGCGAAGTCGGCCATGAGGTCGAAGCTCCCCTTGGCCAGGGCCCGGTCCAGCAGGTCGTGGGTGATCTTCTCGATCTCGACGGCGTACCGCTCCATCATGCGCGGCGTGAACGCGGGCCGGGCCAGGGCCCGCAGCCGGGTGTGCTCGGGCGGGTTGCGGGTGAGGAAGGAGAGGTCGATCAGGTCCACGCCGGTCGGTTCGGCCATGGGGCCCTCCGGGCGCACGCCCAGGGAGCGGTCGCGCAGGATGCCCTGGACGAGGGCGTGGGAGGTGGCGGTGCGGAACCCGAACCGGCTGCGGACGAGGGCCCCCTGGGCCCGCAGGCGCCGGTGGGTGGGGTAGGGGTTCGCGCGCCAGGGGTGGTGCATCAGGCGGGAGGCGTGGTCCCCCCGCTGGGCGGCGGCCCAGGTCATCGCCTGGAACATGCGCAGGCGGGCGTCGGTCCGCAGGGAGTTCAGGACCTGCATGGGCGCTCCTCTCGACGCTACGACCCTAGGCGGGCCGGGTGCGGGGGCGCTGCGGCCCGGGGCGAGTTGGCCGATGCAGGCCAGGGGGGAACTCCCGGGGGCGGTGGGGCGTTGTCGGCGCACCGCGGGGGGAGAGGACCGCAGGTGCGGTGCGGCGCGTCCGACGGTGCGGGGCGCCGCGGGTCCGCGGGGCCCGCCGGGTTGGCTACGATCGCTGGGGTCTGGTGCACGTGTGGTGTACGAGGCGCGACCAGACTCGGCGAATGCGGAAGGACTGAGGACGTTGGGTCCCCTTGAGAGCACCGATCCCGATCGCATCGGCCGGTACCGGTTGATCGCACGCCTGGGGGCGGGCGGTATGGGCCAGGTGTTCTTGGGCCGGTCCGCGGGCGGGCGGGCCGTGGCGATCAAGCGGATCCACCCGCACATGGCGACCGACGCCGCGTTCCGGGAGCGGTTCGCCCGTGAGGTGAACGCGGCCCGCCAGGTGAGCGGCGCGTTCACGGCGCCGGTGATCGACGCGGGCCCCGAGGACGAGGTGCCGTGGCTGGTCACCTCCTACGTCCCCTCCCTGCCGCTGGACGACGCGGTGGCGGCCCACGGCCCGCTGCCCGAGCCGACGGTGCGGGTGCTGGCGGCCGGCCTGGCCGAGGCGCTGGCGGAGATCCACCGGGTCGGGCTGATCCACCGGGACCTCAAGCCCGGCAACGTGCTGCTGGCCGAGGACGGGCCGCGGGTGATCGACTTCGGGATCGCGCGGGCCACGGACGGGACGGCGGCGACGCAGTCGATCATCGGCACGCCGGGGTTCATGAGCCCTGAGCAGGTGCAGGGGGAGACGCTGACCCCCGCCAGCGACCTGTTCGCCTACGGTGCGGTGCTGGCGTACGCGGCCGGGGGCACGGGCCCCTTCGGCGAGGGGGCGATGCCGACGATGGTCATGCGGATCATCAGCAGCGAGCCCGACCTGTCGCGGGTGCCGGAGTCGCTGCGGCACCTGGTGGCGGCCTGCCTGAGCAAGGACGTGCGGGGCCGCCCCACTCCGGGCGAGATCCTGGACTACCTGGGCGAGGTGCCCGCCGGGGCCGCGTGGCTGCCGCCCGCGGTGATGGCGGGCGTGCAGGAGCAGGTGGCGACCGTCAACCGGGCGCTGTCGTCGGCGGAGCCGACCGGCGCCCACGGCCGCGGCGAGGGCTCCGCGGACCCGACGCGGGTGTGGGGCGCGGCGGCCGCCGGGGGCGCCGCCGGCGCGGTGGCCGGCGGTGCCGCGGGGGCGGCGGCCGGGGCGTGGGGCGACGACGCGGCCACGCGGGTGACGCCTCCCGCGGCCCAGGACCAGGGGGCGACCTCGGTCCTGGGACAGGGCCAGGGGCAGGGGTATGCGCCCACGCAGCAGTACGGCGCGGGGCAGGCCCAGGGCTACGACGCGACGCAGCAGGCGCAGCCGTACGGTGCCGGGCAGGGGCACGACTCCACCCGGCGGATGCCCGCCCAGGACCAGGGGTACGGCCCGGGGGCGTCCGCTCCGAACGACCCCTACGCCGACCTGTACGGGGGGCGGCGCGGGGCGCCCGGGGCCGACGCCGAGGAGCTGCGCCGCCGGGAGTACGAGCGCCACCAGGAGCAGCTGCGCGCCCAGCAGGAGCGCCAGGAGCAGGAGCGCCGCCGCCAGGAGGAGTACGCGGCCCAGCAGCGGCGCCGCCACGAGGAGCAGGTGGAGCACCGGCGCCGCCAGGAGGCGGACCGGGCCCACCGCGAGCGGGTGCGCGCCGAGCAGGAGGCGGCGCGCCGGGCGCAGGCCGAGGCCCGCGAGGCGGGACGGCCGAGCCTGTGGAGCTTCGCCAAGCTGCTGCCGCTGCTGATCCTGCCGTTCATCCAGATCCCGCTGGGGTACGGTGCGGCGCTGGCGTGGGAGTGGTTCACCACCGAGACCAACGTGTGGAACGGCTCGGTCTTCGTGTTCGAGCCCCTGTCGATGGACGGGTTCTGGCACGCGACGATGCTGGGCTACTTCATCCTCAACAACCTGGTGTCGCTGGAGTTCCTGGTGCGATCGCTGCGGACCTCGTTCGTGACCGGCGCGGTGCTGGCGCTGGGCGTGATGGCGGCGACCAACGGGCTGCTGTACAGCTTCGGCTTCTGGGGCTGAGCGGCGTTCACCGGACGACCCCGGCGGGCCGGACCGGCCGGTCGGGGTCGATGCGGTGGGAGAACACCTCGCGGTGCGGGTCGGTGCGGGCGACGGCCCTGAACACCAGGGGCAGGGCGAGGTCGCGCAGGAACGCGCTGACGGCGTTCCCGGCGAGTTTGGGAGAGCCCTGGCGCCGCCCCAGGGCCACGACGCGTTCGACGCGGTCGCGGCGCAGGTGCTCGTAGGTGGCCAGGGCCCGTGCGGGGTCGTCGATGTCGCGCAGGCAGGAGGCCAGGACCAGGGCGTCCTCCAGGGCCTGGGAGGCGCCCTGCCCGCTGGAGGGGGCCATGGCGTGGGCGGCGTCGCCGAGCAGGCCGACGCGGCCCCTGCTCCAGCGGGGCAGCGAGGCGATGTCGTGGATGCCCGTCGGGGTGAACGCGGCGGGGTCGGCGTGGGCGAGGGCGGCGGCGATGTAGGGGGCGTCGCCGGAGAACCGGTCCAGGACGTACCGCTGCCAGCCGCCCGCGGGCGCGGGGGTGTCGGGCCCGACGTCCGGGTGGGGCAGGTTGACGAACCACAGGGCGGTCTCCTCCCCGGTCTGGTAGCCGAGGAAGGCGCGGCGGCCGAAGACCATGCGGGTGGTGCCCGCGGGGGTGGCGGGCAGCAGGTGCGCGGGCAGGGAGCCGCCCATGTTGAGCAGCCCGGTGTAGGCGGGGCCGGGTGCGGCGGGGTCCATGGTGCAGCGGACGGGGGAGTGGATGCCGTCGGCGCCGATGAGGACGTCGCCCCGGGCGGTGCCGCCGTCGGCGAAGGAGACGGTGACGTGGTCGCCGTGGTCGGTGTGGGAGACCAGCCGCCTGCCGTAGGCGACGGGGACCCCGGCCCGGGCGGCGGCCTCGGCCAGGACGGTCTGGAGGCGGCCGCGGGTGATGGTGCGGGTGCGCAGGTGGTCTCCGTGTTCGGCGGAGCCGTCGCGGAGGCGGCCCAGGACGCGGCCGCGGCCGTTGGTGAACTCGATGGTGTCGCTGGGGAAGGCGGAGTGGGCGATGACGTCCTCGCCCGCGCCCAGGGCGTGCAGGACGGCGAGCCCGTTGGGGGCCAGGCCCAGGTGGGAGCCCAGGCCGGCGGCGGGGCCGGGGTGGGCCTCGAAGGTCCGGACGTCGATGCCGGCCCGGTGCAGGGCCAGCGCCAGTGCGGGGCCGCCGATGCCGCCGCCGCTGACGAGTACGCGCATGATGGTCTCCTGGAAGGGGCGATATTATTTCGTTCGATCGAACGAAATATATTCGGAGGGGTCGCCGCGGTCAAGGGCGCGGTGCCCCGCGAGCGTGCGAGAAGACCGGCGGAACGGAGAAGGCATGGATCGGGACAGGGCGCTGCGCGAGGTCGAGGAGGCCGGGCGCGTGCTCTCGGCCGCGGCGGTGATGTTCCACACCGCGGTGGGCGAGCGCCTGGGCATCGGTCCCAGCGACTGGAAGATGATGGACCTGCTGGAGCGGCACGGCCCCTGCACCGCGGGCGAGCTGGTCCGCCACTCCGGGCTGGCCCCCGCCTCGGTCACCGGCGTCCTGGACCGGCTCCAGCGCCGCGGCATGATCACGCGCGGCCGGGACGAGAGCGACCGCCGCCGGGTCGTGGTCACCCTCACCGGCGTCCCGGCCGAGCGCGCCGCCGAGGTGTTCGGACCCCTCATGCGCGAGCTCGGCGAGGTCCACGCCGACTACGACGCCGACCAGCTCGCCCTCATCGCCGGGTACCTGACCCGGGCCGCGGCCGCCCAGACCCGCGCCACCGCCGAGGTCGCCGGGGGCGCGGAGCCGGCGGGGGAGACCGCGGGCGGATAGCGCCGCCCCGCGCGGTCAGGCGTGGGCGGGCAGGCCCTCGATCTCGGTGACGCGGTGGTGGACCGGGCGGCTGGGCTCGGCCGCCGAGCAGGTGGCGGGGCAGGCCGCGCCCTCCTCGCGGGCGACGGCGACCGTGTACAGGCCGCGGTCGTGGCCCAGGGTGACGCGGACGCCGCCGGGGGCCTCCTCCTCGCCCAGGTGGGTGATCTCGTCCGTGCCGACGGTGCCCAGGCGCATGCGCAGCGCCGCCTCGGCCGCCTGGACGGCGGAGGAGTCGCTGCACCGGCCGCGGAAGTTGTCGGGGACCAGCAGCCCCTTCTCCAGCGAGGTGACGGTGTGCACGGCCGAGACGGGGTCCAGGCGGCCGAAATAGGCGCCCTGGGGCAGGGCGACCAGGTTGGCGGCGAACCGGTCGCCGCCCACGTGGGTGGTCTCCCAGACCTCGGCGTCGGTGTCGGCCAGGGCGGCGGCCACCGGGCGGCCCAGGACGGCGCAGCAGGGGTCCTTCTTGGCGTGGGTGCAGACCAGGTACAGCGTGTGGTCGACGGGGGTGCCGAAGTCCGGCGGTGCGGGGCGTTCGGCGGCGGTGACGTCGATGTCCAGCAGCTCGGCCTGGTCGGTGAAGTCGACCCGCCGCACCCAGGGGGAGGTGCGGCTGACGTGGGCCAGGTAGGCGCGGCGCGGCCCGCCGGCGTCGCGCGCGGCGCCGGGGCGCTTGATGAGCTGGGGCCTGACGTCGTGGCCGGCGATCCGCGCGGCCAGGGCGGAGACGACGCCCCCGTCCAGCCCGGGGCTGGTGAAGGCGGGGTGGCGCCAGGGGCCGGGGTGCTCGATGAGCAGCCATCCGACGGTGCGTCCGGCCGTTCCGGCGATCTGCTCGCCGGTGTAGCGGGCCAGGGCCGAGCAGCCCCGGCTGCCGTCCGGGGCGGTGGGTAGGCGCACGGGTCGGTCCAATCGGGGGCGGGAACGGGCACACGGGAGCGCGGGGTGCCCGGGGCGTGCCCGGACACCTGTGCGCGCCGAGGTTAGGTTAGCCTATCCAAGTCGTCGTCGGTGCCGGAGGGGCCCGTGTCGAGCATGGCGATCAGCGCGTCGCGGGAGGCGGCCACATGCGCCTCGGCGCAGGCGGCCGCCGCGTCGGCCTCGCGGCGCCGGAGCAGGTCGACCAGGGCGCGGTGCTCCTCCACCGAGTCCCGGCGGTAGTGCGGGTGGCAGCGCCGGATGCGGGTGAGCTGGAACAGGTGGACCGGGGAGCGCAGGGCCTGCCAGGCGCCCGCCAGCCGGGTGTTGGCGGCGGTCTCGTAGAGGAGGTCGTGGAAGCCCAGGTCCAGGCGGAGCAGCTCGACGGCGTCGGTGTCGTCGGACAGCGCCCGGTCCAGGGCGTCGACCAGGCCGGACAGCTCGGCCAGGCGGGCGTCGGTGACACGGGCGGCGGCGCGGTGGGCGGCCAGGCGCTCCAGGGCGCCGCGCACGGTGTAGACCTCGTCGACGTCGGTCGGCGTGAGCTCGATGACGCGGGCGCCGCGGTGCCATTCGCTGACGACCAGGCCGTCGCGCTCCAGCAGGGCCAGCCCCTCGCGGACGGAGCCGCGGCTGACGTCCAGGCGGGTGGCCAGGTCGACCTCGCGCAGCGGTGCGCCGGGGGGCACGGTGCCCTGGAGGATGGACTCGCGGATACGGTCGGCCGCCTCGTGGGCGAGCCCGCGCCGCCGGGCCCTGCGCATGCGCCTCCTCGGATGACGGGATGGTCGGGTGCTGGGAAAGTGTAGGGCGCACGCAGTAGAGAGTGAGAACCGTCCGGGTCTCGGTACGGTTGCGGGCGGTGGCGCCCCGCCCCCGTTTTGTTGACATTCGGACAAGTTACGGCCGACTATGGGGCGCGCGGCCGCCGCGGTCCGGATACCGTCCTGATCCGGAACGCGGCGGCCGCCCCGCGTGCTCAGGAGGGCGCGGAGATCCCGCCGTCGCTGTGCAGCAGCTGCCCGTTGACCCACCCGCCGCGCGGCGAGCACAGGAATTCGACCAGGTCGGCGGTGTCCTCGGGGGTGCCGGTGCGGCCCAGCGGCGTGTACCCGGCCGTCTCCCGCTTCAGCTCCGGGGTCATCCACCCGGTGTCGACCGGCCCCGGGTTCACCGCGTTGGCGGACACGCCCAGGTGGGCCAGCTCCCGGGCGGCGGCGACGACGATCCGGTCCAGCGCCGCCTTGCTCGCGCCGTAGGGCAGGTTGCCGACGGTGTGGTCGCTGGTCAGCGCGACGATCCGGCCGGACCCGCGGGGCGCGGTGAAGGCGCGGGCGAAGGCACGCACCAGCAGCCAGGAGGCGCGGGCGTTGACCGCGAAGTGCCGGTCGAAGGACTCCACACCGGTGTCCAGCAGCGAGGTGTCCACCGATTCGCAGTGGCACAGGACCAGGGCGGCGGGCGCGCCCAGTTCGGCGCTCACCCGCTCCACGACGCGGTCGGGGACCTCGGGGTCGGCGAGGTCGGCCTCCAGCGCCAGGTGGGCGGCCCCGCGTTCGGCCAGGGCGGCGCCGATTCGCTCGGCGGCGCCGGGTTCGGCGCCCCAGGGCATGCGGGCGTCGTAGGGGGCCCAGTGGGTGAAGGCGACGTCCCAGCCGGCCCCGGCCAGGCGCAGGGCGACCGCCGCGCCGATGCCGCGGGTGCGGCCCACACCGGTGACCAGGGCCACGGGTCGTTCGGCGGTTCGTTCGGAAGAGCGCTCTCGTGTCATGGCGGCCAGCGTGGCGGCCGCCCCCGCCCCCCGGCAAGGGGTTTTCGCGGGTCAGCCGGTCAGGTCGGGGATCAGCCGCGGCCCGTGGCGGCGCACGTGGTCCAGGAACGTCGCCACGGCCGGGGGCGTGTAGCCGCCGCCGGAGCCCCCGGCCGGGTGCACCACCCCGATCGGCCGCACCGCGTCCGGGTCGGCCAGGGCCAGCTCCACCGTGCCCGGCAGGGGGCCGCGCGGGCGCGCGGGCAGCACCGACACCCCCAGCCCGGCGCCGACCAGTCCGCGGGCGGTGGCGATGTCGTCGGCCTCGAAGGCGACCTCGGGTGTCAGCGCCGCCCGGTCGGTGATCAGGTCCGTCAGGTGGCGCACCCCCCGGCCCGGCTTGAGGAGCACGAACTCCTCCGCGGCCACCTCGGCCAGGGCGATCTCGCGGTCGGCGGCCGCCAGCCGGTGGTGCTCGGGCACCACGAGGCGCAGCGCCTGGGTGTGCAGCACGGTCGAGGCCAGGCGCGGGTCGGCGGGCAGCGGCGAGGTCAGCGCCAGGTCGGCACCGCCCTCGGCCACGCGGCGCAGGGAGTCGGCCCAGGGCTCCTGGACCAGGGTGAAGCGCACGCCGGGGTGGGCGCGGCGGAAGTCGCGCAGCAGCGCGGGCACCACCTCCACGCCCAGGGTGGGCAGGAAGGTGAGGCCGACCCGGCCCTGTCCCGCGTCGGTGATCTCGCCCACCCCGCGGGCCAGGTCCGCCAGGGCGCGTTCCACGTGCGGCAGCAGCAGGCGGCCGGTGCGGGTCAGCCGCACCCCGCGCCCGGTGCGTTCGACCAGGGTGAGCCCGGTGTCCTCCTGGAGGCGGGCGATCGCCCTGCTCAGGGTGGGCTGGGGCATGCCCAGGGATTCGGCGGCGCGGGTGACGTGCTCGGTGCGGGCCAGGGCGGCCAGCATGTGCAGGCGGGGGGCCAGCAGCCGGGTGATGCGGTCGGCGTCCTCGGGTTCCATGCGTTCCAGTATGGAACAGCGCCTGTTCATGCATTGGACGTATGGGTCACCGGTTTCTAGCGTGGGTTCCATGGACTCCGCGCACTCCGACGACGACCGCCCCCGGGCGGGGACCTCCGCCTACCGGCGCACCGTGGTGGCGATGGTGGCCGTGGCGGTGGCGACCTTCGCGCAGCTGTGGTCGGTGCAGCCGGTGCTGCCGGAGCTGGCGGCGGACCTGGGGGAGTCGGCGGCGCGGGTGTCGCTGACGGTGTCGGCGGCCACCGGCGCGCTGGCGGGGTTCGCGCTGGTGTGGAGCGGGCTGGGGGACCGGTTCGGGCGCACCCGGGTGATCGCGGTGTCCCTGGCGGTGGCCACCCTGGTCGGCTGCGCGGCGCCCTTCGCCGGCGACCTGTGGCTGCTCGTGGCCCTGCGGGCGGTGCAGGGGGCGGCGCTGGGCGGGGTGCCCGCGGCGGCGGTGGCCCACCTGTCCGAGGTGCTGCACCCGGCCGACGCCGCCCGGGCGATCGGTGTGTACATCGCCGGGAACCCGCTGGGCGGGATGGGCGGGCGCCTGGTCTCGGGGTGGGCGGCCGCCGCCGGGGGCTGGCAGTGGGGGGTGGCGGCCTCCACCGCGGTGGGCGTCCTGGCCTGGCTGGTGTTCGTGTGCGCGCTGCCGCGCCGGACCCGCGGCGCGCCCCGGGCCGGGGCCGGCGGGGTCGGCGGCCGCTCCCGGTGGCGGGCGGCGCTGGCCACCCCGGGGATGGCGGCGCTGTATGCGCAGGCGCTGCTGCTCATGGGCGCGTTCATGACCGTCTACAACCTGCTGGGGTTCCGGCTGACGGGCGAGCCGTTCGGGCTCTCCCAGGCGGTGGCGTCGTCCCTGTTCGTCGCCTACACCGCGGGGATGGCCGGGTCGGCCTGGTCGGGGCGGGGCGCGGGCCGGTGGGGGCCCTACCGGGTGCTGGCGGTCTCGGTCGCGGTGATGGGCGCCGCGGCGGCGGTGCTGGCGGCGCCCTGGCTGCCGGTGGTCGCGGTGGGGCTGGTGGTGTTCACGTTCGTGTTCTTCTGCGCGCACGCCACCGCCTCGGCCTGGGCGGCCCGGCGGGCCGGCGAGGGGCGGGCGCAGGCGTCCTCGGTGTACACGCTGGCCTACTACGTGGGGGCGAGCGTGCTGGGCTGGGCCGGCGGACTCTTCTACGACCGCTGGGGGTGGGGCGCGGCGCTGGTGTTCGCCGGGTTCCTGTGCGCGTCTGCGCTGGTCGCGGGGCTGGGGCTGCGGCCGGGGAAAGAGGTATTGCCCGGGGCCGGGGTGTCCTTGACCGGAACGGGGAGCGGTGCGGGGGAGCGTGGAGGGGGAAGGCCGCCCAAAGTGGTTTAAGGTTCAACCACCTGGTCTCGAAAGAGGTGCCGAATGGACGTACGCCCCGCGGGGATCCACCACGTGACCGCCATCGCCACGGATCCGGCCGCCAACGCCGACTTCTACCGCAACGTTCTGGGCATGCGCCTGGTCAAGCGCACCGTCAACTTCGACGACCCCACCACCTACCACCTCTACTACGGGGACCGGGCGGGCAACCCCGGCACCGTCATGACGTTCTTCCCCTGGCCCGGGGCCCCGCGCGGGCGCCAGGGCGCCGGGCAGGCCACCGTCACCACCTTCTCCGTCCCGGAGGGGTCGCTGGGCTGGTGGGCCGGACACCTCAAGGCCCTGGACGTCGACTTCACCCGGCCCGCCGAGCGCGGCGCCGAGGACGTGCTGTCCCTGCGCGACCCCGACGGCCTGGTCATCGAACTGGCCGCCGCCCCCGACCACCACGACACCGACCCCTGGGACGGGGGCGGCATCCCCACCGAGCACGCCGTGCGCGGCATCCGCGCGGTCACCCTCACCGAGAACCGGGTCGAGGACACCGCCGCGATGCTCACCGACCGGCTGGGCTTCCGGCTGGAGGGCGAGACCGCCGACCGGGTGCGCTTCCGCACCGCCGCGGCGGGCGAGGCGGTGGGCACCATCGTCGACGTGCTCGCGCGGCCGTCCGCCGAACGCGGGCACGTGGCCGCCGGCACCGTCCACCACGTCGCCTACCGCGCACCCGACGGCCCCGTCCAGGCCTCCTGGCGCGAGGACCTCCTCGCCCAGGGCGTGGGCGTGACCGAGGTCCGCGACCGCAACTACTTCACCTCCATCTACTTCCGCGAACCCGGCGGGGTGCTGCTGGAGATCGCCACCGACGGACCCGGCTTCGACTACGACGAGCCCCTGCTCGAACTGGGCCGCTCCCTGCGGCTGCCGCCGTGGCTGGAGCCGGACCGCGAGGCCATCGCCGCGGCCCTGCCTCCCCTGGACACCGACCGGTGAGCGCGGTCGCCGACTTCGTCCACGTCGTCGAACCCGCCCGCCGCCCCCAGGCGCCCACCCTGCTGCTGCTCCACGGCACCGGCGCCGACGAGCACGACCTGCTCCCGCTGGGCCGGACCCTGGCCCCGGGCGCGGCCCTGCTCTCCCCGCGCGGCAGGGTGGACGAGAACGGGATGAACCGCTGGTTCCGGCGGCTGCGCGAGGGCGTCTTCGACGTCGGGGACGTCATCGCCCGCGCCGCCGAGCTGGCCGCCTGGGTGCCCGCCGCCCTGGACCACCACGGCCTGGGCTCCCCGGTGGTGGCCGTCGGCTTCTCCAACGGCGCCAACATCGCCGCCGCCCTGATGCTCCTGCATCCGGACGTGCTGGACGGCGCGGTGCTGCTGGGCGCCGGCTACCCGCTGCAGGGCCGCGACCCCGACCGGGTCGACCTGGCGGGGAGGGCGGCGTTCCTGGGCGCGGGGGCGGCCGACCCGATCAGCACCCCCGACCAGGCCCGGCTGCTGGCCGACCACCTCGCCGCCCTGGGCGCGCGGGTGGAGCTGCTGGAGCACCCCGGCGGGCACAGCGTGCCCCCGCGGGTGGTGGAGGGCGCCCGCGCCTGGTTCGAGGACCGCTACGGGCCGCACTAGGGCGTGTTCGGTGGATGCTTTCGAGCGTTTCGGCGCTTGCGCCGAATGCCGGGAGCGGCCGCGAGGCGATCTCTCGCAAGACGACCAGCGCGGGTCAGCCCGGGGTCGGCTGTCCAAGCGCAGGCGGCGCAGCGAGAGGAAGCCTCACGGCCGCGACCCGGAATGATCCGCCGAACACGCCCTGGACCACGGCGGCGCCCCCGGACCCGGGCGTCGCCGTCAGGCGGGGTGCGGTGCGTCCCCGGACGCCCGCACCCCGCTAGAATTCGTCGCGGACACCCCCTTTCTCCCCCTTCATCCCGCACATCCCCGCTCGAAAAGAACCCATGATCATCCCTGTGCTGCGGGGGCGGTGACCCGTGGACCCCGAGATCCTCGGCCTGCTCCTCCTGGTCGGCGTCGCCGCCGGCTGGGTCGACGCCGTCGTCGGCGGCGGCGGCCTGCTGCTCCTGCCCGCCCTGCTGGTCGCCGCGCCCACCACCCCGCTGGCCACCCTGCTGGGCACCAACAAGCTCGGCGCGATCTTCGGCACCGCCTCGGCCGCCGTCGCCTACGCCCGCAAGGTGCCCGTGGACCGCGCCGTCGTGCTGCCCACCGCGACCCTGGCCCTGCTGGGCGCGGGCGGCGGGGCGGCCCTGGCCGCCGCCCTGACCACCGACGTCCTCAAGCCCGTCATCATGGTCGTCCTGGCCGGGGTGGCGCTGCTGGTGTACCTGCGGCCCGCCATGGGCGCCGCCGAGGTCCCGGGCCTGCGCACCCGCAACCGGCTGCTGGCCGCCATCGCCCTGGCCGGGCTGGGGGTGGGCTTCTACGACGGGCTCATCGGGCCGGGCACCGGCGTGTTCCTCATCATCTCCCTGACCGCCGTGCTGGGCATGGACTTCGTGTCCGCCTCCGCCGCCGCCAAGATCGTCAACGTCTGCACCAACCTCGGCGCCCTCACCGTGTTCGCGATCGGCGGCCACGTCGACTGGCTGCTGGGCCTGGGGCTGGCGGTGTCCACCGTCATCGGCGCCCAGATCGGCGCGCGCATGGCGCTGCAGCGCGGCTCGGGGTTCGTCCGCGCGGTCCTGCTGGTGGTCATCGCCGGCCTGCTCCTGCGCATGGGCTGGGACATCTTCGCGTGAGGCCCCGATCCCGGTGGCCTGTGCAGGTCACCGGGATCCGCGGGCGCTCCGCGACCGTCCGAGAGGTGAGGACGGATTCCCCCTCTGAGACGAATGGTGCGCCCATGTCCCCTCGCACGACCAGCCGCACGCAGCCCCGCCGCACCCGCGGGTGGAGGACCGGCACCCTCACGGCCCTCACCGCGGCCGCGGTCGCCCTCGCCCTGACCGCCTGCTCGGCCAACGCCGGACCCGACCGCGCGGGCCTGGAGTACGACGCGGGCGCCTTCTCCTCCACCACCTTCGACAGCTGCATCGACCCCGGCAACCGCGAGTACCACGGCCCGGGCGACGAGACCTACCTCTACCCCGCGGGGCAGCGCACCTTCGAGTTCTCCGGCTCCGACGCCGCCGAGATGGCCTCCTCCACGGTGGTGTCCAAGGACGACCTCGAACTCACCGTCACCGGGCTGGTGACCTTCAGCCTCAACATCGAGTGCGACCAGCTCCAGGAGTTCCACGAGCGGCTGGGCCTGAAGTACACCGCCTACGAGGACGCCGGCTGGATCGACCTGCTGCGCGACTACATCGGCCAGCCCCTCAACCGGGCCCTGGACGACGCCACCAAGGAGTACGCCTGGCGCGACCTGTACACCAGCGCCGACGCCAAAGCCGAGTGGGAGCAGAAGGTCGGCGACCTGACCGCGGCCTACATCGACGAGCAGGGCGGCGGCGAGTTCTTCTGCTCGCCCGTCTACACCGGCGAGGAGGAGTGCGGCACCCCGCAGCTGACCATCCAGCAGCCCACCCCGCCCGAGGAGGTCCGCAACGCGCTGACCCTGGCCCAGGAGGCGGTGGAGATGACCACCGCCCAGGAGCAGGAGAACGAGCGGGTGGACAAGGAGCTGGAGGCGATCGAGGCGCTGGTGGAGGTGCTCGGCCCCGACGGCTACATCCTCTACCAGGCCCTCAAGGACGGGAAGGTCGACTTCCTGCCCATCCCCTACGGCAGCGGCGTCAACGTCGCCCCGCGCGGCGGCAACTGAGCCCCGCGGTCCGGTCGGGGCGCCCGCCCCGACCGGACCGCAGCGCGCCCGCCGGGGGCACGGAGGGTAAAGAACTGCTCACCTTCCGCGGGGTTTGTTCGCGCCCGCCGCCGGTGACGTGGCAGGGGAGGCCCCGCGCGGGTCCGGCCGTCCGTGCCCGGCGGGCCCCCGGCGGACGCGGGCGGCCGGGAGCCGGGCGGGGCCGGGCTCAGACGCGGCCGGGCCGGCCGCGGACGAAGGGGGACGCCATGACCGATCCGACGACGGTGGAGAACGGGCGGGGGCCGCTGGCCTCGCCGAAGCTGTGGGTGGCCCTGGTCCTGCTGGTCGGGGTCGTGGTGTTCATCGTGCAGAACCGGGAGCCCACCGAGATCAGGCTGCTGCTCGTCTCCGTGACCTCCCCGCTGTGGGTGACCCTGACGGCGGCCGTGGTGGTGGGCGGGCTCATCGGCTGGCTGCTGCGCCCCTCGGGGAGCACCCGCACCGGCCGGGCCGCCCGCAGGGGCCGCTGACGGCGCCGGACGCCGACGCGGCGGGCCCCGGAGGAGGACCCCGGGGCCCGCGGGCGCCTACAGGGCGGGCTCGGTCCGGCCGGTGAGCGCCGCGGTGGCCTCCTCGACGATGCGGTGGGCGGCGTGCAGGTTGGCGGCGCCCCACACGTCGTAGTCGAACCGGTACACCCGGCCGCCGCGCACCGCCTCCAGGCCGGCCCACACCCCGTCGGAGAACGTGTCGGGGGCGTCGGGGAACCCGGACCCGGCCAGCACGAAGACCACATCGCCGTCGCCCCGGTCCAGGTTCTCGTACGACAGCGGGACGAAGTCGGTCCCGCCCTCGGGCTCGGCCTGCCCCTCGGGCCGGGCCAGTCCCAGGTCGCCGATGACCTGTCCGGGGAAGGACGCGGCGGTCTCCAGGCGGACCTCCGTGTCGCTCTGCAGCCGGACCAGGGACACCTCGGTGGCCGGGTCCACCCCCGCCTCCCCGATCGCGGTCCTGGCCTCCTCCACCGCCGCGTCGTAGGCGGCGTCGGCCCGCTCGGCCTCGGCCTCCCGGCCCAGGACGGCGGCCACGTCGTGCAGGTGGGTGCGCCAGGACCCGGTGCCCTCCCACTCCAGCAGGACGGTGGGCGCGATCGCCGACAGCTCCTCCTCGATCTCGTCCTGCGCGCCGACCTGTGTGGACACCCCGATGATGAGGTCGGGTCCGGCCAGGGCCAGCGCCTCCAGGTTGACGTCGTCCTCGGCGGGGGAGTTGGTGACCAGGTTCATCGTGTCGCCCCCGACGTCCTCGGGCAGGAAGGGGGCCAGGCCCTGTCCGGGGGCGCCGGGGGTGCCCATGGTGGCCACCGGATGATGGCCCAGCAGGGTCACGGCGGCCAGTGTCGGACGCCACAGGACGGCGATCCGCTGCGGGTCCGCGGGCACCTCGACGGTCCCGTCGGCGCCCTCCACCGTCCGGGTCCCGGCCCCCTCGGGGGCCGGAGCGGGCCCGGCGCCGGTGCAACCGGTCACCCCCAGGACGAGGACCAGCGCCGATGCCGCTAGGGTGACCGTTGTTCCGGACGGGCGCGCCGAGGGTGTCCGGCGGCCGGGGCGGAGGCTGCGGGAGAAGTACATGGGGGACCCTTCCGTGCGAGGACGACCCAGGTAAGGCTAACCTGTCCTGGTCGATCCGCGGTGGTGGGAACGGTCCACGCCGGGACGCCCCCGGACGACGCCCACGATCACCTACACGACGAACGGGGAAGCCGTGGCCCTGCGCGCGCCCACCCTCGCACCCCCCACCCTGACCCGGCGTATCGTCCGGCCCGTCGGCCTGCTCGCGGCCCTGGGAGCCCTGGCGGTGTGCGTCCTGCTCAGCATCACCGTCGGCGCCAAGCCCATCCCCGCCGCCGACGTCTGGGCCGCGCTGACCGCCTACGACGGGACCTACGACCACAACGTCATCCGCACCCTGCGCGTACCGCGCACCGTCATCGGCGTGTTCGTGGGGGCGGCGCTGGGCCTGGCCGGGGCGCTCATGCAGGCGCTCACCCGCAACCCCCTGGCCGAGCCGGGCATCCTGGGGGTCAACTCCGGGGCCGCCGCCGCGGTGGTCGTCGCGGTGTTCGCGTTCGGGGCCGCCGGGTCGGCGCTGATCTGGCCCGCCTTCCTGGGCGCCGCACTGGCCTCGGTCGCCGTCTACATGCTGGGCTCGCGCGGACCGGCCAGCGCCACCCCGGTGCGGCTGGCGCTGGCGGGCACCGCCGTGGCCGCGGTCCTGCAGGGCCTGATCTTCGGCGTGATCGTCCTCAACGACTTCGTGTTCGACCGCATCCGGTTCTGGCAGGTGGGTTCCCTGGTCGGCCGCGACCTGGAGATCTTCTGGCAGGTCGCCCCGTTCCTCATCGGGGGCGTGGCGCTGACCCTGCTGCTGGGCCCCTCCCTCAACGCCGTGGCCCTGGGCGACGACCTGGCGGCCTCCCTGGGCGCGCGCATCCCGACGATCCGCACCCTGACCGCGATCGCCGTGATCCTGCTGTGCGGGTCGGCGACCGCCTCGGCCGGGCCCATCTGGTTCGTGGGGCTGATCATCCCGCACGTGGCCCGCCTGGTCACCGGCCCCGACCAGCGGTGGCTGCTGCCCTACTCGGCGGTGTTCGGCGCGATCCTGCTCACCGCCGCCGACACCCTGGGCCGGGTCGTCGTCCCCGGTGCCGAGCTGGAGGTCGGCATCATCACCGCGTTCGTCGGAGCCCCCCTGTTCATCGCCCTGGTCCGCAGCAGAAAGATGGCAGCCCTGTGAGCACCCTGACCCCGCCGCGCCCCCGCACCGGGGGCCGGCTCACCCCGCGCGGCTCCTTCGCCCTGCGCTTCGGCGACCGCGTCTCGCTCCTGGTGCGCCCGCGCACGCTCGTCGTGGCGCTGGTCCTGGTCGCGGCCGCCGCGGCCGCCCTGGTCGTGTCGGTGTCGGTGGGCGACTACGAGATTCCCATCGCCGCGGTGCCCGCCGCCATCGCCGGCGTCGGCGAGCGCCTGGACGTGTTCTTCGTCCAGGGCGTGCGCCTGCCCCGGGCGCTGACCGCCCTGGGGGTGGGCGCCGCCCTGGGCCTGGCCGGTGCGGTCTTCCAGAGCCTGTCCCGCAACGCCCTGGGCAGCCCCGACATCATCGGGTTCACCAGCGGCGCCGCCACCGGCGCCGTCGCGGTGATCCTGCTGGTGGGCGGCGGCCGGATCATGGTGTCCGCGGGGGCCGTCGCCGGCGGCCTGCTCACGGGCGCCGTCGTGTACCTGCTGGCCATGAGGAACGGGGTCCAGGGGTACCGGCTGGTGCTGGTCGGCATCGGCATCTCGGCGATGCTGACCGCGGTCCGCGACTACCTGCTGACCCGCGCCGAGCTCACCGACGCCATGAGCGCCCAGATCTGGATGATCGGCAGCCTCAACGCCCGCGGCTGGAGCGAGGTGACCGCCGTGTGGGCGAGCCTGGCGCTGCTGGGCCCGGTCCTGGTGTACCTCGGCGGCCGGCTGAGGTTCATGGAGCTGGGCGACGACACCGCGCGCGCCCTGGGCGTGAACACCCAGGCCACGCAGATGGCGGCGCTGGCCGCCGCCAGCGCGCTGACCGGCGCGGCGATCGCCGTCTCGGGCCCCATCGGGTTCGTGGCCCTGGCCGCCCCGCAGCTGGCCCGCCGCCTCACCCGCACCGGCGGGACCACCTTCGTCGGCGCGGCGCTCATGGGCGCCGCCCTGCTGGCGGTGGCCGACCTGGTGGCGCTGCGCGCCCTGGCCCCCACGCAGCTGCCGGTCGGCGTGGTCACCGCCGTCATCGGCGGCGGCTACCTGATCTGGCTTCTGTACACCGAGTGGCGGCGCGGCCGCGCCTGAGCCCGCCCGACCCGCGCACCCATCCCCACGAGGAAGAACATGACCGTCCACCACATCGACCGCCTCAGCGGCCAGGAGCTGACGCTCGCCTACGACCAGCGCGTCATCTCCCGGGACCTCGCCGTCACCATCCCCGACAACTCGTTCACCGTCATCGTGGGGCCCAACGCCTGCGGCAAGTCCACGCTGCTGCGCGCGCTGTCGCGCACCCTCAAGCCCGCCCAGGGGCGGGTGCTGCTGGACGGGCAGGCGATCTCGTCCTACCCGGCCAAGGAGGTGGCGCGGCGCCTGGGGCTGCTGCCGCAGACCTCCATCGCCCCCGACGGGATCGGCGTGGCCGACCTGGTGGCCCGCGGCCGCTTCCCCCACCAGGGGTTCCTGCGCCAGTGGTCCAAGGACGACGAGAGGGTGGTGGCGGAGGCGATGGAGGCCACCGGCGTCGCCGAGCTGGCCGACCGGTCGGTGGACGAGCTGTCGGGCGGGCAGCGCCAGCGGGTGTGGCTGGCGATGGTGCTGGCCCAGCAGACGCCGCTGCTGCTGCTGGACGAGCCCACCACCTACCTCGACATCGCCCACCAGATGGACATGCTGGACCTGTGCGCGCGGCTGCACGCCCAGGGCGGGCACACCCTGGTGGCGGTCCTGCACGACCTCAACCACGCCTGCCGGTACGCCTCCCACCTGATCGTGATGAAGGACGGGGAGATCGTCGCCGAGGGGGAGCCCTCCCGGATCGTGACCGCCGAGCTGGTGGAGCACGTGTTCGGGCTGCCCGTGCGGATCATCCCCGACCCCGAGACGCACACCCCGCTGATCGTGCCGGTGGACCGGCGCCGCAACGGCGGCTGACCCCGCGCGGCACGGCGGGCGGGGGCGCCGCAGCGCTCCCGCCCGCCCCCTCCGGGTCCCCCGGGGCCGGGCCCGCGGGCCCCGCCGGTCAGGCGCCCGACAGCTCCAGGCGCAGCACCAGCTCGACCAGCTCCACCACCACCTCCTTGACGGAGGAGCGGTCGCGGGCGTCGCAGAGCATGACCGGGACCGGGTCGGCCACGTCCAGTGCCACGCGCACGTCCTCGGCGCGGTGCGAGCGCTGTCCGTCGAAGCAGTTCACCGCCACCACGAACGGGACCCGCCGCGCCTCGAAGAAGTCGATGACGTCGAAGCAGTCCGTGAGGCGGCGGGTGTCGGCGAGCACCACCGCGCCCAGCGCCCCCTCCACCAGTTCCTCCCACATGTGCGAGAAACGCCGCTGCCCCGGTGTACCGAACAGGTACACCACGGTGGCGGGGTCCAGGGTGATGCGGCCGAAGTCGAGGGCGACCGTCGTGGTGGTCTTGGCCTCCACCCCCTCCAGATCGTCCACGCCGGTCCCGGCGACGGTCATCTCCTCCTCGGTGTGCAGCGCCTCGACCTCGCTCAGCGCCGACACCAGCGTGGTCTTGCCCGCGCCGAAACCGCCGGCCACCACGATCTTGAGCGTGTCGGGCGCCTGCCCGAACACTCCCGGTGCGTCCATCGTCGTCGTTCCGTTCAATGCGCCTCAGAGTTCCTTGATGCGCGCCAGTACCGCGCGCAGTGTCGCCTCGTCGGGCCGGTCCCGCCCCCGTGCGGGGGAGCGGGCCAGCACGTATCCCCGGTCCACCAGGTCCGCCAGCAGCACCCGGACCACGCCCAGCGGCAGCCCCGACCGGGAGGCGACCTCGGCCACCGTCGCCGGCCGGCCGCACAGGGCGTGGATCCGCCGGGACTCCGGATCGTCCTCGACCACCTCGGACACCGCCACCACGGAGGTGGTCAGGGTCAGGTCCGACCGGGAGGGGCGGGTCCGGCCCCCGGTCAGCGCGTAGGGGCGGATCAGGTCCGGCCCCTCGCCGTGGTCGGGGATCACCCGCGTCCGCCCCGGCGCGGGAGCGCGGCCAGGTGGGGGCCGACCCGGCGCACCAGCCGGTTGATCTCGAAGGCGGCCTGGCCCATGTCGCAGTCGGTTCCGGCGGCCAGCGCCAGGGAGGCGCCCTGCCCGGCGTCGACCACGAAGAAGAACACGGTGTCCAGTTCGACCACGGTCTGGTGCACCTTGGACGCCCCCAGGGGTGCGCGGGCGCCCCGGGCCAGGGACGCGAACCCCGAGGCGATGGCGGCCAGGCGCTCGCCGTGTTCGCGGTCGATGCCCGGGGAGGCCGCCAGCGGCAGCCCGTCGGCCGACAGCAGCAGTGCGCTGCGCGAATGCGCGATCCTCTCGACCAGGTCGGCCAGCAGCCAGTCCAGGGTGCCGGTCCCGTTCTCCTCGGCTTGGGCGGACATCATCCTCATCCTTCCTCGGTGTCGCCGTCCGGTCCGGCGGCGCGGGCGCGCCGGGTTCCGGCCTGGAAGGCGCTCATCAGCGAACGGACCCGCTCGGGGGAGCGGTCGTCGTCATCGGTGGTGGTCGCGGGTCCGGGTGCCGGGTCGACGGCGCGCCGCCGGCGGCGGGGGAGCCCCATGTAGTGGTCGGCGTCGGTGCCCCCGTGCGGGCCGTCCCCGTTCGCGGGGGGCGCGTGCACCGTGCTCTCGGACACCGTGCCGCCGGGCGCCGTGTCCTCCGGTGACGGGGGAGCGGTGACGGCGGCGGGCGGCGGGGGAGCGGGCGCGGGGCCGGGCTCGACCAGGGCGTCGGCGGGCACGTGCACGGTCGCGCGCACGCCGCTGCCGCCCGGTGCGGCGGACAGCTCCACCCGCAGCCCGTGGCGGGCGGCCAGGGTGGCGACCACGAACAGGCCCAGCGGCGAGTCCTCCACCAGACCGGCGACGTCGAACCGGGGCGGGTCCGCCAGCAGGGCGTTGCACTCCTCCAGGGCGGCCTCCCCCATGCCCAGCCCCCGGTCGGTCACCTCGATGCGGCAGCCGTCGCCCAGGACCGCGCCGACCTCGACCTCGGTGTCGGGCGGGGAGAACGCCGTGGCGTTCTCCAGCAGCTCGGCCAGCAGCCGCGCGGTGTCGGCGGCGGTGTCGCCGCGCAGCGCCACCGGGGGCAGGCCGCGCGGCTGGACTCGGGTGTAGTCCTCGATCTCCCCGGCGGCGGCCCGCACCACCTCGTGCAGCCGCATCGGGGCGCGGGGGCGCCGGGTGGGGGCGCCGCCGCTGAGCAGCATGAGGTTCTCGGCGTTGCGGCGCAGCCGGGCGCTGAAGTGGTCGACGCGGAACAGCGCAGCCAGGGCGTCGGGGTCGGTCTCGTCGCGTTCCAGCCGGTCCAGGACGGCCAGCTGGCGGTGGACCAGCGACTGGGTGCGGCGGGCGATGGTGCCGAACATGGCGCTCACCCCGGCCCGCAGCCGCGCCTCCTGGACGGCGGCGGCCACGGCGGCGCGGCGGGCGTCGTCGAAGGCGTCGGCGACGTCGGTGATCTCGTCGCCCCGGGTGCGCGGCACCGGGGCCGGCTCGGGTCCGACCTCCTCCCCGGCGCGCAGGCGGGCGGTGAGGCGGGGCAGGTGGACGCGGGCGTACTCCAGGGTGGTGGTGCGCAGGCGGTGCAGGCGGCGGCCCATGCGGACGGCGCCGGTGATCGCGACGGCCGCCGAGGCCAGGGCGACGGCCAGGATCGGGAGGCTGGTCAGCAGGGCGGTGCGGGCGAGGTCGGCGGAGCGGGCGTCGCCGTAGTCGGCCAGCAGGCGGAGCTGGCCGCGTTCGACGGAGCGCATGCGCTGGTCGGAGGCCTCGGCGGCGCCCTGCCAGGCGGAGGCGTTGACCGGCGGGCGGGTGTGCTGGGGTGCGGCGATGACCTCGTTCTGCAGGTCGCGCACGCGCCGGAGGGAGTCGTAGGTCTCCAGGAGCCGGTAGGTGCGGGCGTCCTCGGGGGCGAGTTCGGCGCCGATGCGGTCCCAGGTGTGGCGCTGGGCGCCGGCGGCGGCGACGAACTCGGTGTGGGCGCCGGGGGTGAAGGTGTCGGTGGCCACGGCGTGGGTGAACACGGTGTTCTGGCGGGCCAGCAGCTCGCGGGCGCGCATCAGGGAGGTCAGGGAGCGCAGGCGGGGGATCTGCGCGGGTTCGGCGTGCTCGACGCGGGAGTCCCAGAAGCGCAGGCCCTGCTCGACCAGGTCGTGGTAGGCGGCGGCGGTCTGCACGAGTTCGCGGCGGTAGGGCGGCAGCGCGTCGACGATGTCGCGGTGGTGGGCCAGTCCCCCCAGGTCCCGTTGCAGGTGCAGGGCCTGGACGGGCAGCACGTCGGCGTCGAAGCCGCGCAGGACCCCGGCCAGTTCGTCGACGGCGGCGTCGGTGGCGGCGCGGGAGTCCTCCAGGGCCAGCAGGCTGCTCTGGGCGCCGTTCGCGGAGGCGGCGGTGGCCAGGCGTTCGTCCTGGAGGGCGCCGATCACCGCCGAGACGGCGGTGCCCGCCTCGCGGGTGAGGGCGGTCTCGGTGCGCAGCGCGCGGATGTCGCCCACGAGCAGGGCGGTGAAGAGCGACCACACCAGGAGGAGGACGGTGCTGGGCAGGAGCACCAGGGTGATCATGCGGGCGCGGAGCGACCGGCGCTTCGTGGGGGGCATGGGCTCGCTTCCGGGCCGGTGTCGGGGGGTAGGGGGTACCGGATCCACCCGAGTGAAGCCGGTCACCAGGGGAGAGTGCAAGGGGCGGGCGGGGCGCGCGGGGGCGGGGAGGGGC
Source organism: Nocardiopsis sp. NPDC006139 (assembly GCF_040614155.1). Taxonomy (NCBI): domain Bacteria; kingdom Bacillati; phylum Actinomycetota; class Actinomycetes; order Streptosporangiales; family Nocardiopsidaceae; genus Nocardiopsis; species Nocardiopsis sp. NPDC006139. Next base: position 160,223 of record NZ_JBEXTT010000013.1, read on the forward strand.
GTCGTGCCTGGTCAGGGGCAGGGGCTCAGGTTGGTAACGGAGCAGTGGGAACGCTGTGTTCCCATGAAGAATCTACGTCGTAAAGGCGGGGGTTCTTTTGACCAAAGGCCCATAACAACAAGAAGGCGTGCGGCTCCGCCGCACCCCTCTGCTGGTGAACAGCCTGGTTGGAGCCGGTCCGGGGCGGGTAGGTGCGGCGTGCACACCGGACGCCTACCGGGGAGGGTCACCGTGAAGCTCACCGAGGAACAGATCCGCGACGGCCTGGAGCGCCTGGACGGCTGGCAGCTGGATTCGCAGGGGCCGGTGCTGCGGCGCACCCTGCGTCTGGCGGACTTCCCGGCCGTCGTGTCTTTGGTGAACACCATCGCGCAGGCGGCGGAGCAGGTCGGCCACCACCCCGACATGGACATCCGTTACGACACCCTGCACCTGGCCCTGTCCACCCACTCGGTCGGGGCGATCACCGACAAGGACATGGCGCTGGCCGCGCGCATCGACGAGCTGGTGCCGCAGGGCTGAGGGGCGGAGCGCCGGCTCCGCCCCGGCGGGTCCCCGGGGTCCGGGGACCCCGGTCCGGTCAGCGCAGCCGGGACCGGCGCATCTTGCCCGAGGCGGTGCGCGGCAGCTCGGGCACGAAGTCCACCACGTCCGGTGCGGCGTGGGTGGCGAACCGGGTGCCCACCCAGTCCTTGAGTTCGGCGGCCAGCTCCTCGGAGGCCTCGGTGCCCGGGGCGAGCACGACGCGGGCGCCGATCAGCTGTCCGGCGAGTTCGTCGGGGATGGAGTACACGCCGCACTCGTCCACCGCGGGGTGCTCGTTGAGGACGGCCTCCACTTCGGTGGGGCCGATCCGGTAGCCGCGGCTGAGGATGGCGCCGTCGTCGCGGGTGGAGAAGAACAGCCATTCGCGGCGGTCCAGGATGCCGGTGTCGCCGGTGAGGTAGAAGGCCTTGTCGGGGGTGAAGCGGACCTGGGAGGCGGCGTCGTTGTCGAGGTAGCCGGTGAACCAGGCCAGGGGGCTGTGTTCGAGGTCGACGGCGATGCGGCCGTAGGCGCCCAGGGGGGCGGGTTCGTCGGAGATGGCCTCCAGGACGGTGACCTTCCAGCCGGGCAGGGCGGGGCCGATGGCGCCGGGGGTGGCGTCGCCGGTGTCCTGGCCGGTGTCGCCGTTGGGGATGCCGACGCACCAGCCGAGTTCGGTCTGGCCGAAGTGGTCGCGTACGGGGATGCCGAAGAGGTCGGTGACCCAGTCGATGACGTCGGGGGCGAGGGGTTCGCCGAAGCTGGTGAGGCGTTGGACGACGATCTCGGGGGGCAGGGTCTTGGTGGCGGCGCGCAGGGTGCGGTAGGTGGTGGGGTCGGCGGCGAGGTTGGTGACCTCGTACATGCCCAGGACGTCGAGGGTGAGTTCGGGGTCGAAGAATCCGGCTCGGAGGGCGATGGAGGCGTGTCCGGCGAGCAGGGGTGAGATGAGGCCGTGGTAGAGGCCGAAGGCGGAGCCGGGGTCGGCGGTGTTCCAGTAGGTGTCGTGGTCGTCGACGCCGAGGCCGTAGTGGTGGTAGGCGTGCATGGCGGCGAGGGCGCGGACGGGTACGGGGACGCCGCGGGGTGGGCCGACGAGTCCGGAGACGTAGACGATGGCGAGGAGGCCGTCGCCGCCGACGGCGGTGTCGGGGGTGGGGGGTGCGTCGGTGGTGGAGAGGGCGGTGAGGGTGGTGTCGCCGTCGCGGAGGGGGTGGGTGCCGGTGGTGGCGATGGTCCAGGGGGGTGTGTCGTCGGTGTCGAGTTTGGTGCGGTGGTGGTCGTCGACGATGACGAGGCGGGTGTGGGAGGAGGTGAGGCGTTCGCGGATGGCGGAGGGGGCGAAGGAGGTGAAGAGGGGGACGAGGACGGCGCCCAGGCGCCAGGTGGCGAGGGCGGTGACGGCGAGGTCGATGCCTTTGGGGATGAGGGTGGCGATGCGGTCGCCGGGGCGGATGCCGTGGGCGGCGAGTCCGTTGGCGAGGGCTTGGGAGCGTTCGCGGAGTTGGCCGTAGGTGAGGGTGGTGGGGGTGAGGTCGGGGCCGATCTGGGTGATGGCGGTGCGGTCGGGGTGGTGGCGGTCGCACAGCACGTGGGGTACCGAGGTGGTCGGGGAGTCGTAGGCGGTGAGCCACTCACGTACACGGTGTGCCGGGTGGGGCATCGGAGGTCGTCCTCGTCTCGGTGGGTGCGGTGCTAGGGGCGGGACATGTCAACACTATGCCCACTGTCCAGACCTTCTTGTGGGGGTGAAGGGGGTTTTCCCTGGGTGGGACGCGTGGTGTGGGGGTTCGGGTTCGTTTGTGGTCGTTGTGTTCGTGGTGGGTTTTCCGGGCACTCGCGTCGGGGGTGGGTGTTCGGCCATGATGTGCGGATGAACGCTGACATGGTGGCCGACCGGTTGGGTCTGGCGGAGGATGACCGTCGTTGGTTGATCGCGGCGCGGGGGTTGCCGGAGCCGTTGGAGCCGTTGCGGGTGCCGCAGGGGGCGGATGCGGAGCGGGTGTGGGACGAGTTCGGTCTGGAGCCGTTGGATCGGGCGGATGTGGCGGCGGTGTGGCCGGGGCCGTCGGGTGAGGGGTGGTCTGCGGAGGCGTGGGCGCTGGTGGTGGGTATGTACCGGCGTTTGGCGGCGGATGCGGGGTTGCCTGTGGGGACGTGGGTGGATTGGCCTTCGTTGGTGGGTTATGACGATGTGCGGGTGCGGGTGGCGTCGTTGGTGGCTTTTGCGGCGCGGGTGCCGGCGCAGTATGCGGCTCATGGTGCGTTGGGTGTGGATCCTGCGGTGACGCGGGCGACGCTGGCGGATGTGGGTGTGCAGGTGGGGCGTTCGCGGCGGATGTTCGGTCGGGTGGGTGTGGAGACGGCGTCGTGGGTGGCGGCGCAGTTCCGTGGGCGGTTGTTCTGGGTGGGCGGGTTGCAGTTGGAGCCTGCGGTGTTGGGGCCTCAGGGCGGGGTGGAGTGGTATTCGCGGGAGGAGGCGGCGGGGTTGGGTCCCGGTTTCGGGGTGGGGGATCCGGTGTTGCGGTTGCACATTCCGTCGGGTGGGTTGGATCCGGTGTCGGTGTCGGATGCGTTGGGGCGGGCGCGGCCTTTCGCGCGGGCGCATTTGGGGATGGATCCGGTGGTGGCGACGTGTACGTCGTGGTTGTTGGATCCGCGGTGGGGTGAGGTGTTGGGGGAGGGGTCGAACATCGTGGGGTTCCAGCGGCGGTTCACGTTGGTGGGTGGGGGTGTGCCGGGGGAGTCGGATGTGTTCCGGTTCGTGTTCGGGTTGCCTGAGGTGGATGTGGCGCGGGCGTCGCGGAGGACGCGTTTGGAGCGTGCGGTGGTGGAGCGTTTGGAGGCGGGTGGGGGCTGGCAGGTGCGGACGGGGTGGTTGCCGTTGGCGGGGTGAGTGTGCGGGGGGTGTCGGCGGTGTGGTCGGCGCCCCCTTTTTTTGTGGGGTGGGGTCATGTGGGGGGTGGGTGGGTGGTGTCGGGGTGGACGGTGGCGGTCTGGGTGGTGTGGCCGTGGCTGTCGCAGTCGGTGCAGGGGTGGGTGAGGAGGGTGGGGGTGAGGGTGTGGTCGTCTTCGAGGCGTGCGGTGATGAGGGTGCGGCGGCCGGTGCCTATGCAGGTGCGGCACAGGATGCGGATGTGCATGGGCGCAGGATAGGTTCCCGGTGGTGGTGGGTGCGGGGACGACACGGGGTCTTTGTCCCTGTTTCGGGTGTGGTCGTCCTGGGGGTGTGCGGCGGGGCGCTGTGGGCCGGTCGGGTGGGTGGTTCAGTCGTGGGCGGGCAGGGTGATGCAGCCGGTGCCGCCCAGGTCCAGGACGAGTCCGCGGGGGGTGCGGACCAGGCGCAGGACCAGGGTCTGGCAGGCGGGGCAGCAGGCGATGAGGCCGGGGCCGTCGGTGTAGACGTGCAGGCGGGCGAAGGCGCCGCGGTCGCCGCAGTGGGCGCAGAGGCGTTCGGCGGCGGTGATGTCGACGGCGAAGACCTCGGAGAGGGGGCCGGCGAGGACGTTGGCGTCCAGGTGGGTGCGGGTGGTGGGTGGGTTCATCGTCCGCCTCCGCTGCCGTAGCGTTCGGTTCGGATCCGGTGCGGGTCGTGGCCCAGGGCGAGGAGGCCGTCGGCGACGGTCTCGACGAAGGGGGTGGGTCCGCACACGAAGCACACGGGGGTGAGTTCGGCGGGGAGGCCGTGGGTGTTGAGGTCGGCGATGCTGAGTCGTTTGGGTCCGCGGGCCGATCCGGGGGGTGCGGTGCGGGTGTAGGCGAGGAAGACGTCGACGCCGGGTCCGGCGGCGGGTCCCAGTTCGGTGCGGTAGTAGCGGTCGTCGGGGGTGCGCAGGGAGTACAGGAGGCGGAAGAGGGCTCTGTTTCCGGTGCGGCGGCGTTCGCGGACCATGCCGGCCAGGGGGACGATGCCGGAGCCGCCGCCGATGAGGACGACGGGGTCGGGTGAGGTGGTGTCCCAGACGAACCAGCCGCCGAGGGGGCCGCGCAGTTCGACCTGGTCGCCTGGGGTGAAGTCGTGGACGAGGTAGGGGGAGACCTCTCCGTCGGGGTCGAGTTGGACGGTGATCTCCAGGCGGTCGGGGCCGGAGGCGGAGGCGATGGAGTAGGAGCGTTCGGCGGTGTAGCCGTCGGGGGCGCGCAGGCGCAGGTCGACGTGTTGTCCGGGGCGGTGGCCGGTCCAGCCGGGGACGGAGAGGACCAGGGTGCGGGCGGTGGGGGTCTCCCACCGGTCGGTTTCCAGGGTGGCCGGGGTCCAGGGGGCCATGGGTCAGTCCCCCTGGTAGCGCTGTTCGCGCCAGGGGTCGCCGTAGTCGTGGTAGCCGGCCTGTTCCCAGAAGCCGGGTTCGTCTTCGTGGTGGAGGGTGAGGCCGCTGATCCATTTGGCGGATTTCCAGAAGTACAGGTGGGGGACGAGGAGGCGGGCGGGGCCGCCGTGTTCGGGGGTGAGGGGGCGGCCGTCGAAGGTGTGGGCGATCCAGGCCTGGCCGTCGGTGAGGTCTTGGAGGGGGAGGTTGGTGGTGTAGCCGCCGTGGGAGTGGGCCAGGGCGTAGTCGGCGGTGGTCTCGACGTCGTGGAGGAGGGTGTCGAGGCTGACGCCGGTCCAGTCGGTGTCGAGTTTGGTCCAGCGGGTGACGCAGTGGATGTCGGTGTGGGGGTTCTCCTGGGGCAGGTCCAGGAGCTGCCGCCAGGTCCAGGTGTGGCGGGTGCCGGTCTCGGTGGTGATGGTGAGGGTCCAGGTGTCGGTGTCGACGCGGGGTGTGGGGCCCACGGTGAGGACGGGGAAGTCGTGGGTCTGGTACTGGCCGGGCGGGATGCGGTCGGGGTCGCCGCCGCGTCGTCCGTGGAAGCCCCTGGTGATGAGGTTCATGTGCGTGGTCCCTCGCCGGTGGTGGTGTCGTCCCGGGCGTCGTACCCGGGGGTGTGCCTGGTCAGGGGCGGGTGGGGGTAAAGGGATGGGCGGGTGCGGGGGCGGTGGGGCATGGGTGGGTGATGGCCTGGTCAGGGTGGGGGAATCGGCCGTTTGCGGGGGCGGTGCGGTGGAAAAGGGTGGCCCCGGGCCGCGGGAGCGCGGTCCGGGGTTCTTCCATGGGGGGATGGATGTCCGAGAAGAAGGTGGTCCTGGAGCAGGCCGCCCAGGAGTTCGCCGACGCCAACGCGAATCCGCCGTTCATCTACGAGCTGCCGCCGGAGCAGGGCCGGGAGGTCCTGGAGGGTGTGCAGAGCGGTGAGGGGGTGCCCAAGCCGGAGGTCGCCGACGAGTGGGTCACGGTGGAGGGCGGTCCGACGGGGCAGGTGCCGGTGCGGATCGTGCGCCCGGCGGGGGCGACCGGGACTTTGCCGGTGGTCTTCTACATCCACGGGGCGGGCTGGGTGTTCGGCAGTGCGAACACCCATGACCGGCTGGTGCGGGAGCTGGCGGTGCGGACGGGGGCGGCGGTGGTCTTCCCCGAGTACGACCGGGCGCCGGAGGCGAAGTATCCGACGGCGATCGAGCAGAACTACGCGGCGGCGCGGTGGGTGGTGGAGCACGGGGCGGGCAGGGGCCTGGACGGGTCGCGTATGGCGGTGTGCGGGGACTCGGTGGGCGGGAACATGTCGGCGGTGCTGGCGCTGATGTGCAAGGACCGCGGGGGTGTGGAGCTCAAGGGGCAGGCGCTGCTGTACCCGGTGACCGACGCGGATTTCGACACCGGTTCGTACCACGAGTTCGCGACGGGGTATTTCTTGAACCGGGACGGGATGATCTGGTTCTGGGACCAGTACACGACCGATCCGCAGGAGCGGGCGCAGATCTATGCCTCGCCGTTGCGGGCGTCGTTGGAGGAGTTGCGGGGTCTGCCGCCGGCGATGGTGCTCAATGGTGAGGCGGATGTGCTGCGTGATGAGGGTGAGGCGTACGCGCGCCGGTTGCGGGAGGCGGGGGTGCCGGTGACGGCGGTGCGCTTCCAGGGGATGATCCACGATTTCATGATGGTGGACAGCATGCGTGATACGCATGCGAACCGGGCGGCGCTGCTGTTGGTGTCGGATTTCCTGGCGGGGGTGCTGGGGGTCCGGCCGTCGGTGCCGCGTCAGCAGGCGGGGCGGACGGGGGCGGCGGTGCGCTGACGGTCGTGGTGTGCGGGGGCGGGGCCCGGTGGGGCCCCGCCTTTCGCGTGTGGTTCAGGTGGGGTCGATGGCGGTGTTCTGGCCTGCGGCGATGCGCCATCCGTGGGGGGTGCGGGCGAGGATGTACAGGGCGCGTCCGTGGGGGCCGGGGGCGGGGTGGCCGGTGGTGTCGACGGGGGTCTGGTGGACGTTGGCGGCGATGAGGTCGGGGGACAGGGCCAGGAGTTTGACGACGTCGTAGCGGGCGCGGGAGTCGGCGAGGGGGCCGGTCATGGCTTTTTCGGCGAAGGCGGTGATCTGGGTGCGGCCGTCCAGGCGTGTGCCGGCGGCGTTGGTCCAGGAGGCGTGGTCGGTGTAGAGGGCGCCCAGGGCGTGGGGGTCGTTGGTGTTGAAGGCGTCCTGTAGGGCGTGGACGGTGGCGGTGGCGTCGGTGCGGTCGGTGTCGGTGATGGGGCCGACTGTCATGGTGGTCATGGGGTGCTCCGGTGGTGGTCGGGTGGGGCCCGTGGGGGCGGGGTGTCGCCGACCATTCGACAACCTCGACCAATGTTGAGGTCAAGGGGTGGGGTCACAGGGTCTTGCGGTAGCGCAGGGCGGGGCGGCCGGAGTCGAAGCGGTCCGGGCCCAGGGGCTGCCAGCCGGTGGATTCGTACAGGGCGCGGGCGGCGGTGTTGGCGGGCGCGACCTGCAGGGTGACGGCGTCGGCGGTCCGGGCCAGGTGTTCCAGGGTGGTGTCCAGCAGCAGGCGTCCCCGGCCGCCGCCCTGGAGGGCGGGGGCGATGGCGAGGTAGGCCAGGTGGGCGGTGCGGTCGGTGCCGGTGGGCAGGTGGGTGAGGGTGTAGCCGCCCGGGGAATGGCCGGGGGCATGCAGGAGCAGGAGCAGGCTGGGGGTGTGCCGGAGTGCGCGGTGGGCGCGGGCGCGGGCCTGTGGGTCGGGTGCGGTGCCGTCGCGGTGGGCGAGGGCGGCGGTCCACAGGTCGGCGCAGGCGGGGTGGTCGGCGGTGGTGCCCGGGGTGATGGTGTGGGTGATGGCGGTGCCTTTCGGGTGTGATGGTGCGCACTGCGGTGCGGGCGGCGGGGGGTGCGGTTCAGGGGCGGGGGCGGGCGAGGTCGGCGGCCAGGCCGGTCAGGAGGGTCAGGGCGGCGGTGACGGCGGGGTGGGTGCGCGAGCCGCGGCGGGTGCAGGTGAGGATTTTGCGCGCGGGGGACGGCTTACCCTTCAGGGGGACGCGTGTGATGGGCAGGGCGGGCAGGTCGGCCAGGCGGGGGATGAGTGCGACTCCCAGGCCGTGGGCGACCAGGGCGGCGACCGCGCTCCACTCGCGGGCCCGGTGGGGGCCGTGGGGGGTGAAGCCGGCGGCGCCGCAGGCGGACATGGCGTGTGCGTGGCAGGTGGTGTCGGGGGGCGGTAGGACCCAGGTCTGGTCGGCGGCCTGTGCCAGGGGTACCTCGGTGAGGTCGGCCAGGGGGTGGCCGTGGGGGACCACGAGGTCCAGGACGTCGTCCAGGAGGGGTGTCTGGTCGAAGCGGGTGTCGGTGGGCGGGGGGACGCCGGGGGCGGCTTCGATGACGGCGAGTTCGACCTCGCCCTGGAAGAGCAGGTCCAGGGCGGGTCCGGGTTCGGTCTCGGTGAGGCGTACGTCCAGTCGGGGGTGGTCGGCTGAGAGGCGGGCAGCCATGGGGGCCAGTAGGCGGGACATCACGACGGGGAAGCAGGCGACGCGCAGGAGTCCGGCGGGTTCGGTGCCCAGGCCGCGGATCTGGATCTCGGCCTGTTCCCAGCGGGCGGTGATGTCGTCGGCGTGGGTGAGCAGGTCGTGGGCGGCGGGGGTGAGCCGTACGCCGCGGCCGCGGGGTTCGAGCAGGGGGACGCCGAGTTCTCCGGCGAGCAGGCGGATCTGTTGGGAGGCGGCCGAGGTGGTCATGTGGAGGGCTTCGGCTGCGGCGGTGACGGTTCCGTAGTGGGCGACGGCGCGTAGGACGCGCAGGCGCCGTAGGTCGATCATGTAGTCCATGCTTCATGGTCTTGTCCAGAAATTCAACGTGGACATTGATGGTGTGGAGAGGGAGGCTGGAGGGGTCCGGTCTCCGAGGAGAAGGAATCGAGGACGACGATGACGAGCACCTGCCCGCACTGCGGCTGGCCCGACTCCCAGCCCTTCCGTGTGGTGTCCCGGCATGCCACGGCGGCCGGGTCGACGGTGTGGGTGCGCTGTGCGTGCGGTTCCCTGCAGGTCCGCGAGGTGGGCGTGGCGGGGGTGCGCGTGGTCTCGCGCGGGCGTCCGGACCTGGTGCCGGGCGGTGACGGCTGCCCGGCCTGAGGGCCGGTGTCGGCGTCCGGGCCGTGCTTCGACCCCCGTTGCGCTGCGGCCCGCCCGTCGGGTGGCAGGAGGTCCTCAGAGGTCCTCAACGGGCGGCCTGCGGCCGCGGCCCGGCCACCGTACCCGGTACGCCCGAGGGCGGGGTCTCCGGAACCTCCGTTGCGGTCCTCGCCCGCCCGTCACCCGCCGCCCCCTCGACGGCCGCAGGCCTTGCTCGGGGACCGCTCCCGCGGGGCCTGGAGAACCCCGCCGGGTGTTCCGCACGGGAGAGCGTCCGAAGCAGGCTCTAGGCTCGTCCCGGACGTGTCGTCGATGCGGCGGGAGGGTCGCCATGGACGGGCAGGAGGGGGTGCCTGCGACCGAGTTCCCCCGGCGGATGGGCAAGGTGGCGCCGCGTGAGCTGGCGCTGCACGGCTACACCCGGTTCGAGCACCTGACGCGGGTGACGGCGGCGGATCTGCTGAAGATCCACGGGGTGGGCCCCAAGGCGGTGCGGATCCTGGAGGAGGAGCTGGCCGCCCGGGGCCTGTCCTTCGCCTCCCCCGGCCGGTGAGGGCCGTGGTGGGGGGTGGTGCGGAAATCGTGGCGCGGGGGTGGTCCGCGATACGGTTACGACCATGAACGACACCCCGACACGACCGTCCACGTCGGTTGAGGACTACGTGAAGGTCATCTACGACCTGCAGGAGCGCGGTACCGGTCCGGTGACCATCTCCGGGATGGCGGAGCGGTTGTCGGTCTCCAACTCCTCGGTGTCGGGGATGCTGCGCAAGCTGGGCGATCTGGGGTTGGTGGACCACCGCCGGTACGGGTCGGTGCGCCTGACCGAGGAGGGGACCAAGGCGGCGCTGTCGGTGCTGCGCCGCCACCGTCTGCTGGAGACGTACCTGGTGGCGGCGCTGGGCTATTCCTGGGACGAGGTGCACGACGAGGCCGAGATCCTGGAGCACGTGGTGTCGGACAAGTTCGTGGACCGTATCGCGTCGTATCTGGGCGATCCGGTGGTCGATCCGCACGGTGATCCGATCCCCACGAGTGACGGGCGTGTGGTGGAGCGGCCCTCGGTGCTGCTGTCGGAGGCCGAGGAGGGTGTGGAGGGCACGGTGGTGCGGGTCAACGACACCGACCCCGACCTGTTGCGGTACCTGGCCGATATCGAGATCGGGATCGGGATGACGGTGCGGGTCGAGGAGCGGCTGCCCTTCGCGGGGTCGTTGCGCATCACGGTGCGTTCGGGTCCGGGGGGCCGGGGGCGGGACCGGTCGTTGGGGCTGGTGGCCGCCGAGGCCCTGTGGATCGCGCCGGCGGAGTCCTGACCCCCTTGTGGGGCCCGCCCTGGGGGCGGGTCCCACAAGGGGTGTGTCATGCCTGGGGGACCGCTCCGGGGGTGCCGTCGGCGATGGTGAACCGGGCCAGGTCGGTGATGGGCGCCCCGGGTGTGGAGACGCGTTCCACGGTGCGGTAGTCGGCCTGCCAGTGGGTGGGTGTGAGGGTGTTGCGGACGTAGCCGCGGGTGCGGTCGATGAACTTGATGTGGGGGTTCTCGGCGAGCTGGACGGCGTCGCCGGGGTTGTGGTGGGTGCCGTCGCCGCCGCTGGTGAAGGAGGTGCCGACGAGTTCGGTGGCGACGGTGGCGGAGGCGGGGTCGTCGAAGTCGGCCTTGATGTCGACGACGTAGTTGGCGTGCACGTCGCCGGTGATGACCACGGGGTTGCGCACGCCGGCCAGGTGGTCGCGGACCTGGTCGCGTTCGGCCTTGTAGTTGTCCCAGGCGTCGTCGCTGAAGCTGCGGGGGGTGCCGGCGGCGAAGTCGCGCTGGGAGAAGAACACCTGCTGGGCGAGGATGTTCCACTGGGCGGGGGTGGTGGCCAGTGCGTCCAGCAGCCAGTTTTTCTGTTCGGCGCCCAGGAGGGTGCGGTCGGGGTCCTCGCGGTCGGGGGTGGACTGTACGTCGCGGTACTGGCGGGTGTCGAGCAGGTGCAGGCGGGCCAGGCGTCCGAAGGTCAGGGTGCGGTACAGGTGCAGGTCGGGGCCGTGGGGGCGTTGGGCGGGCCGTAGGGGCATGTGTTCGTAGTAGGCCTTGAGGGCGGCGGCGCGGCGGCGGGTGAACTCGGGTGAGGGCTGTCCGCCGTGGGGGTGGTCGTCGGCCCAGTTGTTCTCCAGTTCGTGGTCGTCGAAGACGACGGCCCAGGGGAAGGCGGCGTGGGCGGCCTGGAGGTCGGTGTCGGTTTTGTACTGGGCGTGGCGGATGCGGTAGCCGGGCAGGTCGTGGACTTCATGGGCGGGGATGTGGGGGCGGCCGGCCGTTCCGGTCTCGCCGGTCTCGTAGATGTAGTCGCCCAGGAACGCGACGAGGTCGAGGTCCTCGTCGGCGAGGTGGCGTTGGGCGGTGTAGTGGCCGTGGGTGAAGCTCTGGCAGCTGGCGAACGCGAAGGCGAAGCGGTCGGTGCGGGCGCCGGGGGCGGGGGTGGTGCGGGTGCGTCCGACGGGGCTGATGTGGGTGCCGGTGCGGAAGCGGTAGTGGTAGTGGGCGCCGGGGCGCAGGCCGCGGGCCTCGATGTGGACGGTGTGGGCGTCGTCGGGGCCGGTGGTGGCGGTGCCCGAGGCGGTGGGGCGGGTGAAGTGTTCGTCTTCGGCGATCTGCCAGTGGACGTCGACGGCCTGGTCGGGCATGCCGCCGCGGCCGTCGGGGGCGAGGGGGTCGGGGGCCAGGCGGGTCCACAGGACGACGCTGGTGTGGTCGGGGTCGCCGGAGGCGACGCCGAGGGTGAAGGGGTCGGTGCGCGGGGCCGGGCGGGGGGCGGCCGCGGCGGCGGGGGTGTTCCAGGGGGTGGCGCCGGCCAGGGCGGCGGCGCCCAGGGCCGCGCCGCCGGCCAGGACGCGGCGGCGGGTGATGGGGGTGTCCGGCATGGGTTCTCCTCGGTGCGGGTCGGTGCCCGCCGGGGGTGGCGGGGCCGTGTTCCATCCGGTCACAGGGGGGCGAACTCTCCGGTCTTGCCGGAGTGAACATCTTCTGACATGGGGTGACGAATCGGTGGCGGTGCGCGACGGTTCGGGGGAACCTTTTGCCGTCGCGGGGGCGGGGTGTGCATGATCGGTGTGTTCACCGGTCGTGATGCGAGGGCGCACCATCCCCTGGTCCCGGTCCCGGTTCCGGTCCCTTCGGGTGTGCGCCGCCCCTGCCCCTGCGCTGGGGGCGGGGGCGGCGTATGCTGGCGGCATGCGCAAGCGACATTAAGTCCTACGACGGTCTTCGGTCCGTGCCCGGGCCCCGCCCGGGGGCACCGCTCTTTGGTGTCCCTGCACGTTCGACCGAAAGACCTCATCCATGATTGTCAAGTCCGTGCGCGCCCCGGGCGCGCGCGTGTTCCGGCTGACCGGGCCGCTGTACGTGTACGCGGCGGCGGAGGAGTTCGTCCTCCTGTATCCGGTGTACGCCCTGCTGTTCGCCGACCACGGCCTGTCGGTGGCGCAGATCGGTTCCCTTTTCATGCTCTGGTCCGGGGTGGGGCTGGTGTTCTCGGTGCCGGCCGGGGCTCTGGCCGACGTCGTCCCGCGCCGGTACCTGTTGGCGGCGGCCCCGGTGTTCACGGCCGCCGGTTTCGCCCTGTGGCTGCTGGCGCCGGGCTATGGTGCGTTCGCTGCGGGGTTCGTGCTGTGGGGGGTGGGGGGTTCCCTGTCCTCGGGCTGCCTTGAGGCGTTGGTCCACGACGAGCTGGCCCGCCGTGGTGCGGTGGGCCGTTACGCGCGGGTGATGGGTGTGGCCCGGGCGCTGGGGGTGGCGGCGGTGGGTGCGGCCACCCTGGTCGCGGTGCCGGTGATGGCCTGGGGCGGGTACGCGGCGGTGGGTGCGGCCAGTGTGGCGGTGTGCGGGGTGTGCGCGCTGGCCGGTCTGGTGCTGCCCGAGTACCGTCCGGGCCCGGGGGGCGCCTTGGGGGCGCCGGGTGTGGTGGGGGCGGGTCCGCACCGGCCCCACCACCCCTCCGCCCCGGCCGTCCCGGCCGCCGCGGAGGCCGGTGGGGACGGGGATGAGGACCCCGAGCCCGCCACGTTGCGGGAGTACGGTGCGGTCCTGCGCGCCGGGCTGGTGCAGGTGCGCCGGGACCGGCGGGTGCGGGGCGCTGTCGTGCTGCTGGTGGTGGTGACCTCCTTCTGGGGGATGCTGGACGAGTACGTGCCGTTGCTGGTGTCGGGTCACGGGGTGGCGGCCGCGGGGGTGCCCGCGGTGCTGGCGGTGGTGTGGGCGGGGGTGACGGTGGGCGGTCTGCTGGCCGGCCCGGTCTCGCGTCTGCCGGCCGGTGTGTTCGCGGTGCTGCTGGGTGCGGCGGCGGTGGCCGTGGCGTCGGGGGCCCTGGTGGGCGGTGCCGTGGGGTGGGTGCTGCTGGGTGCGGGGTTCGGTGTGTGCCAGGCGGCCTGTGTGGTGGCCGATGCCCGGTTGCAGGAGCGGATCACGGGGTCGAGCCGGGCCACGGTGACGTCGGTGGCGGGGCTGGGCACGGATCTGGTGACGACGGCGGCGTATCCGTTGTACGCGGTGGTGTTCGCGCTGACCGGTCACGGGTGGGCGTTCGCGGTGTTCGCGGCGCCCTATCTGGTGGCGGCGTGGGTGCTGGGGCGCAGGGGGCGTTCGGGCGGGTAGGAAAGTTTCGCCGGTCGGGTCGCGGGGGGATGATTCCTGCGATGAAGTCGCCGCGGGGGCCGAACCCGACCGGTGCCCGGGGCGTCTCCTCCTGTGATCGGGTGTCCTGGACCCCGAGGGGGCGTGGTGTTCGCCACGCGGGCGCCGTGGCCGAGGACGGAGGTCGCGGTGCGCGGGGGCCGTAGGTGTCGAGGGACCGCCTACGGCCCTTTCCCGTTGGTGTGCGGTACCCCACGGATCGATGCTCTTGCGCGCGTGAATAGCATCGTTTCTTGTGGCACATCAGACGAACCCGGTGAACGGTGACGGAACGGGTACAGCCCGCGTGCGCGGTATCGACGTCCACTATGTGGACCGCGGCGTGGGCTATCCGCTGCTGTTCGTGCACGGGCACCCCTTCGACCACACCTTGTGGGAGCCGCAGGTCCGGGCGCTGGCCGGGCGCGGTTTCCGGGTGGTCGTGCCGGATCTGCGCGGGTACGGCCGTACGACGGTCGTCCCGGGGGTCACCACCATGGATGTTTTCGCCCGTGACCTGGCGGCCCTGCTGGAGCATGTGGGGTTGGACTCGGTGGGGGTGGTGGGGTTGTCGATGGGCGGCCAGATCGCCCTGGAGCTGTGCCGGCTCTTCCCGGACCGGGTGGACTCCCTGACGCTGGCGGCCACCAACCCCTATGCCGAGACCGAGCAGGGGCGGGCGTCGCGGCGGGCGGTGGCGGCGCGGCTGCGGGCCGAGGGGATGGTGGGCTACACCGACGAGATGCTGGTGGGCATGATGACCGAGGCCAATGTGCGGGCGCTGCCCGCGGTGGCCGACCATGTGCGCGCGATGATGTACGCGGCGCCGCCGGAGGGTGCGGCTGCGGCGCTGCTGGGCCGGGCCGAGCGGACCGACCACCTGCCGTTGCTGCGGCGTATCTCGGCGCCGACGCTGTTGGTGGCGGGGCAGGAGGACGGGTTCACGCCGCCGGAGTTCACCGAGGCGATGCATGTGCGCATCCCCGATTCGGTGGTGGAGATCATCGAGGGGGCGGGGCACCTGCCCAATCTGGAGCGGCCCGAGCGGTTCAACGAGGTGCTGCGCCGGTTCCTGGAGCGTTCGCGTACGCGGTTGAGCCGGACCGGTATCTGACCCGCCGCCCCCGCCCCCGTCCCCGTTTTTCGGGGGGCGGGGGCGGTGCGCGTCAGTGGTGCTGGGTGTGCAGGTCCAGTCGGCGGGGGACCAGGGCGAAGACCGCGGCGGCGGCGGTGAGCATCACGAGTGCGCCGATGAGGCCGGTCAGGGACAGGGAGTCGGTGAACGCGGTGCCGGCGCGGGCGGCCAGTTCGGCGGTGCCGGTGTGTTCGGCGATCTCCAGGGCGGCGCCCAGGGATTCGCGGGCGTGGGCCAGTTCGGTGGTGGTGGGGCCGGTGATGCCGGCGGTGTCCAGGCGGGCGCGGTAGAGGGCGGCGGCGATGGAGCCCAGGACGGCCACTCCCAGGACGTTGCCCAGGTCGTAGGCGGTCTCTTCGATGGCTGCGGCGTTGCCGGCCTTGGCGGCGGGGGTGCCGGACATGATGATGGCCGAGGCGATGGTGAGGGCGCCGGCGCCGCAGCCGATGAGCAGCAGTGCGGTCAGGACGACGGGGACCAGGGGCGGGGCCAGGTGGAGCAGGGCCAGGCCCGCTCCGGCCACGGCCAGTCCGCCGGACAGGGCGGCGCGCGCCCCGATGAGGTCGGCCACCCGGGGTGCCAGGGGTGAGGCGATCACGGCGCCCGCGGCCATGGGGGTGAGGTGGATCCCGGCCATGAACGGCGACAGCATCAGGACCAGTTGGAGCCATTGGGCGACCAGGAGCAGCAGGGCCGCCATGGCCAGCATGGAGGTGAGTGCGGCCAGGACCCCGGCGGTGAACTGGGGGCGGGCGAACAGGCGCACGTCCAGCAGGGGGTCGGGGCGGCGCAGGCAGCGCAGGACGAACCAGGTGAGCACGGCCAGGGCGGCGGCGAGGGCGGCCCAGGCGGCGGGGTCGCCGGGGCCGGCCTTGGCGAAGTGTTTGATGGCCCAGACCAGGGCGACCATGCCGACGATGGCCTGCACGGTGGCGGTGGCGTCCCAGGTGCCGGGGGCGGGGTCGCGGGCCTCGGGGAGCAGGAGCAGGCCGGCGGCCAGGGCGGCGGCCATGACGGGCACGTTGACCAGGAACGCGGCGTGCCAGGTGAAGTGTTCCAGGAGCAGTCCGCCCAGGATGGGGCCCACGGCCATGCCCAGGGAGGAGGTGGCGGCCCAGACGCCCAGGGCGGTGGCGCGTTCGCGCGGGTCGGGGAAGAGGCTGCGGATCATGGACAGGGTGGTGGGCATGATCATGGCGCCGCCGGCGCCCAGGAGGGAGCGTACGGCGATGACGGCGGCGGGGGTGTCGGCGAGCAGGACCAGGAGGGAGGCGCCGCCGAACACGGTGAATCCGGTGAGCAGGAGGAGGCGGCGGCCCCACCGGTCGGCCAGGGCGCTCATGGGGACGAGCAGGCCGGCCAGGACCAGGGAGTAGATGTCGATGATCCACAGCTGTTGGGCGGCGGTGGGGCGCAGGTGGGCGGCCAGGTCGGGGAGGGCGACGTTGAGGACGGTCATGTCCATGGCGACCACGAGGAGGCCGGCGGACAGGACGGCCAGGCCGGCCCAGCGGCGGCGCCGGGTCGGGGTGGTGGTGGGCGGGGGGTGGGCGGTCATGGGGTCCTCGGGTGGGCGGTGTGCAGGAGGGCGGTGATGGAGCGGTAGAGGGTGTCGGTGTCCAGGGGGGTGTCGTGCAGGAGGGCGTGGATGAGGGCGCCGTCGGTGAAGACGGCGACGGCGTGGGCGGTGTGGGGGTCGGTGTAGGCGGTCAGGGCGTCGACGAGGCCGTTGAACCAGGTCAGGGCCAGGGGGCGGAGGGCGGGGTCGTCGGCTGCTGCGGCGGCGAGGGCGAAGTCGGTGGCGACCTGGTCGCGGTCGGCGAGGTAGTGGGCGATGAGGTCGCATAGGCCGCGGGGGTCGCCGTGGTGGTCGGCCAGGGTGGTGCGTACCTGTTCCAGCCAGGTGTCGCTTTCGCGGGTGAGGTGTTCCAGGGCGGCGGTCTTGAGTTCGGTGAGGGAGGAGAAGTAGTAGGTGGTGGAGCCGAGGGGGACCTGGGCGCGGGCGGCGACGCGGCGGTGGGTGAGGTGGGCGGCGCCTTCGCCGACGATGAGGTCGGCGGCGGCCTCGATGATGGCGCGGCGGCGGCGTCGGGGGTCGCGGGGGCGGGGTGAGCCGCGGTCGGTGTCGGTCACGGGGGCGCTCCACGGTTTCTGGAACAAACGTACATGTACAAGTGTACATGTGGGGGTTCGGGTTCTGCGGTGCGCAGAGCGGCCCCTGCGGGGCGGCGGGGTGTGCCAGGATGGCGCGCACCGTTCCCGGACCGAGGAGGCGAGGCCCCATGGCGGCCCCTGGCAGTACGCTCCCGCCGCTGGGCCCGGGCTATCGGCGGCTGCTGGCCGCCGGGGCGCTGGGCAACCTGGGGGACGGCATCGCCCTGGTGGCGCTGCCCTGGTACACCGCCACGTTGACCGGTGACCCGGTCGCGGTGGCGGCGGTGGCGGCCGCGGGGCGGCTGCCCTGGCTGGGGGCGCTGGTGGCCGGGGCGGTGGGCGACCGGATGGACCGGCGCCGCCTGATGGTGCGGGCGGGGGCGGGCAAGGCGCTGGTCCTGGTGGTGCTGGCCGCTTTGGCGGCGGTGGGGGCGGCGCCGGTGCCGGTGGTGGTCGCCGCGGCGCTGCTGGTGGGGGTGTGCGAGGTGTTCTTCGACAACACCGCCCAGTCCCTGATGCCGATGGTGGTGCCGCGCGAGCGCCTGGAGCGCGCCAACGGGATGCTGTGGAGTGTGGAGGAGGTCGCGGGCCGGTTCGCGGGCGCCCCGCTGGCGGGGGTGCTGGTGGCGGTGTCCGCGGCGGCGGCGTTCGGGGCGCAGGCCCTGTTGGCGGCGGGGGCGGTGGGGGCGCTGCTGGCCCTGCGCGGGGATTTCACGCCGGCGGCCGGGGCGGGGGCGGCGGTGCCGTTGCGGGTCCTGGTGGGCGAGGGGGTGCGGTGGCTGTGGGGGCACCGGCTGCTGCGCACCCTGGCGGTGGTGCTGGGTCTGTCCAATCTGGCGGCGTCGATGAACGCCGCGGTCCTGGTGCTGTTCGCCCGGGACGTGCTGGGGGTGGGGGCGGCCGGGTTCGGGCTGCTGTTGACGGCGGTGTCGGCGGGGATGGTGCTGGGGGCGCAGGTGGTGCACCGGCTGGTGCCGCTCGTGGCGCCGGGGGTGGCGCTGGCCGCCGCCCTGGCGGTGCAGGCGGTCGGCTACCTCCTGGTGGGGTCGGTGCACCGTGTGTGGGTGTTCGCGGTGTGCTTCGTGGCGGTGGGGTTCTTCACCATGTGGTGGAACGCGGTGACGGTGTCGCTGCGCCAGCGCATCGTTCCCGGGCACCTGCTGTCGCGGGTGCTGGCGGCCTACCGCACGGTGGGGTGGGGGACCGCGCCGGTGGGGGCGCTGGCCGCGGGGGGTCTGGCCGCCGCCTTGGAGCCGGTGGTGGGGCGGGTGTGGGCGCTGTCGGCCCCGTTCCTGGTGGCGGGGGTGCTCAGTGCGGCCCTGGTGGCGGTGTCGGCGGCCCGCCTGACCACGCGGGCGGTGCGCGCGGCCGAGGCGGGGGCCGGGTCTCACACGCGTTCGACGGGCACCCAGACCTCTCCGGAGGCGGTGGACCCGTCCTCGCCGTAGTCGGCGGTGACGAGTTCGGGGCCCGGGGCGGTGCGGTGGGTGGGGTGGGAGGGGAACCACTGGCCGTAGGCGTCGACCCACACCCGTTGGATGCCCTCGGGGAAGGGCACGTCCTCGAAGGGGAACACCACCCAGGTGCCCGCCGCGACCTCCAGGACGTCCATCCCCTCGGGGGCGGGGGCGGTGCTCACCGCCGCCTGGTAGTAGTCCAGCAGGCTGCCCTCGGCCCGTTCGGGTTCGATGTCGTCCACGGCCGAGACGACTCCGCCGGGTTCGCCGTCGGACAGGGCGGCCAGGCGCTCCCAGGCGGCCTCGCCCAGGCCGCGGACGAACGCGTCCATGTCCGGGTTGACGCCTTCGTGCACCAGGGGCACGCGTGCCCGGTACCCCACGAGGCGGAACGCCTCTTTTTCCACGATCCGGTACCGCACGGCGGTACCTCCTTCCACGGTCAGTCGGAATGTCATGCGCGGTTGGGAGGTCAGGACCGCGCCGGTGCGCCGGGCCTGGCCGGGGCCGACCCCGTGCAGGGCGCGGAAGGCGCGGGCGAACGCCTCGGCGGACCCGTAGCCGTAGCGGACGGCGATGTCCAGCAGGGTGGCGTCGCCCTGGGCGACCTCCACCGCGGCCAGGGTCAGCCGGCGGCGGCGCACGTACTCCGACAGGGGCATCCCGGCCAGGGAGGTGAACATGCGGCGCAGGTGGTGTTCGGAGGTGAGCGCCGCGCGCGCCATCCGTGCCACGTCCACCGGCCGGGAGGTGTCCTCCTCCACCAGGTCCAGTGCCCGGTTCAGTGCCTCCAGCACGGTCGTGCTCCTTTCTTCGGTCTTCGACGCTAGGGGGTGCGGGGGTGTGCGTACCCGACCGTGGGTGTGCGTGTTGTGTCGGGTCGTACGCTCCCGGCTTCGGGCAAGGTCGGGGAATCGTTGGGCAAGGACTTGCGTCGCCCCCGACGTGGGCGGTTACGGTGGCAGCACCCTCAGCTGAGGATGGCCCGACAGGCCGACCCCGAGAAGGAGGTGGGCGGGGCGAGGCCCGGATCGCGCCCCGCGGATACATGGACCTTGGTTTTCTGCGACCGCTGTACGACAACGACGCCCCGGTGGCCTCGGTGCATCTGGACACCAGCCGTGACACCACCGACGCGGACAAGAAGATCGAGCTGCGCTGGCGGCACCTGCGCGAGCGGTTGAGCGCCCAGGGGGCCGATGAGGCGACCTTGGACGTGCTGGAGGAGGCGGTCGGGGAGGGTTCCTCCCGGGCCTACGGCGACCACGGCCAGGCGTTGTTCGCGTCGGGCGGGCGGCTGCTGGGCGAGTACACGCTGGGTGAGCCGCCGGCGCGGGACCGGGCGCTGTGGGCGCCGGTCCCCGACGCGCTGCCGGTGGTGGTGGACCGGGGCCGGCACCTGCCGTACGCGCTGGTGGCCCTGGACCGGGTCAAGGCGAAGGTGTTCGCCTACGCGGGCGATCCCGATCCCAGGCCGGTGTCGGAGAGGGACTTCACCGGTGCGGACCTGCACAACATCGACACGATGGGGCGCGGGGGGCCGGGGAGCCTGGGCGGGTACAACGGCGACTACGTCCGCAAGCAGTACCACTTGGAGACCTGGCGGGAGAACACCGCGAGGCTGGCCGAGCTGGTGCGTGAGGCGGTGGCGGAGGTCGATGCCCGGATCATCATCGTGGGCGGGGACGACGAGGCGATCTCGTATCTGCGCGACAACATCCATGAGCGCAGGCTCTCCATCCCGATCGAGGTGGTGCCGGGCGGTCGCGGCGGGCCCGATGCGGAGCAGCGCCTGCACCAGGCCGCGGCGCAGGCGTTGCGCGCGTTCGTGGCCGACTCCCAGAAGGGGGCGTTGGAGGAGTTCGAGCAAAAGCTCGCCCAGGACCAGGCGGTGCGGGGTACCGAGTCGACGCTGCCGATGCTGTCGGAGGCGCGGGTGCGCACGCTGCTGCTGGGTGCCGAGCGCGACGGTGAGCCGGAGCTGTGGGGGTCGTCCAGCGCGCCGATCCTGGTGGCGGCCAAGCCCGAGGGGTTGGACGATCCGGATACGGCGTTCCGGGCCCCGGCCAGTGCGCTGATGCTGCGGTCGGCGGTGATGGCGGATGCGGGGTTCAGCGAGGTGCTGGACGACGGTGAGCCCGCCGCGGGCAGCGGTGCGATCCTGCGGTTCCCGCGCCAGCGCGCGGAGCGGTGACGGGTCGGGGTCGAGGGGGGCCGTCCGCGGTGCGGGCGGCCCCCCTTTTTTTCGTGTCCTGTGGTCAGGCGCCGGTGGTCATGCCCAGGTGGAGGAGCAGGTCGGCCTCGGTGAGGAAGGCGATGGCCTGGCCGCGTTCGGCGTAGGTCTCGGCCTGGCGGTGCTTGGAGGTCTTGCCGGGGCCGTCGTGGCCTCCGATGACCAGGATGTCGGTCTTCTTGGTGACGTTCTTGGCGGGGGTGCCGCCGGCCTCGGCGATGCGCCGCCACACCTCGGGCTTGTCCATGGACTCCAGGTCGCCGGAGACGCACACGACCTTGCCGTACAGGGGGCCGGAGGGGTCGGCGTCGGGGGAGGGTGCGGGCAGGTCGGTGCGGGCGGCGCGCTGCCAGCGGGCGAACCGGTCCTCGCCGGAGGCCTGGGGCGCCGGGGCTGGTAGGGGGGCCGCGGGGGTCAGGCGGCGCAGGGCGCTGCCGGCGGCGCGGGCCAGGTCGGCCAGGGAGGTGGTGCCGTGGCGTTCCATGGCGGCGATGGCGATGCGGGCGGCGGCCTCGGCGTCGGCGTCGGCCCGGTGGTGGTGGGTGACGCGGTGGCCGATGTGGGCGCTGACGGTGGGCAGCCGGTGGTCGGGCAGTTCGGCCCAGGTGCGGCGGGACAGGGCCAGGGTGCAGGCGTAGTCCCAGGCGGGGGTGGCCAGGCCGGTGCGGGCGCAGGCCTGGGCGATGACGCCCATGTCGAAGGGGGCGTTGTGGGCGACCAGGGGGTCGCCGTCGGCGAACTCCACGATGCGGGCGTGGACACTCTGCCAGGTGGGGGCGTCGGCGACGTCGTCGGGGGTGATGCCGTGGACGGCGATGTTGTGGCGGGAGAAGAAGTCGATGCCGGCGGGCGGGCGGATCAGGGTGGTGTGGCGGTCGGCGATGATTCCGTCGCGCACCTTGACCAGGCCGACGGCGCAGGCGCTGCCCCGGTCCTGGTTGGCGGTCTCGAAGTCGATCGCGGTCCAGCTGTCCGACACCCTGTTCTCCTCCCCGCACTGTGTTGACGCGTTGAGGCTACCGTCGTATTCCGGTGCCGGGGGCGCGGTCGGGTCGGCCGGCCCCCGGTACCGGGGGTTTTATTCGTCCCACAGGTCGGTGGTGTGGGCGGCGGCCAGGGCGGCGGCCCGGTCCAGGAACTCCTCGGCCGGCAGGGCGGGGAGGCGGCGGCCGTCGCGCAGGCGTACCGCGACGGTGTCCTGGGCGGCCTCGCGGGCGCCGATGACGGCCTGGTAGGGCACCAGGCGGTGGGTGCGGATGCGGGCGCCCAGGGCGCCGGTGTCGGCGGGGGCGGTGTCGGCGCGCAGTCCGCGCCGCCGGGCCCGGTCGGCCAGGTGGGCGGCGGCCGCCTCCTGGTCGGGGGTCACGGGCAGGGCCACCGCTTGGAGGGGTGCCAGCCAGGCGGGGAAGGCGCCCTGGTGGACCTCGGTGAGGTGGGCGACCACCCGTTCGATGCTGCCGATGACGCTGCGGTGGACCATGACGGGCCGGTGGCGGGCGCCGTCGGGGCCGGTGTAGTGCAGGTCGAAGCGTTCGGGCTGGTGCAGGTCGACCTGGACGGTGGACAGGGTGGACTCGCGTCCGGCGGGGTCGGCGATCTGCACGTCGATCTTGGGTCCGTAGAACGCGGCCTCGCCGGGGCCCTCCTCCCAGTCCAGGCCGGCCTGCTCCAGGGCGGCCACCAGCAGTCCGGTGGCGCGCTGCCAGGTGGCCGCCTCGCCCGCGTACTTGCCGCCGGGGCCGGGCAGGGACAGCCGGTGGCGCAGGGGGGTGATGCCCAGGGCGCGGTGGGCGCGGCCGATGAGGTCCAGGGCGTTGGCGGTCTCGTCGACGACCTGGTCGGGGGTGCAGAAGATGTGGGCGTCGTTGAGGCGGATGGCGCGTACGCGGGTGAGGCCGCCCAGGGACCCGGAGGGCTCCTGGCGGTACATGTCGCCGAGTTCGGCGACGCGCAGGGGCAGTTCGCGGTGGCTGCGGCCGCGGGAGCGGTACAGCAGGGCGTGGTGGGGGCACAGGCTGGGGCGCAGCACCAGTTGGTCGCCGCCGTCGTCCAGGGGCGGGAACATGCCGTCGCGGTAGTGGGCCCAGTGGCCGGACTTCTCGTACAGGGCGCGTTTGCCCAGGGCGGGGGAGTACACGTGCACGTACCCGGCCTCGCGTTCCAGGCCGCGCACGTACTCCTCCAGGGTGTGGCGGACGGTGGCGCCGTCGGGGAGCCAGAACGGCAGTCCGGCGCCGATGAGGGGGTCGGTGTCGAACAGGTCCAGGTCGCGGCCCAGGCGGCGGTGGTCGGTGGTGGTCACGGGTTCCTCCCGAGGGTGCGGGGGCGGACCACCGGATGCGCGAAGCCCCGGGGAGGTGCGCCCCGGGGCTTCGTTGAGTGCAAGAGTCAGCGCGCCGGTGGCATCTCCGGCGTCGTCGTGCTGTGGGCGCGCTGCATGGTGTGACCGTACCAGAGGCCGCGGCGGGGTGTCCTGCGGTAAACCGCACCCCTCTTCGGCGGGCGGCACCATGGCCGGGGCCGGGGCGCGGCGGCCAGCATGGGCACCGTCGGGAAGCGAGGACGGGAGAGCCGATGATCACCCTGCGGGGATTGACCAAGCGCTACGGCGACGTGTTGGCGGTGGACTCGTTGGACCTTCAGGTGCGCCCGGGGCGGGTCACCGGGTTCCTGGGGCCCAACGGTGCGGGCAAGAGCACCACGATGCGCATGGTGCTGGGGCTGGACCACCCCACGTCGGGGCGGGCGCTGGTGGGCGGGCGCCCCTACCGGGAGCTGGATAGGCCGCTGCACCATGTGGGTGCGGTGCTGGACGCCCGTGCCGTGCACCCGGGGCGCAGCGGCCGCGCCCACCTGTTGGCGCTGGCGCGCACCCACCGCATCCCCGACCGGCGGGTGGACGAGGTGCTGGAGCGGGTGGGGCTGGAGGGTGCGGCCCGGCGGCGGGCGGGGACGTTCTCGCTGGGGATGAGCCAGCGGTTGGGGATCGCCGCGGCTTTGTTGGGGGATCCGGGGGTGCTGTTGTTCGACGAGCCCGTGAACGGGCTGGACCCCGACGGGGTGCGGTGGATCCGCGAGCTGATGCGGGAGCTGGCCGGGCAGGGGCGCACCGTGTTCGTCTCCAGCCACCTGATGAGCGAGATGCAGCTGACCGCCGACCACCTGGTGGTGATCGGGCGGGGCCGGCTGATCACCGACGCGCCGCTGGCCGAGGTGCTGGCGCACAGCGCGTGGACGGCGGTGGTGGTGCGCAGCCCCCACCCCGAGGACCTCGTGGCCGCGCTGGCGGCCGAGGGGGCCACGGTGGAGCGGCCCGGCCCCACCGAACTGGTGGTCACCGGCCTGGGGATGGAACGGGTGGGGGAGCTGGCCCACCGGACCGGGGTGGTGGTGCACGAGCTGCGCACCCGCGACGCCTCGCTGGAGCAGGCCTACCGGGAGTTGACCGAGAACGCGGTGCAGTACACCGCCCGGAACGGGGGAGAGCGATGATGCCGGTCGCCGTTGTGGAAAGGCCGGCCGGTGCGCGCCGTGCCCTGTCGGACCTGGGTGCGGCGGTGTCCGCGGAGTGGGTGCGGTTGCGGTCGGTGCGCACCACCTGGTGGGGCGCCGCGGTGGCGCTGGTGCTGATGTGCGCGGTGGCGCCGTCGGTGGCGGTCTCCACCGTGTCCAACGCCCAGAACGGGTCGGTGCCGGTGGCGGAGGTGCCCGCCCCGGAGATGGCGGCCTACGCCACTTTGTGGGTGGTGCAGTTCGTGGTGGTCGGCCTGGTGCTGCCGGTCATCACCACCGAGTACTCCTCCCGGTCGTTGCACGCGTCGTTGCAGGCGGTGCCGGTGCGGTGGCGGCTGCTGGCGGCCAAGGCCGTCGTGGCGGCGGGGTTCGTGTTCGTGTTGGGTGTGGTGGCCGCGGCGGTCGGGACGGTGCTGTCGTTCGCGGTGATGTCCCACCCCTACCTGGCGGGGTACGGGACGCTGGAGGCGGGCGAGGCGGTCGTGTCCGTGCTGCGCCAGGGTGTGTACCTGGCGCTGGTCGCGGTGACGGCGCTGGGGGCGGGTGCGGCGCTGCGGTCGGTGGCCGGGGCGCTGACCACGCTGTTCCTGCTGATCGTGGGGTTGCCGGTGATGCTGTTGATGATGGGCGGCGAGCTGTCGGTGGTGCTGGGCGAGCGGACGCTGTTCGTGGCCGGTGCGGGGTTCATGGACACCGATCTGGCGTTGGGGCCGGTGGGGATCGGACCGTTCGCGGCGGGCGTGGTACTCCTGTGCTGGTCGGCGGTGGCGCTGGCGGCGGGTGCGGTGGTGCTCGCCCGCCGCGACGCCTGAGGTGAGCGGGGGTAGGGCCGCGGTGGCGGGTCGTTGGTGGGAGCCGGTCGCGGCGGTGGCGGGGCGGTTCGCCCGGTCCCTGGCGGGGGCGTGGGCGGGGCAGGTGACGGCGGCCGTGACGGTGCTGTGGGTGGTGGCGGCGCCGGCGGCGCTGTGGCCGCCGTTGCGGCCCGCGGTGGCGGGGTGGGCGGTGCGGGTCGCCGAGTGGGACCTGGGGCGGTTGGGGCGCTGGTACGGGCGGGTGGTGCACCCCGATCCGGGGGTGCGTGCGCGGGTGCTGTACCTGTTGGCGCGGTTGCCGGTGGCGTTGGTGGCGTCGCTGCTGCTGTTCGTGCTGGGCGGGTTGGCGGTGCTGTTCGGGGTCGGTCTGGTGTGGGACGCGTTGACCGGGGGCGCCTCCGCGGTGGACATCCGGATGACGGGGGTGCGGATGCACGTGTCCTCGTTGTCGTTGGGGGCGATCTTCGGCCTGGGCACCGCCGGGCTCTTGTGGGCGGGCACCGAGGCGGTGGGTGCGGTGGAGGCGCTGTTGGCGCGGCGCCTGGTGGGGCCCAGTACCCGGGATCTGATGGTGCGGCGCATCGATGAGCTGACCCGTACGCGGTCGGAGGTGGTGCGGGCGGTGGACGAGGAGCGGCGCCGTATCGAGCGGGACCTGCACGACGGGGTGCAGCAGCGGGTGGTGGCGTTGTCGATGCTGTTGGGGCGGGCGCGGCGCGGTGGGGACGCGGAGCGGGCGGCGGGGCTGGTGCGCGACGCCCACGCCGAGGCGCTGGTGCTGTTGGAGGAGTTGCGGGACGTGGCCTGGCGGGTGTACCCCAACGCGTTGGACACGTTGGGGTTGGAGGCGGCGTTGACGGAGGTGGCCGACCGGTGTCCGCTGCCGGTGGCGGTGCGGGTGGCGGCCGATCCGGTGCCGGTGGGGGTGCCGGCGACGGCGTTGTACTTCGTGGCGCGGGAGGCCATCACGAACGCGGTCAAGCACGCGGGGGCCGGTCAGGTGGCGGTGCATCTGACGGGTGGGGGCGGTGGTTGGGAGCTGCGGGTGTGGGACGACGGCCGGGGCGGGGCGGATCCGGCGGGGGGCGGGTTGACGGGGCTGGCGCGGCGGGTGGCTGCTTTGGACGGCACACTGTCGGTGGACAGTCCGGTGGGCGGGCCGACGACGGTGTGCGCGGTGCTGCCGGGGTGAGGGGCGTTTCGAGGAGGGTGGAGGGTTCATGCGTCTGGTGATCGCCGATGACTCGGTCCTGTTGCGGGAGGGTCTGGTGCGCCTTTTGGAGGAGGAGGGGCACGAGGTGGTGGCGGCGGTCGGGGATGCCGGGGCGCTGGTGGCCGAGGTGGTGCGGCACGCGCCGGATGCGGCGGTGGTGGATGTGCGGATGCCGCCCACGCACACCGATGAGGGGTTGCGGGCGGCGCTGGAGATCCGTGCGGGGCATCCGGGTGTGGCGGTGCTGGTGCTGTCGCAGTACGTGGAGCGGCGTTATGCGACCGAGCTGTTGACGGGGTCGCCAGGCGGGGTGGGGTATCTGCTCAAGGACCGGGTGGCGGATGTGGGGGAGTTCCTGGCGGCGCTGGAGCGGGTGGCGGCGGGCGGGGCGGCGTTCGACCCGGAGGTGGTGCGGCGGCTGTTGGCGCACGCGCGGCCCGATCCGCTGGCCCGGTTGACGCCGCGTGAGCGCGATGTGCTGGAGCAGATGGCGCAGGGGTGGAACAATCCGGCGATCGCGGAGCGGTTGCACGTGTCGTTGAGTGCGGTGGAAAAGCACGTCAACGCGATCTTCGACAAGTTGGACCTGGACCACGGGACGGGGCACAGCCGCCGGGTGCGGGCGGTGCTGCGTTATCTGGGGGCGTGAGGGGCCGGGGCGGGTACGGCGGCGGGGCCGCACCCGGCCCGGGGTGCGGCCCCGCGGTGGGGGGTCAGGGGGTCACTGGGCGCCGATGGCGGCCTCCACCTCGGAGATCCACTGCTGGGCGGCCTCCTCGGGGGTGAGTTCGCCGAAGGCGAGGGAGTCGGTGACGCGCTTGGTGATCTCCACGACCTGGCCGGCGCCGATGGGCGGCGGCGGGTTGCCGTCGACGATGCCGTCCTCGATCTCGGACATGAACACGGCGCTGCGTTCGTCGGCGGGGGGCAGGGAGCTGAGGATGCTGCCGCGGACGTCGACGTTGGCGGGCAGGCCCAGGTCGGCCAGGATCAGTTCGGCGGCGTCGGTGCTGTTGAGCATGAAGTCGACGAAGCGGGCGGCCTCCTCGGGGTGCTCGGAGCCGGCGGAGATGGAGTAGAACATGGCGGGCTTGAAGAACATGCCGGTGCGCTCGCCGGTGGACTCGCCGGGGTAGCGCAGGAGTTCGATCTCGTTGCCGGAGGACTCGGTGATGCCGCCCAGCTGGTTGGTCCAGAAGTGGGCCATGGCGCCGGTGCCGGTGGAGAGCACGGACTGGTCGGGGCCGCCGGCCTCGATCTCCACGCTCTGGGCCGCCTCGGGCTGGCCGCCGGTCTCCAGGAGTTCCTGGTTGAGCTCGAACCATTCGACGAGGGTCTGCTCGGAGAAGCCCAGGGTGCCGTCCTCGTTGTAGAGGCGTTCGCCGCGCTGGCGGGCGAAGATCTGGAAGCCCTGCTCGTTGTAGCCCATGCTCTGGGTGCCGACGATGTCGCCGCCGGAGGCCTCGGTGATCTCGGCGGACAGTTCGATGTAGTCCTCCCAGGTCCAGGAGGTGTCGTCGGGCATCTCCACGCCGGCGGCCTCGAACGCCTCGGGGTCGGCCAGGATGGTGTAGGCGTTGACGCCGCTGGCGATGCCGTAGGTGGCGCCGTCCAGGTCGCCGCTCTCGGCGACCAGCGGGTCGATCTTGGACAGGTCCAGGCCCTCCATCTGCGACAGGTCGGCCAGGGCGCCGCGGTCGCCGTATTCGCGCAGGTAGCGCTCCTCCTGCATCATGATGTCGGGGGCGTCGTTGGCGGCGGTGGCGGTGGCGAGCTTGTCCCAGTAGGAGCCCCAGTCGGTGTAGTCCGCGACGATCCGGATGTCGGGGTTCTGGGCCTCGAAGATGTCGATGACCTGCTGGAGGGTGGAGTGGCGGTCGTCGGCGCCCCACCAGGAGTAGCGCAGTTCGACGACGCCGTCCTCGGATTCGGAGCCGCCGCCTCCGCAGGCGGTGGCGGCCAGGGCCAGTGCTGTCATGGTGGCGGCCAGGGCCAGTGGCCGGCGGGCGCGGCGCTTGTTCACGGGGGACATAGGGGGTGGGTCCTCTCGATATCTACTTGATGCCGGTGGTCGCGATGCCCTTGACGAGGTAGCGCTGGCCGGCGAGGAAGAATCCGAACACGGGTCCCAGGGCCACCACGGACATGGCGAACAGGGGACCCCAGGAGGTCTGGGAGCTGGAGTCGACGAAGGTGCGCAGCGCCACCGGGACCGTGTACATGTCGGGCCGGGTGAGGAAGATCAGCTGGCTGAAGAAGTCGTTCCAGGTCCAGATGAAGGTGAAGATGGCGGTGGTGGCCAGGGCGGGCATCGACAGGGGCAGGATGATGCGCAGGAAGATGCGCACGTGTCCGCAGCCGTCGATGCGGGCGGCCTCGTCCAGGTCGCGGGGCAGGCCGCGGATGAACTGGACCATGAGGAAGATGAAGAATCCGTCGGTGGCCAGCAGCTTGGGGACGATGACGGGGTAGAAGGTGTTGATCCAGTCCAGTTCCGCGAACAGGATGTACTGGGGGACGATCACGACGTGGATCGGCAGCATGATCGTGGCCAGCATGATCGCGAAGAAGAGCCGCTTGCCGCGGAACTCCAGGCGGGCGAAGGCGTAGGCGGCCATGGAGCAGCCGATGAGGTTGCCGACGATGGAGCCGCCCACCACGATCGCTGAGTTCAGCAGGTAGTGGTGGAAGGGGTACTGCAGGGCGTTCCAGCCCTCGCTGTAGTTCTCCGGGGTGAAGTTCCAGGGGATCAGGCCCGGTTCCCGGAAGATCTCGGCGGTGGGTTTGAAGGAGCTCGACAGCATCCACAGCAGCGGGTAGAGCATGATCAGGCCGAAGCCGATCAGGCCGATGTGGGTGAGCAGGCGCCGGATGCGGTCGTTGCGGTCGCGGGTGCCGCGGGGGCGGGCGGGGAGCCGTGTGTCAGTCGCCATAGAAGACCCAGAACTTGGAGGCGAGGAAGTTCACCGCGGTGAATCCCCCGATGATCATCAGCAGGAGCCAGGCCATCGCCGAGGCGTAGCCCATGTCGAACGCGCCGAACCCCCGTTGGTAGAGGTAGAGCGTGTAGAAGAGGGTGGAGTCGGAGGGGCCGCCGGTGCCGCCGCTGACGATGAACGCCTGGGTGAAGGTCTGGAAGGCGTTGATGATCTGCAGCACCAGGTTGAAGAAGATGATGGGGGTGAGCATGGGGACCGTGATGTGCCAGAAGCGGTGCAGTCTGCCGGCCCCGTCCACCGCGGCGGCCTCGTAGTACATGGCGGGGATCTGGCGCAGCCCGGCCAGGAAGATGACCATGGGTGCGCCGAACGTCCACACGTTCAGCACGATGAGGGTGCTCAGGGCGTGGTCGGGGTGGGAGACCCAGCCCTCGCCCTGGATGCCGAAGAACGCCAGTACCTGGTTGACCAGGCCCTCGGCTCCGAACACCTGGCGCCACAGGATGGCGACGGCGACGCTGCCGCCCAGCAGGGAGGGCAGGTAGTACACCGACCGGTACAGGGCCAGGCCGCGTACGCCGCGGTCCAGGACCATCGCCAGGGCGAGGGCGAGGGCGAGCTGCAGGGGCACCGACACGAACACGTAGACGAAGGTGACCCGCAGGGCGCTGTGCAGGCGGGCGTCCTCGAGCATCCGCTCGTAGTTGGCCCAGCCCACGAACTCGTAGTCGCCGATGAGGTTGTAGTCGGTGAAGGAGAAGTAGAGCGAGGCCAGCAGGGGGCCGGCGGTGATGAGGGCCAGGCCCACGAACCAGGGGGCGAGGAAGCCGTAGGCGGCGAGGTTCTCGCGCTTGCGGCGGCCGGTGCCGCCTTTGGGGGCGCGTCGGCCGCTGCCGGCGGGGGCCGGAGGTGCCGCCGCCGGGCGGGTGCCGCGCTGGAGGAGCGCGCTCACAGGGATCCGCCTCCTGTGGGGGCGGTCTCCGACCGTGAGGTGGAGACGCGCGTACCAGGGTGCATGGTCACGGACCGCCAATCTGATCGGGGAGGGGCGCGGACCGGGGCCGATGGCCCCTGTGTCCGAGAACACTGCGGAAAAGCGCAGGTTATGGGTTGGTAAGCGCTATCCAGCTATTAGGATGCTCAGTTTCTAGCACCGGGTTACAAGGGTGTCAACGCCCGGTTTCCCCTTGCGGGGCAAGCGCCGCCCGGATCGTTACCTTCCGGTTCGCCCGCCGGGCTGGGGTTTCGGCCGGAACTTCCTGCCCCCTTGTGCCCGTTTCATCCCCTTGTTCGCCCCGTGCGCCCCACCCGTTTCGGTCATGGGATCGCTCCCGGCATTGTGGTTCCAATGGGAAAGCGTTTACCATCCTGGTGTGAACCACACCACGCAACGCAGGTACGCGATCGTCGGCACGGGTTCCCGGGCCCGGATGTACACCCGGGCCCTGGCCTCCACCCACCGCCGCCACGGAGCCCTCGTCGCCCTGTGCGACACCAACGCCACCCGCATGGCCGTGCACAACCGGATCGTCGCCGAGGCGGGCCTGGACCCCGTGCCCGCCTACGCCGCGGACGCCTTCTCCCGCATGCTCGCCGAGCAGGCCGTGGACGAGGTGATCGTGTGCACCGTCGACCACACCCACGCCGACTACATCGTCGCCGCCCTGGAGCACGGCGCCGACGTCATCACCGAGAAGCCCATGACCACCGACCTGGAGGGGCTGCGCCGCATCGAGGAGGCGCGCGAGCGCACCGGCGGCCGGGTCACGGTCGGCTTCAACTACCGCTACAACCCCGTGCACCGCCGTGTCCGCGAGCTCATCGCCCAGGGCGCGATCGGCGAGGTCGGCTCGGTCCACTTCGAGTGGATGCTGGACCTGCGCCACGGCGCCGACTACTTCCGCCGCTGGCACCGCGACAAGGCCAACTCCGGGGGCCTGCTGGTGCACAAGGCCAGCCACCACTTCGACCTGGTGAACTGGTGGATCTCCGCGCGTCCGGAGGAGGTGTTCGCCTCCGGGCGGCTGTTCTTCTACGGGGAGGAGAACGGGCGCCGGCACGGGCTGGCCGCCGACTACGAGCGCGGCCACGGCTCGGCGGCCGCCGACGCCGACCCCTTCGCCCTGCACCTGGCCGACAGCCCCGACCTGAGCGCCCTGTACCTGGAGGCCGAGCACGAGGACGGCTACCGCCGCGACCTCAACGTGTTCGGTCCCGGCATCACCATCGAGGACGACATGTCGGTCCTGGTGCGCTACGACACCGGGGCCCGCCTGACCTACCACCTCACCGCGTACGCCCCCTGGGAGGGGTACCGGCTGGCCGTGACCGGCAGCCGCGGCCGCCTGGAGCTGGACATGGTGGAGTTCGACCGCACGGTGGCGGGCCGTACCGAGGACAACCCGGTGCGGGGCATGCCCGCCCCCAAGGAGGACACGGTCTCGCGGCTGGTGCTGCGCCGCCACTGGAGCGGGCCCGAGGAGGTCCCGGTGGAGGTGGGGACCGGCGGCCACGGCGGCGGCGACACCGCGATGCTCGACGCGCTGCTGGGCCGGCTGGACGACGGCATCCGCCCCGACCACGCCGACGGCGGCAACGCGCTGCTGACGGGGCTGGCCGCCAACGCCTCCATGGCCTCGGGGGCGCCGGTGCGCGTCGCCGACCTGGTCGCGGGGAAGGACGCGTGAGCGCCGCGGGCCCGGTGCCGCTGCTGCTGGTGGGCCTGCACGGCCACGGCCGCTCCCACCTGCGTTCGCTGCTGCCGCTGGTCAAGGCCGGGACGGTGCGGTTGGCGGGGGTGTGCGACCGGGTCGCGCCGGCGGCGGGCGACGACCTGGAGGGGCACGGTGCGGTGCCCTTCTTCGACGACCTGGCCACCGCCCTGGAGCGGACCGGTGCGCGCGTCACCGTGCTGGTGACCCCCATCCACACGCACCTTCCGTTGGCCCTGACCGCTTTGGAGCACGGCTCGCACGTGCTGTTGGAGAAGCCCACCACGGCGACCCTGGCCGAGCTGGACCGGTTGGTGGAGGCGGTCGACGCCTCCGGGCTGGCTTGCCAGGTGGGGTTCCAGAGCCTGGGGTCGGCGGCGGTGGACGCGGTGCGGGCCCTGATCGCCGAGGGGGCGGTGGGGCGGGTGCGCGGTATCGGCGGCTGGGCCGCGTGGGTGCGCACCTCGGCCTACTACGGGCGTGCGCCGTGGGCGGGGCGGCGGCGCCTGGACGGGCGCGAGGTGGTGGACGGGGCGATCACCAACCCGTTCGCGCACGCGACGGCCACCGCGCTGGCGCTGGTGGGCGAGGGCGCCCACGCGCCCTCGGACATCGAGCTGGACCTGTACCGGGCGCATCCCATCGAGAGCGATGACACCTCGGCGCTGCGTTTGCGCACGGCCGGCGGGGTGCCGGTGGTGCTGGCGACGAGCCTGTGCGCGCCGGCGGAGGTCCCGCCGCGGCTGCTGGTGCACGGGGAGCGGGGGCGGATCGAGCTGGAGTACACGCTGGACCGGGTGAGCGTGCACCGGCCGGGCCGGGCGCCGGTGACGGCGACCCATCCGCGCCGCCACCTGGTGGCGGACCTGGTGGACCATTTGCGGCACGGGACGCCGCTGCTGGTGCCGCCGGGGGCGACGCGGGGGTTCATGCACGTGTTGGAGGCGGTGCGGACCGGGCCCGATCCGGTGCCGATCGGCCCGGAGCACCAGCGGGTGTGGGAGGAGGGCGGGGTGATCCACCGGACCGTGGACGGTGTCACCGACCTGGTGTCGCGTGCCGCGGAGTCCCTGTCCCTGTTCCGCGAGCTGGATGTTCCCTGGGCGCGGATGGATTCGGAGGCGGTCTCATGACGAGGATGGCGCCCGGCGGGGCCGGTGCGGCGGTGGCGGTGTGGAACGGCGGGGCGGATGTGGAGCCGCGGCTGTCGCCGCGCCCGTACCTGCACCCGGTGCGCACCCGGGCCGGGGTGGTGGTGACCGAGGTGGTGCCCGAGGACCACCGCCACCACCTGGGTGTGGGGGTGGCGGTGCCGGACGTGTCGGGTACGTCGTTCTGGGGCGGGCGCACCTTCACCCCGGACCGGGGGTCGGTGATGTTGGACAACCACGGGCGCCAGAGTTCGCGGGGCCCGGTGGCCCGGCCGGGGGGCGTGTGGGTGGAGGAGGTGTCCTGGACCGGTCCGGGGCGGGGTGAGCTGCTGCGCGAGGAGCGCCGGTGGCGGGCCCGCGGCCTGGACGGGTCGGCGTGGGTGCTGGACCTGGAGTGCACGCTGCGCAACACCGGCGGCCGTGACCTGTCGATCGGCAGCCCGGCCACCAACGGCCGTCCCGGCGCGGGGTACGGGGGGCTGTTCTGGCGGGCCCCGATCGGCCCTTCGGCGCCCCGGGTCCTGGGCCCGGACGGTGTGCGGGGCGAGGAGGGGCTGCACGGGTCGCGTGCGCGGTGGCTGGCCCTGGAGGGGGACGCGGGCGGGCCGTGGACGCTGCTGTTCCACCAGCCGGGCGGGCACACCGATCCCTGGTTCGTGCGTGCGCGGGAGTATCCGGGGGTGGGTCCGGCGCTGGCCTGGGAGGAGCGGTTGCCGCTCCCGGCGGGGCGGGAGCTGACCAGGTGTCTGCGCACGGCCGTCGTGGACGGGCACCCCGGGGATCTGGACGCCCTGGCGGCGGCCGTCGCCGCCCTGCCCTGAGCCGTGCGTCGGGATGTACGCGGAATCGAAGAACGAGAGAGGGAAGACCCGTATGCGTGTGCTCGTCACCGGAGGTTCGGGGCGGCTGGGCCGCAGTGTCGTGGCCGGTCTGGCCGCCCGGGGCCACGAGGTGGCCTCGGTGGACGTGGCGCCGGCCGAGGGGCCCCCGGGGGTGCGGGGGCTGGTGGCGGACCTGTTGGACGCGGATGCGCGGTCGGGGGTGTTCGCCGAGGTGCGTCCTGAGGCGGTGGTGCACCTGGCCGGGATCGCGGTGCCGTTCGCGCGTCCGGACGTGGAGACGCTCCAGGTCAACACGGGTCTGGCCTGGGCGGTGCTGGGTGCGGCGGTGGAGCACGGTGCCCGGGTGGCGGTGGCCGCCTCCAGTCCGACGGTGTACGGCTACAACACCCCGGGGTGGCGGCCCCGGTACCTGCCGTTGGACGAGGAGCACCCGGTGGCGCCCTGGCACGCCTACGGGCTGAGCAAGCTCATCGTGGAGGAGGCGGTGCGGGCGCTGGCGCGGACCTCGGGGGACTGTGTGCTGTGCGCGGTGCGGCCGGGGTACGTGGTGGCGCCGCAGGAGTGGGAGGGGGCGCCCACCCAGTTGGGGCACACGATGGCCGAGCGGGTGGCGGATCCGGAGCTGGCGGGGGTGTCGCTGTTCAACTATGTGGACGCGGCCGATGCGGCGGAGTTGTTCGCGCGTGTGGTGGAGGCCCCGGAGCGGGTCGAGCACGGCGGGGTGTACAACGCGGTGGCGGCCGATCCGCTGGCGGAGGGGCCGGTGGACGGGTTGATGGCGCGTCTGCACCCGGGGTCGGCGCCGGTGGCCGGTGCGCTGGCGGACGGGCGTGCGGTGTTCTCCAGTGACAAGGCCCGCCGGGACCTGGGGTGGGAGCCCCGTGCGACCTGGCGTGACCGGTTGCGCGTCGACCGGGCGGGGTGAGGCGGTGCAGCGTCGGGGCGCCGCCCGCTCGGCTACGCTGGGAAAGAGTTTTCCAGGACGTGGGACGAGAAGGGCCAGGGGCGTGGACTCGGGTTACGTAACGCTGGAGCAGGTGGCCGAGCACGCCGGGGTCTCCCTGGCGACCGCCTCCAGGGTCATCAACGGCAGTACCCGGCAGGTCAGCCAGCGGCTGCGGGACCGTGTCACGGCCAGTGCGCAGCAGTTGGGGTACCTGGCCAACGCCTCGGCCCAGACGTTGGCGCGCAACAGCAGTTCCCTGGTGGGGTTGCTGGTGCACGACATCTCCGACCCCTATTTCTCGTCGATCGCGGCGGGGGTGACGCGGTGCACGGAGGAGCAGGGGCTGGTGCTGGTGCTGGGCACCACGGGCCGGTCGGTGCAGAAGGAGGGGCGGGTGCTGGCGGCGCTGCGTTCGCACCGGGCCAAGGCGGTGATCCTGGTGGGGTCGCGTTCCACCGATGAGGAGAGCAACGCCCGGCTGGCCCGGGAGATCGAGGCGTTCCGGCGTCAGGGCGGGCGGGTGGCGTGCGTGTCCCAGCCGGGGCTGCCGGCGGACACGGTCAGTCCCGACAACGCGTCGGGGGCCGCGGCCCTGGCCCGGCACCTGGTGGGGTTGGGGCACCGCCGGTTCGCGATCCTGGCCGGGCCCAGTGATCTGCGTACGGCGCGGGAGCGGTTGGACGGGTTCCACGGGGCGTTGTCGGCGGCGGGGATCGCGCTGGACCACAACAACGTGATGCACGGGGCGTTCACGCGGGACGGGGGGTATGAGTCCACGCGGCGGCTGATGACGCTGGGTACGGACGCGACGTGTCTGTTCGCGGTGAACGACGTGATGGCGACGGGGGCGATGGCGGCTCTGCGGGATCTGGGGATGAAGGTTCCCGAGGACCTGTCGGTGGCGGGGTTCGACGACATCCCGACCCTGCGTGATCTGACGCCGGCGCTGACCACGGTGCGGCTGCCGTTGGAGGAGATGGGGGAGAAGGCCGCGGAGCTGGCCCTGGACGCCGACCATGAGGGGGAGTTCCGGGTGGTGACCGTGCCGGGGGAGGTGGTGGCGCGGGAGAGCACCGCGCCGCCCACCGCCCCCTGAGGGGTGGTCAGCCGGTGAGGACGGCGGACAGGTCCCGGTCGGCGAGGCCGGGGTGTGCGGTCAGGAGTGCGTGCACCCGGGTGAGGACGGGCAGGTCGGCGGTGGTGGTGGCCAGGGCGATGTCCTTGGCGGCCAGCCGGACGGGGTAGAGGGCGTCCTGGGCGAAGGCCCGTGCGGCGGCGCCGGCCATGGGGCCGGCGAGCAGTCCGTCCCGGGCGGCCTGTTCGGGGACGCCCAGGGCGGCGGCCAGGCGCATCGCCTCGGAGATGACGGCGACGCCGCCGATGAGGGCGTCGATGAGGACGAGTTTGAGGGCGGCGCCCGAGCCGAGGGGGCCGCAGGGCACGGTGCGGCCCAGGACGTCGAGGATCTTCGCCGCGGGGGTGGTGTCGCCGCCGGCGAGGATGGTGAGTTCTCCGGCGGCGGCCGGGCCGACGCTGCCCAGGACGGGGGCGTCCACGAGGGTGGTCCCTGCGGGCAGGCGGGCGGCCAGGTCGGCGATGGCGCGCGGTCCGACCGAGGACATCTCCATCCACAGGGTGCCGGGGGCCAGGTGGGGGAGGATCTGTGCGGCGACGGCGTCCAGGGCGTCGGGGTCGGCGAGCATGGTGATGAGGACCGGGGAGGCGGCGGCCGCGGCGGCGGCCGAGGGGGCGGCGGTGGCGCCTTCCCGTACCAGGGGGTCGGCCTTGGCGGCGGTGCGGTTCCAGACGGTGAGCGGGTGTCCGGCGGCCAGCAGTCGGCGGGCCATGGGCAGGCCCATGTGTCCCAGGCCGATGAAGGTGATCTCTTGCATGGCCTCGACGGTAGGCCCGCGACTGGACATGCCACAAGCGAATGTCCAGCATGGAAGGCATGCTGGAACGTCATGGGTTGTACGAGGTCTTCCTGACGGTGGCCGAGACGGGGTCGTTCACGGCGGCGGCCCGGGTGCTGGGGTACACCCAGTCGGCGGTGTCCCGTCAGGTGCAGGCCCTGGAGCAGGAGCTGGGGGCGGTGCTGTTCGACCGCCTGCCGCGGGGTGTGGCGCTCACCGGGGCCGGGCGGGCCCTGGTGCCGCACGCCCGTGCCGCGGTGGGGCACCTGGCGGCGGCGCGGGCGGAGCTGGCGGCGCTGCGCCGCCTGGACGGGGGGCGGTTGCGGGTGGGCTCCTTCTCCAGTGCGGGGGTGACCCTGGTGCCGCGGGCGCTGGCGGGGTTGCGGCGCCTGCACCCGGGGGTGGAGGTGACGCATGTGGAGGCGTTGACCGCGGATCTGGTGGGGCGGGTGGAGGAGGGGGCGCTGGACGCGGCGGTGGTGGTCGCCCCGGCCGGTCCGGTGCGGGTGGAGCTGCTCCCGCTGTTGGAGGAGCCGTTGCTGGTGGCGGTGCCGGCGGGGCACCGGCTGGCCGGGCGTGCGGGAGTGCGGCTGGAGGAGTTGGCGGGGGAGGCGTGGATCGCGGGGCGGGAGCGGGCGGGGGAGACTCTGCTCGGTCCGGCCGTGGAGCGGGGTTTTCGTCCGCGGATCGCCCATGTGGTGCGTGAGTGGGCGGCCAAGCAGGGGTTCGTGGCGGCGGGGCTGGGGGTGACGGTGCTGCCGGCGCTGGCGGCGGCGTCGCTGCGTCCCGATGTGGCGCTGGCGGCCCTGGCCCCGGGGGAGCTGCCGCCGCGGCCGGTGTGCGTGGCGCTGCCGCGGGGGCGGGCGCGGTCCGCGGCCGCGGGGGTGTTCGGGGAGCAGTTGGGGCGGGCGGTCGCCCTGGTCCCGGGTGTCGCGGCGGACCGTGGCGGTCCGCCGCGACACCTCCCGTCCGGTGCTAGGGGAGGGGATTGAGCGTGTCGGCGAACACCACACCGTGCCCGAGGCCGGTGTCCGCCGACAGCGCTCCGCGCTCCACCCGCACGCCGCTGGGGGCGGCCAATGCCCCCAGGTCTGCGAAGGAGGCGCGGTCGATGTCCTCGACCATGGCGGGTCGGGACAGGCACAGGGCCAGCTGCCCGGACAGTTCGGGCAGCAGGTGGGGGGCGACCGGGACGCCCCGGCGGTCGGCCGCCTCGGCGATGCGCAGGAAGGGGGTGATGCCGCCTACGCGTACGACGTTGGGCTGGGCGATGTCGCACACCCCGGCGTCGATGTAGCGTTCGAACTCCTCGACGGTGCGCAGGTTCTCGCCCAGGGCGAAGGGCACGGGGGTGCGCGATCGCAGCCGGACGTGGGAGCGCAGGTCGTCGGCGGGCAGCGGTTCCTCGATGAAGTGGGGTTCGTGCTCGGCCAGTGCCGCCAGGGCGCGGGCCGCGGCGGGCACGTCCCAGCGCTGGTTGGCGTCGACCATGAGGAGGCCGTCGGCGCCCAGGAGGGTGCGCACCGCCCGTACGCGTTCGGCGTCGCGGGCCGGGTCGGGGGAGCCGACCTTGATCTTGACGGCCCGGTGTCCGGCCGCCAGCCACCGGCGGACCTGGTCCTGGAGGTCGCTGAGGGGGTAGTCCAGGTTGACGCCGCTGCCGTAGGCGGGGACCGTCGTGCGGCGCCTGCCCAGGTGTTCGACCAGGGGCAGGCCGGCGGCCTTGGCCGTCAGGTCCCACAGGGCGATGTCGACCGCGGCCAGGGCCATGAGGGTGATGCCGCTGGTGCCCGCCTCGCGCAGGTGCCGGCGCAGCTCGTCCCAGCGGGAGGGGTGGGCGGGCCCGCCCACCAGGGCGGGCCTCAGGTCGTCTTCGAGGAGCGCGCGCACCGAGCGGGCGCCGATGAGAGGGGTCCAGGAGAATCCCGTTCCGGTGAGGCCGGTGTCGGTGTCCACCTCCACCACGACGATGTCGTTGCGGTCCACCCCGCCGTCCCACGCCCGGTGCAGGGGCAGGCGGTGGGCGCGGGCGCGCATTGCGGTGACGCGCACGTGTTCAGCCCTTCCCGACCAGGGCCAGGCCGGTCTCGATGAGTGCGGCCAGGTCGGCCTCCTCCTCGGGTGTGGGGTCGGTGAACGGGGCCCGGACCCCGCCCACGGGGACGCCGCGCAGGCGCGCCCCCGCCTTGACCAGGGAGACCGCGTAGCCGGGGGAGCGGTCGCGCAGGGCCACGAGGGGGTCGAAGAACTCGGCGAGGAGCCGGTCGGCCAGCGGGTCGCCGTTCTGGACGGCCTTGTGGAAGGCGTCGGCGACCTCGGGGACGAAGGCGAACGCCGCCGAGGAGTACAGGGGCACCCCCACGCCGCGGTAGGCGGGGACGGTCAGTTCGGCGGTGGGCAGGCCGTTGAAGAAGGTGAAGTCGTCGCCGCGGACCTTGCGTACCGCGAGCACGATCCGGTGCATCAGCCCCAGGTCGCCGATGCCGTCCTTGATGCCGACGACGGAGGGCAGTGCTGCGATCTCGGCGGCGGTCTGGGGGGTCAGGACCAGGGTGCCGCGCTGGTAGACGATGACCGGCAGGTCGGCCGCGGCGGCGACGGTGCGCACGTACTCGACCATTCCCTCGCGGGGGGCCGCGACGAGGTAGGGGGGCAGGAGCAGGACGGCGTCGGCGCCGGCCTCCTTGGCGGCGCGGGCCTGTTCGACGGCGGTGGCGACGCTGCCGCCCGCGCCGGCCACGACCGGGACGGCCCCGGCGACGGTGTGGACCGTGCGGGCGACCACGGCGGCGTGCTCGGCGGCCGACAGGGCGTGGATCTCGCCGGTGCCGCAGGCGGTGAACACCCCTCCGGCGCCGTGGGCGACGCCGGAGGCGACGTGGTCGGAGAGGACGTCGAGGTCCACGGCCCCGTCGGGGCCGAAGGGTGTGAGGGGGAAGAAGAGGATTCCGTCGAAGCGCATGGCTCTCCTCGGGGGGAAGGGGGGTGTCACAGGACGTGTTCGATGTGGCGGCGGGCGGTGGTGGCGATGACGTCGTCGATGTCGGCCGCCCAGATGTCGGCGTTGAAGATCTCGACCTCGATGTCGCCGGTGTGGCCGGCGGCCTCCAC
Organism: Nocardiopsis sp. NPDC006139; assembly: GCF_040614155.1. Lineage (NCBI taxonomy): Bacteria > Bacillati > Actinomycetota > Actinomycetes > Streptosporangiales > Nocardiopsidaceae > Nocardiopsis > Nocardiopsis sp. NPDC006139. The sequence goes on from NZ_JBEXTT010000013.1 coordinate 199,967, forward strand.
CGATTCGCGCAGGGAGCGCACGTCGATGTGGCCGTCGCCGACCATGCCGCGGCCCAGCAGGGCGTCGGCGGGCAGGGGCAGGACCCAGTCGCAGACCTGGAACAGGGCGATGCGCCCCTCCCGGCCGGCGCGGGCGATCTGGGCCTGCACGTCGGGGTCCCACCACACGTGGTAGGTGTCGATGGTGACGCCGACCGCTTCGGCGGGGAGGTCCCGGGCCAGGTCCAGGGCCTGGCCCAGGGTGGACAGTACGGCCCGGTCGGCGCAGAACATGGGGTGCAGGGGTTCCAGGCCCAGGCGGACGCCGCGCTCGGCGGCGTAGGGGGCCAGGGCCGCCAGGGCGTCGGCGACGCGTGCGCGTGCGCCGGGCAGGTCGCGGTCGCCTTCGGGCAGGCCGCCCACGACCATGACCAGGACGGGGGCGCCCAGGGCGGCGGCCTCGTCGATGGCGCGCCGGTTGTCGTCCAGGGCGGGGGCGGGGTCGTGGCCGGTGAGGAAGCCGCCCCGGCAGTAGGAGGTGACCCGCAGCCCTGAGCGGCGCACCAGGGCGGCGGCCTTGTCCAGGCCCAGGTCGGCGACGTGTTCGCGCCACAGGCCGATGGCGGGGACGCCGGCGCGCAGGCAGCCGTCGACGGCCTGGACGAGGGTGGCGGGGCGGACGGTGGCCTGGTTGAGGGACAGCCGGGCCAGGCGGGGGTCGCCGGGTCCGGGGGTGGGGACGGTGGCCGGGAGTCCGGTGGGGACGTCCACGGCGGTGGGGACGGGGGTGCTCATTGGTGCACCCCCGCCACGTGCAGCAGGGCGCGCATGCGCTCGACGGCCAGGTCGGGGTCGGTGAGGACTCCGGCGGTGTCGGCCAGGCGCAGGGTGCGGGCCAGGTGGGGCAGGTCGCGGGCGGACTGCATCCCGCCGACCATGTGGAATCCGCGCTGGTGGCCGTTGAGCCAGGCCAGGAACGCGATGCCGGTCTTGTAGTGGGGGGTGGGCGCGCCGAAGAGGTGGCGGGCCAGGGGGACGGTGGGTTCGAGCAGGGCCCGGTAGCGGTCGGTGTCGCCGGCGTCCAGGGCGGCCAGGGCGCGGGCGGCGGCCGGGGCGATGGCGGCGAAGACGCCCAGTAGGGCGTGGGAGTGGCCGTGGTCGTCGCCCTCGATGAGGTCGGGGTAGTGGAAGTCGTCGCCGGTGTACAGGCGTACTCCGGGGGGCAGCAGGCGGCGCAGCCGGACCTCCAGGCCGGCGTCGAGGAGGGAGACCTTGATGCCGTCGACGCGGTCGGCGTGGTCGGCGATGAGGGCGGCCACGGGTTCGATGGCGTCGGCCGGGTCGGGGAAGCCCCAGTACCCGTCCAGGGCGGGGTCGAAGACGGCGCCCAGCCAGTGCAGGATCACCGGGCCCTGGGCGCGGTCGAGCAGGGCGGAGTAGACGCGGGTGTAGTCGGCGGGTCCGGTGGCGACGGCGGCCAGGGCGCGCGAGGCCATCAGGACGGGGACGGCCCCGGCCTTGTGGACCAGGTCGAGCTGGTCGCCGTAGGCGGTGATAACGCTTTCCAGGTCGGCGTGCGAGGGCTCCAGTCCGTCGGTGCCCACGCCGCAGGCCAGGGCGGCGCCGCGGGCGGCGGCCTCGGCGCCCGAGCGGCGGATGAGCTCGGCGACGGTGTCGGGGTCCAGGCCCATGCCGCGCTGTGCGGTGTCCATGGCGTCGGCCACCCCCAGGCCCTGGTCCCACAGGTGGTGGCGGAAGGCCAGGGTGGCGTCCCAGTCCAGGCGGGCCGGGGCGCCGGGGGCGTTGGGCAGCAGGGGGTCGGCGACCACGTGCGCGGCGGCGTAGGCGGTGCGGGTGCGGGCGGGGGGCAGGGGGGAGGCGTCGGCGGCGGGGCCGGCGGGGGTGAAGGGGGCGAGGGTGCCGTCGCCCTCGGGCAGCAGCAGGGGGCTCATCGGATGGAGACCTCGCCGAGTTCGATGGTGCGGCCGGTGCGGGCCGACTCCAGGCCGGCCTCGGCCATCTGCAGGCCGCGCGCCCCCGAGAGCAGGTCGTGGGGGAAGGGCGAGCCGGTGGCCACGTGGCGCAGGAAGTCCTCCCACTGGGCGCGGAACCCGTTGGGGAAGTCGGTGTTGTCGGGGACGTGCTCCCACTGCTCGCGGTAGCGGCCGGGGTCGGCGGCGTCGGGGTCCCAGACGGCCTTGGGGGTGAGGGCGCGGGGCTGGACGCGGCAGGAGCGCAGGCCCGCCACGGCGCTGCCGTGGGTGCCGTCGACCTGGAACTCCACGAGTTCGTCGCGGTCCACGCGCACGCTCCAGGAGGAGTTGATCTGGGCGACGGTGCCGCCCTCCAGTTCGAAGATGCCGTAGGCGGCGTCGTCGGCGGTGGCGTCGTAGGGGGCGCCGTTCTCGTCCCAGCGGCGGGGGATGTGGGTGGCGGTGCGGGCGGTGACGGTGCGCACCGGGCCGAAGAGGTGCTCCAGGATGTAGTGCCAGTGGGGGAACATGTCCAGGACGATGCCGCCGCCCTCTTCGGCGCGGTAGTTCCAGCTGGGGCGCTGGGCGGGCTGCCAGTCGCCCTCGAAGACCCAGTAGCCGAACTCCCCCCGTACGGACAGGATCTCGCCGAAGAAGCCGGAGCCCACCAGGCGGCGCAGTTTGAGCAGGCCGGGCAGGAAGAGCTTGTCCTGGACGACGCCGTTGCGCACGCCCGCCTGTTCGGCGAGTTTGGCCAGGTCCAGGGCCGAGTCCAGGGTGGACGCGGTGGGCTTTTCGACGTAGATGTGCTTGCCGGCGGCGATGGCCGAGCGGACGGCCGCTTCGCGGGCGTGGGTGATCTGGGCGTCGAAGTAGACCGAGACCTGCGGGTCGGACAGGACGGCGTCCAGATCGGTGGACCAGCGGGTCAGGCCGTGCCGGTCGGCGATCTCGCGCAGTTTGCGCTCGGAGCGGCCGACCAGGATGGGTTCGGGCAGGAGCCGGGAGCCGTCGGGCAGTGCGATGCCGCCGTCGTCCCGGATGGCCAGGATGGACCGGGTCAGGTGCTGTCGGTATCCCATGCGCCCGGTGACGCCGTTCATGGCGATGCCCAGTACGCGATCGCTCATCTGATGTGACCACCTCTCTTGTGAAAGCGCTTTCCACCTTACGGCAAAGTTCGCCTCCACACCAGTGGCGAAGCGTGCGGCCGACGGCGGGGGTGGCCGGGTGCGGTGCTCGGGAGGGTGAAGGGGCTGGTCACCGGTCGCGGCGGGGGCGGGGGTCCGGCGCGGTTCCGCGCGCGGACCGGGCCCGCCGCGGCCGCGCACCCCGACGGGCCGGGCGCGCTTTCCCCGGTTTTCCCGGCGGGCCCGACCTGGGCGGACTCCGCCGCCGCGACCGCCCCGCGGGGGCGGTCCCACCGGGGGCCGCCGACGCTCCGGAGGGCCGATCGCGCCCCCGGAAAACGGAAAGCGCTTACATTTCCGGGGGTCGGGCCCGCCGCCCCGGACGGGGCGGCGGGCCGGGTGTCAGCGGGCGGTGTGCGCGGTGATCTCGGCCAGCACCAGGTCCCACAGCGGCTCGGGCGGGTACTGGTGGCCCACGCCGGGCAGCGGCACCAGCCGGGCGCCGGGGACGGCCGCGGCCATCGCCCGCCCGTGGGGCAGGGGGAACATCGGGTCCTCGGTGCCGTGCAGCACCAGCGTGGGGGCGGTGAGGGCCGCCGGGTCGGGGTCGGACGAGCCGTCCTCCTCCAGGATCCAGTGGTTGGTCTGCGTCGCCGCCATGTCGGCGGTGCGGTCGTAGACCCGCGCGGAGAGCGCGCGCGAGCGCTCGGCGTCGAAGACCGACCCGGCGAACGCGCGCTCGCCCTCGACCATCGCCTCGATGGCGGCCTCGCGGTCGCTCCAGTCCGGACCGGGGCCCTGGTCGGCGAACACGGCCCGGAGCCGCGGCTCCATCGGCGGCAGCTCGGGCCGGTCCGGGCCGCCGGTGCCGCCGGGGGTGGTGGACTGCAGGGTCAGGGTCGCCACCCGCCCGGGGTGGTCCAGGGCGATGCGCTGGGCGAGGTCGGCGCCCATGGAGATCCCCACCAGGTGGGCGGTGTGCGCGCCCACCCCGTCCAGGACGGCCAGGGCGTCGGCCACCAGGTCCTTGCGGGTGTAGGCGGGCGCGCCGGCCGGGTAGGCGGTGGACCGGCCGGTGTCGCGCAGGTCGTAGCGGACCACGTGGCGTCCGGCGGCGGCGAGCCGGGCGCAGAAGCCGTCCTCCCAGTAGTCCATGGAGGAGGCCGCGCCGCCGATGAGCAGGACGGTCGGGTCCTGGGCCGAGCCGAAGGCCTGCGTGCAGATCAGGGCGTCGCCGGAGGGCAGGAGCAGTTCTCCGGAGCGGGCGGGGTCGGTGGACATGGCGCTCTCCTAACTACTGAATTAATAGCTGCTACTATTATTTTCATAGTTTCGTGAGGAGGACAAGTGCCCGGTAAGCGGAGTTACGGCGAGGGGTGCCCGATCGCGCACTCCCTGGACCTGGTCGGCGAGCGGTGGGCGCTGCTCGTCGTCCGGGAGCTGCGGCTGGGGGCGCGCCGCTACAGCGACCTGCAGGAGGCGCTGCCCGCCATCGCGCCCACCGTGCTCTCCCAGCGCCTGAAGGACCTGGAGGCCGTCGGCGTCCTGCGCCGCCGGGAGCCGGAGCCCCCGGCGGCGGGCCGGGTGTACGAGCTGACCGAGTGGGGCGCGGAGCTGGAGCCGGTCTTCCGGGCGCTGGCCCGGTGGGGGGTGCGCTCCCCGGTCGTGCCGCTGTCGGGGCAGGTCAGCGCCGACTCCGTGATGCTGGGCCTGCGGACCTTCTTCGCCCCGCCCGAGGGGCACGAGCCCTGGTCGGCGCGCTACGACGTGCTGCTGGGGCGCGAGCGCTACCGGATCGGTGTCGAGCGGGGGCGGCTGGCGCACCTGGCCCGGGGGCGGGACCCGGAGGGGGCGGACGTGGTGGTGCGCACCACCAAGGAGACCTGGCGGCGGGTCCTGGCGCGGGAGGAGCCTGTGGCCGGCGCGGTCGCCGCGGGCCGGCTGGAGGTCGAGGGCGATCCGGGCCTGCTGGAGCGCCTCGTCGCGGCCGCGGCGCCGCCCCCTTCAGCCGGGTAGGGGCTCAGGCGCCGCGGGGGTCCAGGGTGACGCCGGGCAGGGCGGGCAGGTCGGCCAGTGCGGTGACCCGGTGCAGGTGGTGCACGCCCGGCGGCAGGTCCGCGGCCAGGGCCGCCGCGTGGGCGGTCACCAGGGCGGTGGCCCGGGACTGGCCGCGGCCGCGCGCCCGGCGCAGGTGGGGGCCGCTGCGGGCGGCCGCCGTCCAGGCGTCCGTGCCCGGCAGGTGCGGGACCCCGCGCAGGCGGCCCGCGCCGGGCAGGCGGGCCAGCAGCCCCAGGCCCCGGGTCAGGGTGGGGGAGTCCAGCCCCAGGTGGGTGCGGACCGGGCGGCCCAGGTCGCGGGTGAGCACGTGCTGGTCGGCGAAGTCGGCGCGCAGCAGCCGTCGCCGCCCCTGTCCGGGCAGGTCGAGCCGTGCGCCCCGGGACAGGTTGCGCACCGTCTCCCCGGTGGCCGGGTCGGGGAAGGAGCGGCCGAGCAGTCCGAGGGTCCACGCGGTGGCGGCCGCCCCGTGCGCCTCGCCCTCGCCCAGGAGTACGGCCACGTCGATGGGGGCGGTGCCCGGGTGGGCCGCGTGCAGGTCGGCGGCGAGCAGGGTGGTCAGGCCCGGGGCCAGGCCCACGCTGAGCAGCACCGGCGCGCGCGGGGCCAGGCGTTCGAGCCGGGCGGTGTAGCCGGCGGTGGCGGTGGGGTCGACGAAGGCCGCCCCGTGGTCGGCGGCGATCGCGGCCAGTGCGGGGTCCTCGGCCCCGGCGGCGTTGACCACGACGTCGATCCCCTCCAGGGCGTCGCGGTAGTCGTCGTGGCGGGTCAGGTCCAGGGGCAGGTCGGCGCGGCGGGGGTCGCGTCCGGCGGCCAGGCAGGTGTGCCCGGCCGCGCGCAGTGCGGCCGTGGCGGGTGCGCCCACCGCGCCGTAGCCGCCCAGGACCAGCACCCGCAGAGTTCTTGTAGTCATACTCCAAATAGATATGCGGAGTGGCACTACAGTCAAGTCCTAGGATCGTGGCCATGGACACGCACGCCGTCGACGGGCGCACCGCCCGCTCCCTGGCCACCCGCGCCCGGATCGCGCGGGCCGCCGCCGCCCTGTTCACCGAGCGGGGGTACGCCGCCACCAGCGTCGCGGCGATCGCCGCCGAGGCGGGGGTGGGCGTGCAGACGGTGTACTACACGTTCAAGACCAAGGCGGCGGTGCTCGGGGAGGCCGTGGACCAGGCCGTGGCCGGGGACGCCGAGCCCGTCCCGACTCTGGAGCGCCCCTGGGTGCGCGAGGCGCTGGCCGCCCCCGACGCCCGCGGCCAGGTGCGCCTGCAGGTGGCCGGGACCGGTGCGGTGATGGAGCGGGTCGCCGGGCTTCTGGAGGCGGTGCGGGGCGGGGCCGCCGACCCCGACCTCGCCGGGCTGTGGCGTACCAACGTCGAGCAGCGCCGTACCGTGCAGCGGGTCTTCGCCGGCGCCCTGGCCGACCGGGGGGCGCTGCGCCCCGGGCTGGACGCCGAACAGGCCGCCGACCTCATGGTCGGCCTGCTCTCCCCGGAGCTGTTCACCCTGTACACCGTGCACCTGGGCCGCTCGGTGGAGTGGTGGCGCGAGCACACCGCCGACGCGCTGCTGCTCCAGGTGGTCCGGTCCTGACCGGGGGCCGCCCTGCCCGGTTCCGGCCACGGGGTCCTGAACGGCCCGGGGGTCAGGCCAGGAAGCCGCGGACCAGTTCGGCCACGCGGTCCGGGCACTGGCGGTTGACCCAGTGCCCGGCCCCCTGGACCACCTCCAGCCGCGCCCCGGGCACCGCCGCGGCCGCCGCGGCGGTGCGGGCGGGGGCGACGCCGATGTCGCGGTCGCCCTGGACGAACAGGGCCGGGCAGGAGATCTCGCCCAGGCGCGGGCGCAGGTCCACGTTCATGCGGATGGGGCCGATGGAGGCGTTCTGCCAGTCGGAGGAGCCCGTTCCGTTGGTCCGGGCCTCCTGGAGGACCTCGTCCACGATGGCGTCGAAGTCCTCGACGGGCCCGGGGATCAGGGCGGAGCGCACGAAGCGCTCCACGCCCGCGCGCGAGCGCAGCATCATCCCGGGCAGGGTGGTGTTGAGGAACCGGCTGCGGGCGGTGAGCCACAGCAGCTGGTGCACCACGGGCGGGAAGGAGAGCGTTCCGGCGGGGGCGATCGCCACCAGGCGCTCCACCCGGCGGGGGCGCTCGATGGCGTAGGCCAGGGTGAGCGCGCCGCCCTGGGACAGGCCCACCAGGGCGGCCCGGTCCAGGGCGAAGTGGTCCAGGACGGTGTCGATGACGCCCAGCAGCACGCCGTGGTCGGCGGTGCCCCGCCAGGGGCGGCTGCGGCCCTGTTTGGGCCAGTCGGGGGCGAACACGCGGTGGTCCGCGGCCAGGGCGGGGATCAGGTGCCGCCAGCTGAGCAGGGCGTTGTCCTGTCCCGCGCCGCTCAGCAGGAGGACCGGCGGGCCCTGGTCGCCCGCGACGGCGACGCTGAGGGGGCCTTCGGGGCGGGTGATGACGGTGCGGTCGAAGGGGTCGTGGGTCACGGTGCGGGGTCCTTTCCGCGGGTCTGCTGCCAGCGCTGGAAGAGGGCGGGCAGTTCCGACTCCAGGAACCGGTACAGCTCGTTGACGTTGGCCAGGCGCTCGCGGCGCTGCGCGGAGGCGTCCCGCAGGACGCGCAGCCCGTGCTCGGTGACCTCGCGGAAGCCGGAGGCCTGGGCGTAGCGGCGCTCCAGCATGCGGCTCCACCCGTCGGCGGAGATGCGCAGGTAGGCGTTGCGGTCGCCGGGGCGGCGCACGGTCTCGACCAGGCCGCTGGGGGTGAGCAGGCGGGCGGCGGTGCTCAGCGAGCTGCGGCTGACCTGGAGGGCCTCGGCGATCTGGGCGGGGCTCTGCTCGGGCGGGTCGCAGATCAGCAGCCAGCCGACCACCCGGCCGGAGATCAGGGGCAGGCCCTCGCGGGCGAAGAACGCGGCGACCTCGTCCACGAAGGCGGCCTCGTCGTCGGTGGGTGCGCTCATGCGGCCAGATTACCGTCGTTGCAGTCATGACTGCAACAACGGTAATGGGTGTGCGGGGCCCGTGGTGGGGGGGGGGGGGGGCCCCCCCCCCCCGGGCGGGGCCGGGGCGGGATCAAGCGCAGGGCCGGCGCGCCCTCGGGAAGACCCCCCCCCGACACCAACCTGGCAGCCCCCCCCGCCCCC
>NZ_JBEXTT010000014.1:0-187149 GCF_040614155.1 Nocardiopsis sp. NPDC006139
GCGCCCCGCGGCCCCAGCCGGGCCACGAAGCGGCCGACGTTGGTGGCCCCGCCCATCGGCACGATCGCCGCGCCCAGGAGCCGCGGGCCGGCCCGGGGCCGCCGCCCGACACGAGAGCACCGATGCTGCCCGCCGCACCCGCGCCCATCGCCTCCTGGTCCTGGGAGGTCTCCTCCGACACCGACGACCTCACCCTCGCCGACGCCTGCGACCGGCTGCACACCGCCGCCGACGTGCTGGCCGGCGAGGGCCTGTGCACCCCGCGCACCCTGCGGGTGTCCTGGCTGCGCCCGGGCGAGGGCTACTCCGGCTTCGCCTCGCTCATGGACCTGGACCCGGCGGCCGGGGCCACCGCCGCCGACCTGGCCGAACGGGTGCCGGTGGGCCGCCCGGCGGGGCTCCCGGACGCCGAGCCCCAGGCGCTCACCCTGGCGGGGCCGGGCACCTGGATCGACGCCGCGGGCGAGGAGCGCCGCGCCCACGGCCTGGTGGAGGCCACCGTGTACCTGGCGCCCTGGTTCCTGGAGGTCACCGTGGGGGTGCGGCACGACGTCTGGCTGCGCGCCGACTTCTCCGGCCGGCCCCACCCGCAGGTGTACCGCCGCAACGCCCCGCGGCTGGCCGCCGCCCTGGAGGGTATCGAGAAGGCCCTGGGCCTGGAGACCTCCCCGGGCGAGCCGACCCCGCACGGCGTCCCCGACAGGTACGGCATCTCATGACCGCGCCCGTCCACCGGAGCACCCCTCTGTCGGGCGGCACCTACAACACGGTGCACCTGCTCGCCCACACCGACGGCACCGAGACCGTGCTCAAGACCGAGCCGCCGGCCGCGCAGCCGCGCCTGTCCTACGAGCACCGGCTGCTGCACACCGAGGCGCGCTTCTACACCCTGGCCCGGCCCCTGCCGGGAGCGCTGCTCCCCGATCCCCTGCGCCTGGAATCCCTGCCCGGCGAACCGGAGCGGTACCGGCTGCTCCTGACCCGGCTGCCGGGAGTCCCGCTGGAGGAGGTGCGCGCGGGGCTGTCCCCGACCGGGCTGGCCGCCGTCCGCCGCGCGCTGGGCGGGGCCCTGGCCGAACTGCACACGCTCACCGGCACCGGGTTCGGCTACCCGGACCGCCCGGCCCTGGCGGCCGCCGCCTGGCCCGACGCGTTCGCGGCGATGGTCGGGGCGCTGCTGGCCGACGCCGACCGCACCGGGGTGGCGCTCCCCTGGGGCCCGGACCGCATCCGCGGCGCGGTCGACGACCACCGCGGCCTGCTGGGGGCGGTGGACACCCCGGTCCTGGTGCACTTCGACCTGTGGGACGGCAACATCCTCGTGGACGGGGCCCCCGACGCGCCCGCGCTGAGCGGGATCATCGACGCCGAGCGCGCCTTCTTCGGCGACCCGGCCGCCGACCTGGTCTCCCTCGCCCTGTTCGGGGACATCCGGGAGGACACCGCGTTCCTGGACGGGTACCGCGAGGCCGGCGGGACCCTGGAGTTCACCCCGGACCTGCTGCGCCGCCTGGCCCTGTACCGGGTCTACCTGCACCTGATCATGTACATCGAACCCGCCACCCGCGGCGTCCCGGCCGACCGCGCCGACCGGCTGCGCGCCTTCCTGCGCCCCCTCCTGGACGCCGACCTCGCGGTCCTGTCCCGCCCCCTCCCCTGACCCGCGGGCCGGGGAGGCCCGGGCGGCCGGGCACGGCCCGTCCCGGCGGGGCCGGGACGGGCCGTGCGGGCGGGGGTCAGGCGCGGGTTCCGGCCTCGGTCCCGGCCGCCGGGTCGCCCGCGGCGGCCGGGCGCTTGGCCGCGAACACCGCGAGCCCGCCGACCAGGCCGACCACCGCGAAGATGTAGAACCCCCACGGGTAGGCCAGCCCCGCCGTCAGCAGCACGCCGCCGATGATCGGGCCGGTGATCGCGCCCAGGCGCCCCACGCCCGCCGACCAGCCCAGCGCCGTCGCCCGGTTCGCGGGCGGGAACATGCGGCCGATATAGGCGTAGACCAGCACCTGGGAGCTGAACACGAAGCAGCCCGCCAGGAACACCGCCACGTACGCGCCGACGCCCGGCAGCTTGATGCTCAGCGCCGCCAGCATCAGCGCCGAGACCCCGAACCACACCAGCGCCGCCCGGCGCGGGCCGACCCGGTCGGCCACGGACCCGGCGACCAGCAGGCCCGCGACCGCGCCCGCGTTCAGCGCCAGCAGCAGGCCCAGGGCCGCGTCCAGCTCGTACCCGGCCTCGCGCATGATCTGCGGCAGCCACGTGTTCAGTCCGTACACCAGCAGCAGGCCGGTGAAGGACGCCAGCCAGAACGCCAGGGTGGAGCGCGCGAACCCGTTCTGGAACAGCGACTTCACCGAGGCCAGGCCCGCGCCCACACCGCCGGTCCCGGTCCTGGCGGCGGGGGTCCCGAAGGACTGCGACTCGGGCAGGTGGCGGATCATCAGCGGCACCAGCACCAGGGCGGGCAGCGCGCCGATGACGTACATGGCCCGCCACCCCAGGGAGGGCAGCACGATGATGCCGAGCAGGGCGGTGAGGACGGCGCCCACGTGGTAGCCGGTCATCAGCGTGGTGGTGGCGCTGCCGCCCTTGCCGTTGCGGGCGTACTCGGTGGCCAGGGCGATCGCGGTGGGCAGGCAGCCGCCCAGGCCCACGCCGGCCAGGAAGCGCAGCAGCCCGAAGACGAACAGGGTGGGGGCCACCGCGCACAGCGCGGTGAAGAGGGAGAAGCTCGCGACGGCGAAGATCAGCACCTTGCGGCGGCCGATGACGTCGGTGACGGTGCCGATGGACAGGGCGCCGATCGCCATCCCGGCCAGGCCCGCGGTCGACACGGCGGAGCCGCTGTTGGGGGTGATGCCCCACTGGCCCTCGTCGAGCAGGGTGGGGAGCGTGGTGCCGAGCACCACCATGTCGAAGCCGTCGAGCATGACGGCGGTCCAGCACAGGGGCATGAGCCACCCGGCACTGCGGGCGGTCTGGTTCACGGTGCGCCTCCTCGGTGTTCCGGGCGCGCGGGGGCGCCTCGACGTACGTGTCGTGGATGTGACGCAGGGAGGTCCACTGCGTGAAGCGCGACACAATCACGCATATTGCCACTGTTTCGCAGAACGCACAAAGGTTCGCATAGCGAACACGGGTGGATGTGGTTCTCCCCGTGCCCGAGAACGCCGACCCCACCGGGGCTCCCGCGCCGGGGGACGCGTCACGGTCCGGTCGAAAAAGGAGGAATCCGCCCGCGCCCCGGCCGCCGGAGACACCGGGGACGCCCGGGACACCGCTCAGCGGGTCCGCAGCGGCGGCCGCCCCAGCACCTCGACGTACACGATCCGGCCGAACACCACGTCCAGGTTGAGCATGCCGACCTCCGGCAGCAGCGCCACCGTCCGGTGCCCCTCCCCGAACTTCGTCCCCGGGGGATGGTCCGCCGTGTAGAAGCTCTGGCAGAAGTCGTCAACGCACTCGCACGCACGCACCAGCCGGATGTCGTGGGCGACGATCGCCAGGTCCCGCTCGCCCTCCGCCTCCAGCAGGGCGGCGAGCTCGGCGACCAGCTCCGGGTGGACCTCGCGCACCAAGGGGGGTTCACGATCCATGGGCCGAGCCTAGGACGCCGCCCCGACATCCCGCCGCAGTACCTCCGCCGACGGCCGCGCCGCCCCGGGTGCCCCGAGCACGACACCGCCGGCTCCGGCCGGGCGAAGGCCCCGCACCCGGTCCAGGTGGTCGGCGGGCGCCGTCCGCGCCTCCGGGTGCCCCGTGATGCCGGAGCACGGGCCGCCGGACCGGCCTGCCCTGTGGGTGCGCCCCTTCGCCCGCTGCGCCCCGGGCGTTCGCCCGGTTCGACCTGACGGACACGTACCCCGCCCCCGGGCATCACCGCCCTGGGCTACGAGAAGGCGTGATCGTTCCCGGGCCGGGTGTCCGGCCCGAGGTCCTGGGTGCCCAGGACCGAGAGCAGGTCCAGCTGCTCCGCCGCCCCGGTGCCGATGACCGGGCTGAACCACAGCAGCCGCTGTCGGCCGTCCTCACCGAACAAGGTCAGACAGTTCACATCGACGGCGCCCAGGCGCGGATGCAGGATCCGCTTCCGGTCACCGCGGCGCACGGCGATGTCGTGCCGTTCCCACAGGGCCGTGAACTCGGCGCTGCGCCGCAGCAGGTCGGCCACCAGGGCATCGGCCTCCTCCCGTTCGCGACCGCTGCGGCGGGCGATCGCCGCGCGCAGGTCCGCGACGAACGTCCACGACTGGCGCGGGTGGTCCTCCACCGGGTAGAGGGACCGCGCCGCGGGGTCGGTGAACCACCGGTGGACGAAGCTCGCCCCCATGCCGGTGGCGGGCGGGGCCGCCCCGAACAGGGCGACGGCGAGGCGGTTCTGCACGAGCGTGACGTGCAGGTCGGTGATGACCTGGGCGGGTGTGGTGGTCAACCGGTCGAGCAGGTCCAGCATGCCGGGGTGGACGTGCGAGGACGGACCTCCGGAGGGCGGGACCGGGCGTCCGGCCAGGTGGTACAGGTGGTCCCGCTCGTCCGCGTCCAGGCGTAGTGCGCGGGCGAGCGCCACCGCCATCTGCTCGGAGGGCTGCGCGCTACCGCGTTCGAGCTCGATGTAGTAGTCGACGGACGCCCCGGCCAGCTGGGCCACCTCCTCCCGGCGCAGCCCCGGCACCCGCCGCCGGGGCCCGCCGGGCAGGCCGACGTCCGCCGGGCGGATCCGGTCGCGCCGCGACCTCAGGAAGACACCGAGTTCGGTCAGGTTCATCTTCCAAGTCTCCGGCAGGCGCGTGCGCTGATCCAGGGGGTGGCACCCCCCGGGTGAACGGCCACTGGAACCGCGGCGCCGGCACGGCGAGTCTGGTGCCGACACGAAGAGGGGCCGGCCATGAGCGCCGGCGGCACCACGGCATCACCAGGAGGAACGACCATGCCCTACGCCAACTTCAAGGTCCCCGCGGGCACGCTGACCGAGGAGCAGAAGGAGGTCATCGTCCACCGCACGACGGACCTGTACGCGGAGATCTACGGCGACCGGGTCCGCCCCAACACCATGGTCCTCGTCGAGGAGGTCGCCGACGGCGGCTGGGGGATCGGCGGTGACGTGCTGACGCTCGCCATGATCCAGGGACCGCCCCGGGCCTGACGGGCCCTCCCCCGCCCGTGTGCGACGACCGCACACGGGCGGCCTCCGCCCGCGGTGCCCGTATTCCATGACGATGGGATCCCGGGAACACCCGAGGCCCCCGTCGCCGTGGGAACGGGAAGGAGGCGCACAGGCGGACGCGGACGCCGGCCTCCCGCTGCGTCCACCGGTTCGCCCGAGGGGCCTGGCGGGGGCCGGAGCGGGGCGGTCGTGGCCGGAACCGGCATGGCCCCCCTGTCCCGACACGGTTTCTGCGATCATCGTGGCCGACCCGTCCCTGCACGCCGCCGTCCTCGGGCACGGCCCGTCCGGTTCCCCTGGGCGGAACCGGTCGTGAGGAACCACAGCGGCCCGCCGTACACCTCCGAGTTCACCCCGGCCGTCTGGGGCAGTATGGCCCTGCACCTGCCGGTCGTCCCGACCGTCGTGGCCACCGTCCTGTTCGTGCGCAGGCCGGGGGCCATGCAGGCGTCCCGGCTCACCGCCCGCCCCGAACGACAGGAGCACCCGTGACCGCGCACACCACCACTCCCGAGGGCGTCCACGTGTGGGAGGCCGCCGGGCCGCCCCGGGCCCTGGTCCAGCTCCAGCACGGCTACTCCGAGTACTCCGAGCGGTACGTCACCCTCTACGGCGGCCTCATCCCGCACCTGGTGGAACTCGGCTTCGAGGTGTGGGCCCAGGACCTGGAGGGACACGGCGACTCCCCCGGCCGCCCCGGGTCGCCGGACGTGCGCCGGTCCGTGGTCGACCACGTGCTGACGCGGCGGCGCATGCGCGAACGGGGCCTGCCGGTCCTGCTCTTCGGGCACTCCCTGGGCGGGCTGGTGACGGCGGGCTCGGTCACCGTCGACCCGCAGGACGTTGCGGGCGTGGTGCTGACCTCCCCGGCCCTGATCCCGCTCCCGCCGCCACCGGTACTCGAGGCCGTGAAGCTGGCGGGGCTGCTGTTCCCCCGGCTGCCCGCGCCGATCCCCCGGCGCGGACCCGCCCGGCTCACCCGCGTCGCGGAGTACGTCGAGGCGGGCGAGCGGGACACACGGGTCTTCCGGGGGCGCATGCCCCTGCGGACTGCGGCGAGCGTGCTGGAGGTCAACGCGGGCGTCCGCCGAAGGATCGCGCACTGGCGCACCCCGTGCCTGGTGGTGCACGGCACCGGGGACAACGTCACCGACGCCGGGCAGAGCCGCGCGTTCGTGGAGTCCCTGCCCGTCGAGGACAAGGAGTTCCACGCGGTGGAGGGCGGCTACCACGAGCTCCTGCACGACATCGACGGGGCGCGGACCCTGGAGCTGGTCACCGCCTGGCTGGACCGCCGCGCCCGCCGCTGACCGCGGCACCGCGGCGGGACGCGGTCTCCGGCGGTCAGCCGGCCTGGCCGGTCGGCATGATCGTGACCTGCTGGAGGTTGACCCGCGGCGGAAGAGAGGCGAGGAACCCGACGCTCCGCGCGATGTCCTCGGGCGTGAGCCACTCCATGGTCTCCTTGGAGCCCTCCAGCCACGCGCGAGCGCCCTCGTCGGTGACATGGCTCTGCAGCTCTGTACCGACGATGCCGGGCTCGATCGCCGAGACCCGCACCCCCTTCGCCCCCAGCTCGGCCCGCAGGTGCCGGGAGAGGTGGGTGACGTACGCCTTCGTCGCGGAGTAGACGGCGAAGTCCGGGAAGATGTTCTGCGCCGCGATCGACGACGTGTTGACCAGGTCGGCGACACCGCGCTCCTCGGCGGCCCTCACCAGCTGCGGCGTGAACGCACCGATGACGTTCATCAGGCCGGTGATGTTGAGGTCGATCTGGTGCCGCCACTGGCCGGTGGCCAGCTCCTCGATCGGGGCGGGCAGCATCACGCCCGCGTTGTTGAACAGCAGGTCGGCCCCGCCGGACTCGGCCGCGACCCGGTCTGCCGCCGCCCGTACCGCCGCCGCGTCGGTCACGTCCAGGGCCAGGGGGCGGGCCTGGCCGCCGTCCTTCTCGATCCGGGCCGCCAGCCGTTCCAACCGGTCCGCACGCCGGGCCAGGACGACGACGCGGGCGCCGAGTCCCGCCAGGTGCTCGGCCGACGCCTCGCCGATACCGCTGGAGGCGCCGGTGACGACCGCGACACGGCCGGTCAGGGGGCGGGCGGAGGTCTGCGTGGTCATGGGGCACACCTTTCGAGGTGGGTGGGATGGGGTCGGGGCCGCGGCCTGTCGCCGCCGGCTCCTCCACCAGAACACCACCCCGGGACGCCTCACGGGGCGCCGGAAAAGGCCCTGACCAGGCAGGTATCCACAAGAAAGGTACCGACAGTGCCACCCGGGCCGGGGCGCGGCCCGTTCCCGCCCGCCACACTGGGGACATGGACGACCGTGGCAACGAACTCGCCGACTTCCTGCGCACCCGCCGCGCCCGGGTCACCCCCGACCAGGCGGGGCTGCCCGACGACGGCCGGGCCCGCCGCGTGCCCGGCCTGCGCCGCGACGAGGTCGCCAGGCTGTCCGGGGTCAGCACCGAGTATTACACCCGCATCGAGCAGGGCCGGGCGCAGAACCCCTCCCCCGAAGTCGTCGAAGCCCTCGCCGTCGCCCTGCGGCTGGACCCCTCCGAGCGAGAGCACCTCACCGACCTCCTGGCACGGCCCGCGCCGGCCCGCCGCGCCCCGGCCGCACCCCAGCGCGTGCGACCCGGGCTGCACCTGATGCTGCAGACCCTCGACCACGTTCCCGCGTTCGTCCTCGGTCGGCGCACCGACGTCCTGGCCTCCAACCGCCTGGCCCGCGAGATCCTCACCGACTTCGACGCCCTGCCCACGCCCCGCCGGAACCTGGCCCGCTACTACCTCCTGGACCCCGAGGCCCGCGAACGGGTCGGCGACTGGGAGCGGATCGCCGCCGAAACCGTCGCGATCCTCCGTCTGGAAGCCGGCCGAAGCCCACAGGACCGCCGACTCGCCGACCTCGTCGGCGAACTCACGTTGAAGTCACCGGAGTTCTCCGCGTGGTGGAACGACCACCGGGTGCTGCGCCGGACCCACGGCGCGAAGCACTACCACCACCCCCTCGTCGGCGACCTGCACTTCTCCTACGAGTCGTTCCAGGTGCCCGGTGACAGGGACCAGACGCTGTGCGTCTACAACGTCGAACCCGGCTCCGAAACCGCCCGGGCCCTGCGGCTCCTCACTGGTTGGACGGCCCCGCAGCCGACGGAGGCACCGGAACGGGGTGCGTAGTGGACCGGGCCGCCGAGGTCCGGGACCTAAGAGCTCATCTCATTTGGTGAGTCGGCGGTAGCAGATCAGTGTGCAGGCGATGCCGGCGAAGGCCAGGAAGTGGTCGGCCTTGCGCTCGTAGCGGCGGTGCAGTCGGCGGCATCCGGCCAGCCAGGCCATGGTGCGTTCCACCTGCCACCGGTGTCTGCCTAACCGCTGCGAGGACTCCACACCCCGGCGGGCCAGCCGGTGCACGATCCCCCGGCACCGGAGCCAGCGGCGCAGGTGGGCGTAGTCGTAGCCCTTGTCGCCGTGCAGCTTGCCCGGTCTGCGCCGCCGGGGTCCGCGACGGGAGCGGATCGGAGCGATCCCTTCCACCAGGGGCTGCAGCGCCTGGCTGTCGTGGGTGTTGGCCCCCGAGATCGCCATGGACAGGGGCAAACCCTGCCGGTCGGTGATCAGGTGGATCTTCGACCCCTTCTTGCTTCGGTCGACAGGATTCGGACCCGTCAGGTCCCCCCTTTGAGGGCCCGCATGTTCACCGAGTCGATCGCGCACCGCGACCAGTCCAGCTCACCGCGAGAGCCGAGCTCGTCCAGGACCAGGCGGTGGAGCTTGGCCCACACCCGGGCCCGGGTCCACTCGGTGAAGCGCCGGTGCGCGGTGGGCCCGGAGGGGCCGAACACCGGCGGGAGCTGAGCCCAGGTACAGCCGCTGGTGGCCACGAAGATGATCGCGGCCAGCACTTGGCGGTCACCGTGTCTGCGCCGCCCACCGCCCTGGGGGCGGGTGGGCGCCTCGGGCACCACCCGCTGGAACAGTTCCCACACCTCGTCCGGCACCAGCCGTTCCACCATCGACACAGGAGCAGGCTACCGAGAAACCAAATGAGATGAGCTCTAAGGAAGCACCACCTGGACAATGTAGATCAATACGGACACGCCGGTCGGGCGACCCGCCCCGTCGTCCCGTGGTGTACAAGGGAACGGTCCCCGAATTGGAAACCGGAGTGCCCGTGCGCATGCGCCCCACCGCCGTCACCCTCGACTGCGCCGACCCCCTGGAGCTGGCCGCGTTCTACTCGCGGGCCACCGGCCTGCCCCTGGACCCGCGGTCCACCGCCGACTTCGCCGCGCTGGAGCCCGGGGACGGCATCGCCCTGGCCTTCCAGCGGGTCGACGGGTACCGGCCGCCGCGCTGGCCCGGGCAGGAGGTCCCCCAGCAGATCCACCTCGACTTCGCGGTCGGGGACCCGGACGCCGCGCAGGCCGAGCTCCTGGCCCTGGGCGCTACCGCGCCCGCCGGGCAGCCGAACGCGGAGCGGTGGCGGGTGCTGCTGGACCCCGCCGGCCACCCGTTCTGCCTGGTCCGGGGCTGATCGGCGGACTCCTTTCCCGGAGGTGTCACAGAACGCGGGTCCGCCGTGTCTTCAAGGGCACCAGTGCATCACCACCGATGACAAGGAGTGCCCTCCATGGAAGCCCGTCTCAAGCTCCTCGGCAACCCGGCCGCGGAGAAGGCCCTCAAGCACCTCGCCGCGGTCGGCCGGGCCCTCGACGAATCGCCGCTGTCCGGCGTCACCCGGGAGCTGGTGCTGCTCCGGGCCAGCCAGATCAACGGCTGCGGTGTCTGCGTCGACATGCACACCAAGGACGCCGAGCACGCGGGCGAGACCTCCACGCGCCTGCACCTGGTCTCGGCCTGGCGCGAGGCGACGGTGTTCACCGACGCCGAGCGGGCCGCCCTGGAGCTGACCGAGCACGCCACCCGCATCGCGGACGCCGCCGGGGGCGTGCCCGACGAGGTGTGGGACAACGCCGCCGCGCACTACGACGAGGAGGAGCTGACGGCGCTGGTGACGGCCATCGCCGTCATCAACGCCGCCAACCGCCTGAACGTCATGACGCGCCAGCCCGCGGGCGGCTACCGCCCCGGCATGTTCGCCTGACCCGACGGGAACACGGGCCCGGCCCCCGACCGCTGCGGCGGCCGGGGGCCGGAGCCCTCAGGCGTGGCGGCCCGACAGGGCGACGACGCCGCCCAGGCCGATCATCGCCACGCCGCCGCCGGCGGACAGGTCGGCCAGGCGCCGCGGGGAGCGGTCGAACCAGTGGCGGGCCCGCCCCGCCCCCAGCGCCCACAGGGCGTCGCACACCAGGGCGATGGCGACGAAGACCGCGCCGAGCAGGAGGATCTGCACGGGCACCGAGCCGGCGGCCGGGTCCGTGAACTGCGGCAGGACCGCCGCGAAGAACACCAGGGTCTTGGGGTTGGTCGCCCCGACGACGAAGCCCTGGGCCAGCAGCCGGGTGGCCGTGCCGTCCGCCGGCTCCGGCTCGGCCGCCCGGTGGCGGTGGCGGATCGCCGAGACGCCGAGCCAGACGAGGTAGGCGGCCCCGGCCAGCTTCAGGACGGTGAACGCCGTCGCGGAGGCGGCGACGACCGCCCCGACCCCGCAGGCGACCGCGACGATGAGGGGGAGGTTGCCCAGGGCGTTGCCGAGCACGCTGAGCAGGCCGCCGCGGCGGCCGAGGGAGAGGGAGCGCCCGACCACGAAGAGGACGCTGGGGCCGGGCACGAGGACCAGCAGAAGGGCGACGGGGACGAAGGCGAGGAGTTGTTCGGGAGGCACCATGCCCGCACGTTACTCCCCCGTGCGGCCGCCCCGCCCGCCGTTTTCCCGGCTCGCGCGTACCTCCGGGAGGGGTGAACCCTCCCCGGAATCGGGTACATTCCCGGCGCCCCGGGTTTCCCCTGCGGCGCCCCGGCCACTGGGAAGAGACCATGCACCACGAGAACACCCCCACTCACACCGGCACCGGAACCGGCGAGGGAGCCGACTACATCGTGGTCGGCACGGGCCCGGGCGGCTCCCCGGTGATCCGGCGGCTGATCGACGCCGGGCACCGGGTGACCGTCCTGGAGGCGGGCCCCACCGACGCCCGGCCCGGCATCGAGGACCCGCGCGCGGCGTTCTCCCTCTTCGGCACGGAGATCGACTGGGGTCTGCTCACCGAGCCGCAGGAGCACCTGGGCGGGCGCGCCCTCTACCTGCCGCGCGGCAGGGTCCTGGGCGGGACCAGCGCGATCAACGGGATGGCCTACGTCCGCGGCGCGGCCGCCGACTTCGACGCCTGGGAGGCCACCGGGGCCGCCGGCTGGGCGTGGCGGGACGTGGAACCGTACTTCCGCAGGCTGGAGGACTTCGGCCCCGGGCCGGGCGCCGGGCGCGGAACCGGCGGGCCGCTGCCGGTCCGGCGCAACGACGACCCCGACCCGGTGGCCGCGGCGTTCGTCGCGGCGGCCGAGGGGGCGGGGTACCCGCGCAACGACGACTACAACGACGACGGCGGGCCCCTCGGGGCGAGCCTCGTCCAGGCCACCCTCGTGGACGGCGGCCGGGTCACCGCCTGGCGCGCCTACGTGGCCCCGGTCCTGGGCTCCCCGCTGCTGACCGTGGTCACCGAGGCGCACGTGACCCGCGTCCTGGTCGAGGACGGCCGCGCCGTCGGCGTGGAGTACCGCGGCCCGGACGGGGAGGCCCGGACCGTGCGGGCCCGGCGCGAGGTGGTCCTGGCCGCGGGCGTGTTCGGCACACCGCAGATCCTCCTGCTCTCGGGGGTGGGGCCCGCCGGGCACCTGCACGAGCACGGCATCACCCGGGTCGTCGACCTGCCCGGGGTCGGCGAGAACCTGCGCGACCACGCGGTCGTCCCCGTGGTCTGGGAGCGGGCCGGCGCGGCGCCCGGGGTCCCGGGCATGGGGGTGCAGGCGCAGCTGGTCCGCGAGGGCACCGAGAACTCGATGATCCGCCCGGACCGGCAGGGCATCGTCATCCCCTACGTCTACTCGACCGTGCGGGAGGGCCTGCCGGACTCGGGGTTCACGACGGTGGCGGTCGTGCTGCACCCGTACAGCACGGGCACGGTGCGGCTGCGCTCGGCCGATCCCGCCGACCCGCCGCGGATCGACCCCGCCACGCTGTCCGATCCCAGGGACGTGGAGGCCCTGATCGAGGAGGTCGCGGTGCTGCGGGAGCTGGTGCGCCGTCCGGAGCTGGCCGCCCACGTGGCCGCCGAGGTGCACCCCGGCGAGGCGGACCTGCGGGCCTACGTGCACGCGGCGGCCGACGCCGGGCACCACCAGGTGGGCACCGCGCGCATGGGGACCGACGCCCTCGCGGTGGTCGACCCGCGGCTGCGGGTGCGGGGTGTGGCGGGGCTGCGGGTCGCGGACGCCTCGGTCATGCCGTTCACCCCGGCGGGCAACACCGCCGGCCCGACCTTCATGATCGGCGAGCGCGCGGCGGACCTCCTCCTGGAGGACCTCGCCGCGGCCCCGGACCGGCCCTGAGCACGTACGAGGCCCCGCCCCCCTTGCCCTACTTATCGAATTTCGATAGATTCCTATCGTTGTCCGATGGAGGGGAGTCCATGGAAGACCCGGCCGCGCCGCCGTGCGCCGCTCCCGGGACGGTGTTCGGTATCGTCGGCAGCGCCGAGGCCCCCCGGACGCAGGCCGAACCGAAAGAGGTCGTGTGATGCCGATCGTCGTCGACATCGACGTGATGCTGGCCCGGCGCAAGATGTCCGTGGGCGAGCTGGCCGAGCGTGTCGGCATCACCCCCGCCAACCTCGCCGTCCTCAAGAACGGCCGGGCCAAGGCCGTGCGATTCACGACCCTGGACGCCCTCTGCGAGGCACTCGACTGCCAGCCCGGCGACCTGCTGCGCCGGGAGCCCGCCGCCGAGTGATGCCGTTCATACCCCCCGGCGTTGAACCGGAGGACCCCCTCCCCCGTTTCCCGGGGTGAGGAGTCGGACGCACCGGGTGCGGACGACCGGTGATCCACGAACCCGAGGGGGACCATGCGAACCGGAACGAAGATCGCGGTCGGGGCGGGCGCGGCCGTCGTGGTGCTGGGCGGGGCGGCCCTGGTGTTCGGCCCCGGCCTGTACGCGGGGATGAACGCCGACCGGGCCGCCGAGGAGCCCGCCGTCGACTCCCCCGGGGTGGCCGACGTGACCGATGTGTCCGAGTTCGACGGCGACTGGACCGTGGCCGGGGGCGAGTCCTACGCCGGGTACCGGGTGGACGAGGTGCTCCAGGGCGAGGACGTCACCGTCACCGGCCGCACCCCGGACGTGACGGGCACCGTCTCCGTCGCGGACGGGTCGGTCACCGCCGCCGAGATCACCGTGGACATGGCCACGGTCGCCACCGACAGCGACGCCCGCGACGCGTACTTCCGCGACAACGCCCTGAACACCGACGAGTTCCCGACCGCGACGTTCGCGCTGACCGAGCCGGCGGCCGTGGAGCCGGGCGCCGAGTCCGTGGCACTGGTCGGGGACCTCACCGTCCACGGGGTCACCCTGCCGGTGACCGTCGACGCCGAGGTCGGCCTCACCGAGACCGGGGCGCGGGTCGCCGGGAGCGTCCCCGTCACCTTCGCCGACTTCGGCGTCCAGGCCCCCGACCTCGGCTTCGTGTCCGTGGAGGAGGCCGGCGAGGTCGAGTTCCTGCTCGACCTCGTGCAGAATCCGTGACCATGGACCCGCGCGGCCCCGGCGGGCGGGCGGGTCCCCGGGAGGACCTGCTCACCGCGCTGCACGCGGCGCACGCCGACAGGCTGCACCGGTACGTGCTGCGGCTGACCGGCGACGTCCCCCTGACCCAGGACGTGGTCCAGGAGACCCTGCTGCGCGCCTGGCGCCGTCCCGAGGTCATGGCGCGCGAGGAGGGCGCCGTCCGGGCCTGGCTGTACACGGTCGCCCGCAACCTCGTCATCGACGAGAGGCGCAGCGCACGGCACTCCCGCGAGCTCACCACCGACCGGCCGCCGGAGAGCCCCCAGGCCGACCGCAGCCAGGCGGTGCTGGACGCGTGGCTGGTCTCGGACGCCCTGTCCGCGCTGTCCGCCGAGCACCGGGCCGTGGTCGTGGGGGCGTACTACCGCGGCCGGTCGGTGGAGGAGCTCGCCGCCGAGCTGCGGATCCCGGCGGGGACCGTCAAGTCCCGCCTGCACTACGCCCTGCGCGCCATGCGCCTGGCCCTCCAGGAGAAAGGAGTCTCGCCATGACCTCCCCGGTGGCGGGCGGGGGCGACCCGTACCGCGAGTGGGACGGAGCGTACGTCCTGGGCGCGCTGAACCCGCGGGAGCGCCGCGAGTTCGAGGAGCACCTGCTGGTCTGCGGCTCCTGCCGGGAGGCCGTCGCGGAGCTGGCCGGCATGCCCGGCCTGCTGGGCGCGGTGCCCGCGGAGGAGGCCCTGGCCGCGGCGGACGGCCCGCCCGCGCCCGGGGTGCCGGACGCCGTCCCGCTGGCGTCGGTGGCCGCGGCGGCCCGGCGGCGCCGGAACCGGGGCCGGGCGCTGCTGGCGTCGGTCGCGGCCGGCGCGGTCCTGGCGGCCGGGGCCGGCGGCTGGGCCGCGGGCCGGGGGGCTCCGGAGCCCGCCGCGCCGGTGGCGCAGGCGCCGCGGACCGTCGAGTTGAGCCCGGTGGGCGAGGTCGAGCTGCGGGCGTCGGTGACGGCCACCCCCACGGCCTGGGGGACCCGGTTCGACTGGACCTGCGACTACCCGGCCAGCGGCGGGGACGAGGGCATCGTGTACACGCTCGTCCTGGTGGACGAGGAGGGCGGGCGGTCGACGGCGGCCACATGGTCGTGGTCGGAGTCCGGCTCCCCCTCGGGGCTGGGGGCCTCCACCGCGCTGCCCCTGGACCGGATCGACAGCGTCGAGATCGGCCTGGCGGGGACCGGGGACGCGCTGGCCTCCGGCCGGGTGTGACCCGCCCCGGGTCAGGACCGCACGGCGCGGCCGAACAGGTGGGCCAGCGCCCCCTCCAGGTACGGGTACCGGAACCGGTGGCCCGCCGCCAGCAGGCGGGTGGGCACCACCCGCTGGTCCGCCAGCGCGACCTCGTCCGCGCCCTCCCGGCCCAGCACGACCGCCGGGGCCCACCCCGGGACGGGCAGGAGCGCCGGGCGGCGCAGGGTGCGGGCGAGGGTCCGCGCGTGGTCGGCGCCGCGCACCGGGTAGGGGGTCACCCCGTTGACGGGGCCCGACAGGTCCTCGTCGAGGACCGCGCGCACGTAGACGTCGGACAGGTCGTCGGCGCCGATCCACGACAGCCACTGCCGCCCGTGGCCGATCCGGCCGCCCAGCCCGGCCTCGAACAGCGGGTACTGGAGTCCCAGCACCCCGCCCGCCGGGGTCTGCACGATGCCGGTGCGCACCTGGACGCACCGCACGCCCGCGGCGACGGCCGGGCCGGTCGCCGCCTCCCAGTCGGCGACCAGGTCGGCCAGGAACCCGTTGCCGCGGGGGCTGTCCTCGGTGAGCACCTCGTCGCCGCGGTCGGGCCCGTAGTAGCCGATCGCGGAGGCGGTGACGAGCACGCGCGGGCCGCCGTCCCCGGCCCGGGCGGCGACCAGTTCGGCCAGTGCCCGGGTGGGCCCGACCCGGCTGGCGCGCAGCGCGTCCTTGTGCCCGTCGGTGAAGCGGCCGAACAGCGGCTCCCCCGCTAGGTGCACCAGGGCGTCCACTCCGTCGAGCAGGTCGGGGGCGGGCGCGGCGGGGTCCCAGCGCCGTTCCCCGGCGTCGCGCGGGTCGCGCCGCACCAGCCGGACCACCCGGTGGCCGGAGGTGGTGAGCAGCGCGCACAGGTTGCGGCCGACCAGGCCGCCCGCCCCGGTGACGGCGACGGTCACCGGGCGGTCCGACCAGGCGCGGGAGCGCTCCAGTGCGGCCAGGTCGTCGGCGAGCTGGGCGTGCCGGTAGGCGAACATGGGCCGCAGCACCGCGTCGGGCAGGGAGGTGGCGACCCGGTCGACGACGCGGGTGCCGTCCCCGTCCTCCTCGAAGTCGTGGGCGTGCGTCCACCGCAGCACCGCCGACAGCGGCGGGGCGGCCAGCCGGTCGGCGAAGCGGCGGGGCGGGTCGTAGCGTTCGGGCAGGTGGGCGGCGACCCAGCGCAGGCCGCCGGGGAAGGTCAGCACCGCCGTCCCGTCGCGCAGGGAGTCGGCCTCGGCGGTGAGCCGGACCGGCTGCCAGGGCGGGCTCAGGCGCGCGAACGCCCCCGGCCGCCCGTGCCAGGCGAAGACCTCGTCCCGCGGTGCGGGCACCACGCTCTCGTACCGGAAGACCATGCCGCTCCTCGCGTCGTCGCCTCGCGGCCTCGCCGCCTGTGGACACGCTAGCGCGGGAGCGGCCGCAGTCCAGCGGACGGGCCGGGCGGGGCCCGATCCGCCGGTTCCTCAGTCCCGCCCCTGCCCCGGGTCCTGTGCGAGGAAGGCGGTCACGGCCTCGGCCAGGGCGCCGCGGGCGTCGGTGTCGGAGATCCGGGCGGTCCCGTCCCCGGACTGGTCCCCGTAGGCGCCGAACTGGGCGTGGTTCATGCCGTCGATCTCCACGCGTTCCGCGTCGGCGGGCAGGTGGGGGCCGTTGGCCTCGATCGTCGCCGGGTCGGACAGGGCGTCCTCACTGCCGGAGACGGACAGCACCCGCAGGTCGTCGCGGTCGGCCAGCCCGGCCCCCTCGGTGGCGTAGGAGCCCCACAGCACGAGCCCTGCGAGGGCGAGGTCGGGGTCGCCGCCGGCGTGGGAGGCGGCCATGGCCCCGCCGAGGGAGTGCCCGCCCAGGTACCAGCGGTCCACGCCCTCGCCGTGGGCGGCCGCGGCCTCGTCGGCGCGGTCGGGGTCCAGGACCGCGAAGTTGAGGGGCATCCGGGGGATGACCACGGTGACCCCGGTGTCCTGGACGATCGGCGCCCAGGACGCGGCGTAGGCCTCGGCCTCCACCCGGGCGCCGGGGTAGAACACGACCCCGGTGCCGTCCCCGCCGTCGGCGGGGGCGAGGACGACGGCGTCGTCGGCGATCTCGGTCCGCACCCCGGGCAGCGCGAGGGCCTCCCCCAGGGGGGCGGGCTCGGCGCGGTAGGCGTTCAGGCCCCAGGCCGCGAACCCGCCGACCGCCGCGGCCAGGAGGGCGAGGACGACCGCGGCCGCGATGAGCGTCCGGCGCAGCGCGGGGCTCACCGGGGCCCTCCCGCGGTTCCCGGGAGCCGGGAGTCCGTCACTTTCAGTGATTCGGGCATCGCTTTTCGTGGATTTAGCACGGAATCCAAGATACTTTCTTGTCAGGACTTCCGGTGACGGACACGTCCGCCACCGGTGCACGCCACGACCCCGGAGGACTCCATGGGAACCGCAGCACCCCGCGACACGGACCCGCGCCCCTCGGTCCCGGCCCAGGCCGCGGCACTGGCGGTACTGCTGGCCGCGGCCTTCGGCAGCGCCCTCATCGGCGTCCTGGCCAGCCCCGACACCGCCGGCGAGTACGCGAGCCTGACCCGGCCCGGCTGGGCCCCGCCCTCCTCGGCGTTCGGCCCGGTGTGGACCGTGCTGTACGCCGCGATCGCGCTGGCGGGGTGGCTGGTGTGGCGGCGGGGAGCCCTGCGCGGCACCGCCCTGGCCCTCTTCGCGGGGCAGCTCGTCCTCAACGCCCTGTGGACGCCGCTGTTCTTCGCCGCAGGCCTGCGCGGCACCGCCCTGGTGGACATCGTGCTGCTGCTCGCGCTGATCACCGCGACGATCGCGGTCTTCCGGCGGACCTCGGCCGCCGCCGCCCTGCTCCTGGTCCCGTACTGGGCGTGGGTGGCGTTCGCGACCGCGCTCAACACCGCGATCTGGTGGCTCAACCGGGGCGCCTGACCCCCGGGAACCCCCCGGCACGACCCCGGAAGGCCCCGCGGCACACGGCGCCCCGCCGCCCGCCGCGGGGCCTCCCCCATGCCTCCGAGCGCCCGAAAAAATAATTAATTACTATTTATTCTTGACGTTACCTGGGCCACTCTGCCATGCTCTTGCGCAGTTGAGGAAGGCGTTCGCGCAGGTGAGCACGTACGCCCTACGCCAAGGAGGTCCCCCATGGGCAGACGGCCACCACGACGGCCGCTCGCCGCTCTCGCCGCCGTCATGTGCGTGCTGGTGCTCGCCGGCTGCGGCGCCCGGCTCGGCGAGGACGGGCGCATCGGCGTCGTCTACATGGACGCCCAGGGCTTCTACGCGGGGGTCCGCCAGGGCATGCAGGACTACGCCGAGGGCTCGGGCAGCGAGATCCAGCTGCTGGAGCTCAACGCCCGCGGCGACGCCTCCGAGGAGAGCACCTTCGTCGACATCGCCTCCTCGGCCGACGTCGACGCCCTGGTCCTGTCCCCGGTCTCGGCCACCGCCTCCATCCCGGCCGTGCGCCTGGCGCACGAGAGCGGGGTGCCGGTGGTCTGCTACAACACCTGCATCGAGGACGAGGCCGCACGGGAGTACGTCACCTCCTACATCCTGGGCGACCCCCACGAGTTCGGCCGCCTGCTCGGCGAGGCCGCCGCCGACCACTTCGAGGCCGAGGGCGTGGACGACCCCTCCATCGCGGTCCTGAACTGCGAGTTCGTCGAGGTCTGCGTGCAGCGCCGCGAGGGCTTCGAGGAGGCGCTCTTCGACCGCCTGCCCGACGCCGAGATCGTCGCCAACCAGGAGGGCGCCACCATCGACGAGGCCGTCGACGTGGGCGAGCGCCTGCTCACCGCGCACCCCGGCCTCGACGCCTTCTACGGCGAGGCCGGCGGCGCCACCATGGGCGCGGTCCGCGCGGTCACCAACCGGAACCTGGCCGGGGAGGTCGTGGTCTTCGGCAGCGACATGTCCACCGACGCCGCCCGCGCGCTCGCCGACCACCGGATCCTCAAGGCCAACGTCGACATCTCCGGCACCGCGGTCGGCCTGCTGGCGGGCGAGACCGTCCAGCGCATCATCGCGGGCGACGCGCCCGAGGAGTTCGTCACCCCGGCGCCGATCGACCTCTACACCACCCCCGAGGACGGCCAGGAGTGGCTCCAGGCCCACCCGGACGGCATCCCGTGACCGGCCCCCGTCCCACCGTCCGTCCCGTCCCACCCGTGGAGCACCCATGAGCGACACCCCAGCCGCGGCGGCGCCCGACACCGAGGTCGTGGCCCGCGTCCGCGGAGCCACCAAGAGCTACCCCGGCGTCACCGCCCTGGACGGCGCCGACTTCGAGATCCGCGCCGGAGAGGTCCGCGCCCTGCTCGGGCGCAACGGCGCCGGCAAGTCCACCCTGATCCGGCTGCTGTCGGGTGTGGAGGCGCCCGACACCGGCGACATCGAGATCGGCGGCACCCCGCTGGCCGGCGGCGGCATCCGCCGTGCCGCCGAACTGGGCGTGGGCACCGTCTACCAGGAGCTGAGCCTGGTCCCGGAGCTGTCGGCCGCGGAGAACCTCTACCTCGGCTCCTGGCCGGGCGGGCGCGGCCGCATCGACTACGCCGCCATGCGCGCCGGCGCCGAGGAGGTCTTCGCCGAACTCGGCGTCGGCATCCCCCCGAGCGCCCGGGTCGGCGAGCTGCCGCTGGCACAGCAGCAGCTCGTGGAGATCGCCCGCGCCTTCCGCGCCCGGCCCCGGCTGCTCATCCTGGACGAGCCCACCAGCGCCCTGGCCGCGGCCGAGGCCGAGACCGTGCTGGAGGCCGTCGCCCGCGTCGCCTCGCGCGGGGTGGGGGTCATCTACGTCAGCCACCGGCTGGACGAGATCCGCCGCGTCGCCGACACCGTGACCGTCATGCGCGACGGCGCCGTCGTGGAGACCGTGCCCGTCCGGGGCGCCACGACCGCGCACATCGTCTCCCTCATGCTGGGCGAGGGCGGCGCAGAGGAGCAGGCCCCGCCGAAGCGCCGCACCCGCACCGGGGACACACCGCTGCTGTCGGTCCGCGGCCTGTCGGTGCCGCCCAAGGTCGAGGAGGTCTCCTTCGACCTGTACCCGGGCGAGGTCCTGGGCCTGGGCGGCCTCATGGGCTCGGGGCGCACCGAGCTCCTGCGGGCGCTGGCCGGGTTCGCCCCCTCCAGCGGCACCGTGGAGGTGGACGGGGCGCCGGTGGCGCGCCCGACCCCGCGCGCCATGCGGCGCCTGGGCGTGGGCATCACCCCCGAGGACCGCAAGGGCGAGGGCGTGGTCCCCCTGCTGGGGGTCTCCGAGAACATGGTCATGACCTGGTTCGGGGGCGCCTCGCGGGCCGGCACCGTGCTGCCCTCGCGGGTGTCCTCCATCGGCCGCGACCTCATCGGCCGGCTGTCGATCAAGGCCGCCGGCCCCGACACCCCGATCGTCAACCTCAGCGGCGGCAACCAGCAGAAGGCCGTCATCGGCCGGTGGCTGCACGCCGGGAGCCGCATCCTCCTCCTGGACGAGCCCACGCGCGGCGTGGACGTGGAGGCCAAGGCGCAGATCTACGGCATCGTCCGCGAGCTCGCGGAGCAGGGCGCGGCCGTCCTCTTCGTCTCCAGCGAACTGGAGGAGCTCCCCCTGGTGTGCGACCGCGTACTGGCCCTGCGCGCGGGGCGCCTGCACGGCGAGTTCACCGGCGAAGACATCACCCTGGACAACATCATGGCCGCCGCGATGGCGGCGTGAACGGCGAGGTAGCAATGACCACCACCACCAAGGTCACCGGCGCGGCGGTCCCTGCCCGCGGCGACTTCATCGGCCGCCACGGCCACCGCCTCAACGAGATCGGCCTCCTGGCCGCCATCGCGCTCCTGTACATCGTCCTGGGGCTCACCGCCTCCGGGTTCCTGAGCCTGGACAACCAGCTCGGGCTGCTGCGCAACGCCGCCACCATCGGCATCGCGGCCTGGGGCGTCACCCTGGTGATCATCGCCGGGGAGATCGACATCAGCATCGGCCCGGCCGTCGCCTTCGCGTCCGTCATCGTCGCCACGGGCGCCACCGAGTGGAACCTGGGCGTGATCGGCGCCATCCTGGTCACCCTGGCCATGGGCGTGCTGTGGGGCGCCCTCGCCGGGTG
The DNA here is from genome assembly GCF_040614155.1 of Nocardiopsis sp. NPDC006139. Taxonomy (NCBI): domain Bacteria; kingdom Bacillati; phylum Actinomycetota; class Actinomycetes; order Streptosporangiales; family Nocardiopsidaceae; genus Nocardiopsis; species Nocardiopsis sp. NPDC006139. Next base: position 21,211 of record NZ_JBEXTT010000014.1, read on the forward strand.
GCTCAGGGCCCGGTTCAACGTGCCGTCCTTCATCACCACGCTGGGGCTGTGGAGCGTCCTGGGCGGCATGGCCCTGTACATGACCGACGCGCTGCCCGTCCCGCTGCCCGAGAGCGCCCTGCTCGACGTGCTCGGCGGGTCCGTGCTCGGCATCCCCACCGCCGCGCTCGTCATGCTGGCCCTCTTCGGCGTCTTCGCCTACGTCGCCAAGTACACCGCCTACGGGCGTTCGGTCTACGCCATCGGCGGCAACGCGGCGGCCGCCCGGCTGGCCGGCCTCAACGTCACCCGGGTCCGCGTCCTGCTGTTCGCGACCACCGGCCTGCTCGCCGCGATCACCGGCGTGCTGCTGGCGGCCCGCCTGGGCTCGGGCAACGGCGGCGCCGCCGCCGGCCTGGAGTTCGACGTCATCGCCGCCGTCGTCATCGGCGGCACGGCGCTGGCCGGCGGGCGCGGCTCGCTCGGCGGCACCTTCCTGGGCGTCGTCTTCATCACCGTCATCGCCAACGGCCTGGTCCTGCTCGGGGTCAACTCCTTCTTCCAGGACGTGGTGCGCGGCCTCATCATCGTCGGGGCCGTCCTGATCAACGTCGTCATCAGCAGGCGCAGCGCCGCCAACCGGCTCGCCTAGCCCGAACGGGGGGAACAACAGTGAACACGAAGGACTCCGGTCCCCTGCCCGCCACCATGCGCGGGGTGCGCCTGCCCGGCGACTCCACCGCGGTCGTGGACACCCTGCCCGTGCCCGAGCCCGGACCGGGCCAGGTGCTGCTCAGGGTCGGCGCCTCGGGCATCTGCGGCAGCGACATCGGCTACATCTACCGCGAGCACAAGACGCACCGCGGCATCGACGGCCCCGCCTACCGGGGCGTCGTGGCGGGCCACGAGCCCTCGGGCACGGTCGTCCGGACCGGCCCCGGGTGCCGCCGGTTCGGCACCGGCGACCGGGTCATCGTCTACCACATCGCGGGCTGCGGGCTGTGCGACAACTGCCGCCGCGGCTACATGATCAGCTGCACCGACCCGGGCCGGGCCTCCTACGGCTGGCAGCGCGACGGCGGCCACGCCGAGTACCTGCTGGCGGAGGAGTCGACCCTGGTCCCGCTGCCCGACGAGCTGTCCTTCGTGGACGGCGCGCTCATCGCCTGCGGGTTCGGCACCGCCTACGAGGGCCTGCGGCGCATCGGCGTCAACGGCGACGGCGACCTCCTGGTCGTGGGCCTGGGCCCGGTCGGGCTGGCCGCGGGCATGATCGGCCGCGGCATGGGCGCCGCCCGCGTCATCGGGGTGGAGCCCGCCGACAGGCGCCGGGAGTGGGCCCGGTCCCTGGACGTCTTCGACGCCGTGGCCTCCCCGGAGGAGGCGGCCGAGGAGATCGGCCGGGTCACCTCCGGGCGGGGCGCGGCCACCGCCATCGACTGCTCCGGCTCCCGCGCGGGCCGCTCGCTCGCCCTGGAGGGTGCGGCCGAGTGGGGCCGGGTGTCCCTGGTGGGCGAGGGCGGCACCCTGGAGACCGAGGTGTCGGACACCCTGCTGCACAAGCAGCTCACCCTGTACACGTCGTGGGTGACCTCGCTGCCCGCCATGGCCGAGCTGTCGGTCAACCTGGTCCGCTGGGGCCTGTCCCCCGAGCGGGTGGTCTCGGACCGCTTCGAGCTCTCCGAGGCGGACGCCGCCTACCGGCTGGCCGCGGGCGAGAGCCGGGGCAAGGTGTGCCTGGTCAACGGTGAGGCCGCGTGAGCGGCGTCGAGGTCCGCCGCGAGGGCGCGGGGGCGCACGAGCGGATCGTCCTGGACAACGGGGCGGTCCGGCTGACGGCCGCCCCCGGCCTGGGCGGGCGCCTGCTGTCGGTGCGCTTCGGGGGCCGCGAGCACCTGTACCGCAACCCGCGCCTGCTGGACGCGGACCTGCGGCCCGTGGAGGGCGTGGAGCTCGGCCCGGTGGACGGGCCGATGAGCGTGTGGAACAACGTGGGCGGGGACAAGACCTGGCCCGCGCCCCAGGGGTGGGACGGGCCCGGCCAGTGGGCCGGTCCCCCCGACCCCGTCCTGGACTCGGGCGCCTACACGGCCGAGACCGTGACCGCCCCCGACGGCTCCGCCGTGCTCACCCTGACCAGCGGGGACGACCCGCGGTCGGGGCTGCGCCTGCGCCGCCGCATCACCCTGGAGCCCGGCACCGCCGGGTTCCGGCTGGACCTGGAGGCGGCCAACACCTCCGGCACCGCCCGCCGGTGGGCGCTGTGGAACGTCACGCAGATCGACGGCTCCGGCGCCGGCCCGGACGCGGGCGGCGTGTTCGTGGGGGTGGGCGGGCCGGGCCCGCACACCGTCCCGCTCGTGGCGGGCAACGGCAACCCGGAGGTCCTGGGGCACGCCCCCGGCGTCCTGCGGGTCCCCGCCCAGGACGTGGTGGGCAAGGTCGGCTTCCCCACGGCGACCGGGTGGCTGGCCCACGTGGGCGCCGCGGGCACCCTGACCCAGCGCTTCGCCGTGCACGGGGAGGCCGAGTACCCCGACTCCGGGTCGCGCGCCGAGGTGTGGCTGGAGGCGCCGGTGGAGCGGCCGCTGGAGCACCTGGGCGGGCTGTGCCCGGTCGACCGGGTGACCGAGGTCGAGGCGCTGGGCCCCCTCACCGACCTGGCGCCGGGCGCCGCCACGGCCCTGACCATCGCCTTCGGCCTCGGCACGGGCACGGGGCCCGTCGCCGGGGTGACCCCGGACGGCTTCTGGGGGGAAGTGCCCCACTGGGCCGGGCCGGGGACCTCGCCCGCCCGCCTGGCCGGGACGTTCACGGCCCTGCGGGCCGGCTCCCTCGTGCACCGGGCGTCCGGCACCGAGCTCGCGCGGGCCCTGCCCGGCGAGCCCGTCCGGTTCGACGCCCCGGTCCCCGGGGCCGGGGCGGACACCCCGACCGACGTGGACTTCGCCCCGGAGCAGCGGTGACCGGACCGGTGCCCCGGGGGGACCGGCGCCCGCCGGGCGCACCCACCGACCGACCAGGAAACGGAGTGAGCATGACGGACGGCAGGCACACGGGGGCGACCGCCGTGGTGACCGGTGCGGCGCAGGGCATCGGGGAGGCCACCGCGGCCCGCCTGGCCGCCGAGGGCGCCTCGGTGGTGCTGACCGACCTGTCCCCCGCCGTGGAGGAGGCCGCCGAGCGCATCCGCGCCCGCGGCGGCCGGGCCCTCGCGCTGCGGGCCGACGTGGCCGACGAGGCCTCCTGGACCCGGGTCGTGGACCGGGCCCGCGCCGCCTTCGGGCCGGTGGGGGTCCTGGTCTCCAACGCGTACACCTTCGAGCAGGCGCCCGCCCACGAGACCTCGCTGGCCTCCTGGGAGCGCCAGCTCTCGGTCAACCTCACCGGCGCGTTCCTGGGGGTGCGCGCCTGCCTGGAGGACCTGTCCGTGTGCGGCGGCAGCGTCGTCATCACGTCCTCGGTGCACGCCTGGTTCGGCCTCCCGGGGCGTCCGGCCTACGCCACCACCAAGGGCGGGCTCACCGCCCTGACCCGCCAGCTGGCGGTGGAGTACGGGCCGCGCGTGCGCGTCAACTGCGTGCTGCCCGGCCCCGTGCTCACCGCCGCCTGGGAGGGGGTGGGCGAGGAGGATCGGCGCGCCAGCGTCGAGCAGACCGCGGCGGGCCGCTTCGGCGACCCGGGCGAGGTCGCCTCCGTCATCTCCTTCCTCGCCTCCGCGGAGGCCTCCTACGTCACCGGCGCGAGCCTGCCGGTCGACGGAGGGTGGAGTATCTACAAGGCGTCGTCGTAAGGCGCCCGGAACGGAGGATGTGATGGCGGCCTACTCGGGGCGCGGTGTGCACGGCCAGACGGTGCGGTTGCTGGGAGAGCGCGTGCTCTCCGGCCGGATCGGCGAGGGGGAGACGATCGACCTGGCCGCGCTCAGCGACGAGCTCGACCTGAGCCTCACCGCGATCCGCGAGGCGATCAAGGTCCTGGCGGCCAAGGGCCTGGTGGGCTCGCGGCAGAAGAAGGGGACGTTCGTGCGCCCCCGCGGCGACTGGAACCTGCTCGACCCGGACGTGGTCCGGTGGCAGATCGCCGCGGGGGCCGGCGACGTCTTCTTCCGCGACCTGGCCGAGCTGCGCGACGCGCTGGAGCCCGCCGCCGCCCGGCTCGCCGCCGTGCGCCGCACCGACGCCGACACCGCCGAGCTGCGGGCCGCCCTGGAGGAGATGGCCCTGACCGCCGACGGCCCGGCCGAGGAGGCCGTCAGCGCCGACCTGCGCTGGCACCGCGCCCTGCTGGCCGCGACGCACAACGAGCTGTTCACCCGCACCGACGTCTTCTTCGCCGCGGGGCTGTCCGAGCGCGACCGCCTGGTGCACGGGGGCGCCCACAAGGACCCGGTGCCCAGCCACGGCGCCGTCACCGACGCCGTGGCCGCCGGGGACCCCGCCGCGGCCGAGGCCGCCATGCGCTCCCTGCTCGCCCAGGCCCGGGAGGACCTGCTCCGCGTCACCGAGGACGACGCGCACGAAGACGATCTGGAGAGACCGCAGTGAAGATCACCCGTATCGAGACCTTCCTGGTCCCGCCCCGGTGGCTGATGTGCCGGGTGGAGACCGACGAGGGTGTCGTCGGCTGGGGCGAACCCGTGGTGGAGGGGCGGGCCGAGACCGTGCGGGCCGCCGTCGGGGAGCTGTCCGACCTCCTGCTGGGCCAGGACCCCCGCCCCATCGAGCACCATTGGCAGCGCCTCACCAAGGCCGCCTTCTACCGCGGCGGCCCGGTGCTCTCCAGCGCCGTCGCGGGGCTGGACCAGGCGCTGTGGGACATCGCGGGCAAGAGCCTGGGCGTCCCCGTGCACCGGCTGCTGGGCGGCCCGGTCCGCGACAGGGTCCGCGTGTACGGCTGGGTCGGCGGGGACGACCCGGCCGAGCTGGCCGACGCCGTCGCCGAGCGCGTGGAGTCGGGGCTGACCGCCGTCAAGATGAACGCGGCCGGGATCGTGGGCCGCTCCGCCACCGTCCGGGAGATCGACGGCATCGTCGAGCGGCTGGCCGGGGTGCGCGAGGTGCTGGGCCCGGACCGGGACGTGGCCGTGGACTTCCACGGCCGGTTCAACGCCGCCACCGCCCGCCGCGTCCTGCCCCTGCTGGAGCCGCTGCGCCCGATGTTCGCCGAGGAGCCGGTGCTGCCCGAGTACGGGCACCTGCTCGCCGACGTGGTGCGCAGCAGCCCGGTGCCGATCGCCACCGGCGAGCGGCTGTTCGGCCGGAGCGAGTTCCTGCCCGCGCTCCAGGCGGGCATCGCGGTCGCCCAGCCCGACCTCTCCCACGCGGGCGGGATCTCCGAGGTGCGCCGGATCGCCTCCCTGGCCGAGACCTACGACGCGCTGCTGGCCCCGCACTGCCCGCTGGGGCCGCTGGCCCTGGCCGCCAGCCTTCAGGTCGCCTTCGCCACGCCCAACTTCCTCATCCAGGAGCAGAGCATGGGCATCCACTACAACCGGGACGCCGAACTGCTCGACTACGTCTTGGACGCCGGCGTCTTCGCGTTCCCCGACGGGCACATCCACCGCACCGAGGCCCCCGGCCTGGGCGTGGAGGTGGACGAGGACGCCGTGCGGCGGGCGGACCGCACCGGCCACCGGTGGCGTCCCCCGGTGTGGAGCCACGCCGACGGCTCCTTCGCGGAATGGTGAGGGGAGCGGAGCACATGACGGTCGAACCGTGGAGCGCGGACCGCTTCGAACTGGGCGAGGGGCTGCGCCTGCACGGCCCCGACCTGCTGATGGTGGACATCCTCACCGGCCGGCTCCTGCGGCTGGACCCCCGGGAGCCCGGACCCGCCGGGACGGTCGCCGCCCTGGACGTCCCGCTGGGCGCGGTGGCGCCCGTCCGGGACCGGCCGGGCGCGTACGTCGCGGCGGCGGGCACCGGCGTGGCGCTGCTGTCCGGGGGCCGCGTGGCACAGTGGCTGGCCCGCCCCGAGGACGGCGCGGCCACCCCGATGCGGATGAACGACGGCTGCTGCGACCCGCACGGCCGGTTCTGGGCCGGGTCGATGGCCTACGACGGCACCGCCGGCGCCGGGTCGCTCTACCGCGCCGACCCCGGCGGCCGGGTCACCCGGGTCCTGGAGGGCTACACCGTGCCCAACGGGCCCGCGTTCACCCCCGACGGGACCCGCATGTACCTGGCCGACAGCGCCGCGGGCCGCATCGACGCCTACGACGTGTCCGCGGACGGCGGGCCCGGGCCGCGCACGGTCTTCGCCCGTACGGACCACGGGAGCCCGGACGGGATGCAGGTCGACGCCGAGGGGCACCTGTGGGTCGCGGTGTGGGGCGCCGGGCGGGTCCACCGCTACGACCCCGACGGGGCCCTGGAGCGCGTGGTCGAGCTGCCCGCCTCCCAGCCCACGAGCGTGTGCGTCGTCGAGGCCCCCCAGCCGAGGCTGTTCGTCACCTCCGCCTCGACCGGCCTCGCCCGCCCCGGCCCCGGCGACGGCGCCGTCTTCTCGGTCCCCGCCGACGTCCCCGCACCGGCCGGCCCGCGCCTTCGGAGGGAACCCGTGACACCGCAGATCACCTGTGTCGGTGAGACCATGCTGCTGCTCACCGCGGCCGAGCCGCTCCCCCTGGACCGGTCCCCGCTGCTGGCCATGGGCGTCGCGGGCGCCGAGTCCAACGTCGCGTGCGGCCTGGCCGCCCTCGGGCACCGCGCCGCCTGGCTGGGCGGGGTGGGCGACGACCCCTTCGGGCGGATCGTCGTGGAGGGCCTGCGGGAGCGGGGCGTCGACGTGTCCGGCGTGCGGGTCGACCCCGACCGCCCCACGGGCCTGTTCGCCAAGGACGCGGCGCCGACGGGGAGCACCGTCCACTACTACCGGGCCGGGTCGGCCGGGTCGGCGCTCGGCCCGGAGGACGCCGGGCACCCGCTGGTGCGGACCGCGGGGGCGGTGCACCTGTCGGGGGTGACCCCGGCGCTCTCCCCGGGGTGCGACGCCCTCACCGAGAGCCTGCTGTCCGACCCCGCGCTGACGGTGAGCTTCGACGTGAACCACCGGCCGCGGCTGTGGGGCCCCGGCGAGGCGGCCCCCCGCCTCCTGGCCCTGGCCCGCCTCGCCGACACCGTCTTCGTCGGCCGGGACGAGGCCGAGGCGCTGTGGGGCACCCCCACCGCCCGCGACGTGCGCGACCTGCTGCCCGAACCGCCCCGGCTGGTGGTCAAGGACGCGGGGAACGGCGCCACCGAATTCGAGGGCGACCGCGAGGTGTACGTGCCGGCGCCGCCGGTGGAGGTGGTCGAGCCGGTCGGCGCGGGCGACGCGTTCGCCGCCGGGTACCTGGCGGGGGGCCTGCGGGACCTCGACGCCCGGGGGCGCCTGCGCCTGGGGCACCTGTGCGCCGGGCGCGTCCTGCGGGTGGCGGGCGACCTGGCCGCCCCTCCCCCGGCACGGCTGGTGGACGAACTCTTGGCGGTCCCCGACGAGCGGTGGACCGAGCGCGCTGCGGCGGCCGCGGCCGCCGCGGGAGGAGGAGCAGATGAGTGACGGGGGCCTGGACGGCCTGTTCGAGGGGCACCGCGTGCTGGCGATCCTGCGGGGCATGCCGGTGGAGACCACCGTCGCGCTGGCCCGGCGGGCGTGGGAGCTGGGGGTCACCGCGATCGAGGTGCCCGCGCGCGACGAGGCCGGCCTGGAGGCGCTGCGCGCGACCGTCCGGGCCGGGGCCGAACTCGGCCACCCCGTGGGGGCCGGCACGGTGATCACCCCCGACCAGGTGCGCGCCGTGGCACGCGCCGGGGCCGCGTTCACCGTCGCGCCGGGCTTCGACGCCGAGGTCATGGCCGCGTCGGAGGGGTCGGGCATGCCCCACCTGCCCGGCGTGGCCACGCCGACCGACGTGCAGGGCGTGCTGCGGGCGGGAGGGCGCTGGGTGAAGGCCTTCCCCGCGACGGCGCTGGGCACCGAGTGGTTCCGCGCCATGCGCGGGCCCTTCCCCGACGTGCGGATCGTGGCCACCGGCGGCATGGACGCGCACAACGCGCGGGAGTACCTCGGCGCCGGAGCGCGCATGGTGGCGGTCGGCTCCGCCCTGTCCGACCCCGAGCAGATCCCGCTCCTGGCCGGGCTCGTCTGATCCGGGCCCCGGGCCCGCCGGGCGCCGCCGCACGGGTTCGGGCGGGCCGGTGCGGCGGGCCCGGGCGCCCGCTGCCAGACTGGTCGGCGCAGCCGACCGATCCCGGGGAGTCACGGTGGAACGCGACCACGACCTCGTCCTGTTCGGCGCGACCGGGTACACCGGCGCGCTGACCGCCGGATACCTGTCCGTGCACCTGCCCGCCCGGACGCGGTGGGCGCTGGCCGGGCGCGACCGGGACAGGCTCGCCGCGCTGCGCGAGCGCCTGGCCGCGCAGGCCCCCGGGACCCCGCCGCCCGACCTGCTGGTGGCCGACGCGAGCGACGCGGGGTCCGTGCGCGCCATGGCCGCGTCGGCGCGGGCGGTCGTCTCCACCGTCGGCCCCTACTCCGTCCACGGCGCGCCGCTGGTCGCGGCCTGCGCCGCGGAGGGCACCGACTACCTGGACCTGTGCGGGGAGCCGGAGTTCGTCGACCGCATGTACGTCGAGCACCACGCCGCCGCCGTGGAGAGCGGGGCGCGGATCGTGCACGCCTGCGGGTTCGACTCCGTCCCGCACGACCTGGGCGCCCTGTTCACCGTGCAGCGGCTGCCCGAGGGCGTGCCGCTGCACGTCGAGGGGTTCGTGCGGGCCAAGGGCACCCCGTCCGGGGGGACCCTCCATTCGCTGCTGGGCGCGTTCGCCGACCCCGGCCGCACCCTGGCGGCGGCCCGGGAGCGGCGCCTGCTGGAGGAGCCGCCCGCCGGGCGGCGGGTGCGCGTGGACCGGCGGGGCGTGCCGCGCACCCGGCTGGCCCGGGGGTGGACGCTGCCGATGCCGTCCCTGGACCCGCAGGTGGTGGTGCGGTCGGCGGCCGCGTCGGAGCGGTACGGGCCGGACTTCTCCTACGGGCACTACGCGGCGTTCCTGCGCCCGGCCAGCGCGGCCGCGGCGGTCGCGGGCGTGGGCGGGCTGCTCGCGGCGGCGCAGGTGCCCCCGCTGCGCGAGCGGCTGCTGGCGCTGCGCGCCCCCGGCGAGGGCCCCACCCCCGAGCAGTTGGCCGCGGGCTGGTTCACGGTGCACTTCGCGGGCCGGGGCGGCGGGCGCCGGGTGTACACGCGGGTGTCGGGTCCCGAGCCCGGCTACGCGGGGACCTCGGTCATGCTCGCGGAGTCGGCGCTGTGCCTGCTGTACGACGACCTGCCCGCGACCCGCGGGCAGGTGACCCCGGCGACGGCCATGGGCGACGCCCTGATCGGGCGGCTGCGGGCCGCCGGGTTCGGGTTCGAGGTGCTGGACGCCGCCGGGGGCTGAGGGCCCGCCTCAGACCAGGAGCACGGCCACCAGGGCGAGCACGAGCAGGACCACGAAGGCGACGGCGTGCACGCGGTCCGGGACCCGGCCCACGTGGCGGCGGGCCACCGCGATGGCGGGCAGCGAACCGGCCAGCAGCAGCCCCGCGGCGACCAGGTCGACCGACCCGGCGTACCCGGACCCCGCCCCGCCGCCGCCCAGCAGCGCGTAGACCGCGGTCCCGGCCAGGGCGACGGGCAGGCTGAGCGGGTTGGCCATGGCGGTGGCCTCCAGCATGGGCAGCCCGCGGCGGCGCAGCAGCGGGACGGTCATGACGCTGCCGCCCACCCCCAGGAAGCCGGTCACCGCGCCGATGCCCGCCCCGACCACCGGGGTGGCCGCGCGGCCGGGGGCCCGCGGCGCCTCCCCGGCGGGGCGGGCGAGGAAGCCCCTGCGCAGCAGGCTGTCGGCGATGGTCACCACCAGGTAGGCGATGAAGAGCACGTGCTGGACCGCTCCCCCGGCCAGGGTGGCGGCCCACGCCCCGGCCGCGCTGCCCAGGCCGATGTAGGCGGCCAGCGGCCACAGGTGTTCGCGGCGCAGCCGCCCGGCCCGGTACTGGGCCCAGGTGGCGACCGAGGAGTTGACGACCATGACGGCCGTGGAGGTCGCCACGGCCACGGCCATGGCGTCCGTCTCCGGGCCGCCCCGGGCCGCCGTGACGGCGTAGACGACCGGGACGGTCACGAAGCCGCCGCCGAAACCGAAGGCCACGGTGGTGAGGCCGCTCAGGCAGCCCAGGGCCAGGAGCAGGAGGAAGGAGGTGAGCACCCGCTCCACGGTACGGGCGGGGCGGGTGGCGCGCATTCGGTGAAGCGACAGGAACGATCGCCGAACGGACACGGCGGGCCGGACCGGTAGGGTCCGGTGCCGTGCGCAACATCCCCGTCTCCGAGGTGGAGGACATCGACCGGCCGGTCCTGGCGATCGGCACGGACTACCCGCCCGGGTTCGTGCTGGCCCGGCACCGGCACCGCCGGGCCCAGTTCCTGTACGGCGCCACCGGGGTGATGCGGGTGCGCACCGGGGACGGCGCGTGGACGGTGCCGCCGCAGCGCGCCGTGCTCGTCCCGGCCGGGACCGCCCACGAGGTGACCATGGAGGGCGTGAGCACCCGGAGCCTGTACCTGGAGCCGGCCGCGGTCCCCTGGTTCCCCGAGCGCTGCCAGGTGGTGGAGGTGTCGCCGCTGCTGCGCGCCCTGGTGTCGGAGGCGGTGGACATCGAGCCGCACTACGACGGGCGGGGGCGGGACGGGGCGCTGGTCGGGCTGCTGCTGCACGAGCTGCGGCGGCTGGTCCCGCTGCCGCTGGACCTGCCGCTGCCGGTCCACGAGGGGCTGCGGGCCCTGTGCGAGGAGTTCCTGGAGGCGCCCGACGTGCACGACCCGCCCGCGCGGTGGGCGGCGCGGCTGCACGTGGGCGAGCGGACGCTGCACCGGCTGTTCCGGGCCGAGACCGGCATGGGGTTCGCGCGGTGGCGGCGGCGCGCCTGTGTGCTGCGCTCGCTGCCCGCGCTGGACCGGGGCGAGCCCGTCGCCCGGGTGGCCGCGGACCTGGGGTACGGCAGCCCGGCGGCGTTCTCGGCGGCCTTCTCCGCCCTGCTGGGCGCGCCGCCCCGGGACTACCGGGCGGCCGGCCGCCCGGTCCCCTGAGCCGGATCCGGGCCGTCCCCGGGCACGCCGCGGGGCCGTGTCGCGGGATCGGGCCGCGGGCGCGCGCCGCGCGCCCGCGAGCTGCCGGGCGGGGTCCGGGGCGTGTCCCCCGCCGCGGGCGGGGCCGTCAGCCGGGGAAGGCCCGCACGACCTCGGGGACCTCGCGCAGGTGCGTGGCGAGGACGGCCACGGCCGCCTCTCCGTCGTGCTCGGCCAGCCGGTCGGCGATCATCCGGTGCTCGCGCTCGATGGTGTCCAGGCGCTCGGGGGCCTCGGTGATGGTCCGCACCGACAGGCGCACCTGCCGGGGGCGCATCGCCTCGTACATCTCGGCGAGGACGGCGTTGCCGCGGTGGCGGACGATCGAGCCGTGGAAGGCCTGGTCGAGGCGGGCCATCGTGTTCCAGTCGCGTTCGCGCCCGGCGGCCTCCATCGCCTCGATCAGCCCGCGGGCGTCGGCGGGGGCCCCGCGCCGGTGCCGGCAGATCTCCGTCGCGGCGTGCGACTCGATGACGAAACGGGCCTGGTAGATCTCCTTCATCTCGGTGGAGGTGACGACACGGACCTGCGCGCCGCGGCGCGGGACCAGCTCCACGAAGCTCTCGGCCTGGAGCCGGTGGAGGGCCTCGCGCACGGGGGTGCGCGAGGTGCCGACCTCGCCGGCCAGCGCCACCTCGTCGAGGAACTGCCCCTCGGCGTACCTTCCCGAAAGGATGGCCTCGCCGATCCATTCGTAGGCGCGTTCGCGCGCGGACCGCCTTACGGTGCCGGGGTTTCCGCTGTTCGCTTGTTCTTCCACCTTCCCACCCTACCTTTGCACTCGGTGGATGCACCATGTATACATGTTGTCCACAGCACAGGATTTCATGCTGTGGATCACAGTCGTTCGGCAAGGAGCAGTGTGAGCGCGCAAGGAGACAAGAGGCACGCCGTCTGGTTGACGGAGCCCTCGACGGCGGCCGTGGAGATGGCCCACCTGGCCGGATTCGGCACCGTCGTCCTCGACATCGAGCACGGCCTGTTCGACCTGGCGGCCCTGGACTCCCTCATCCCGTTCATCCGGGCCAAGGGCATGGACGTCATCGCCAAGGTGCTGGGGCCCGAGCGCGGCCCGATCCAGCAGGCCCTGGACTTCGGGGCGACCGCGGTGGCGATCCCCCACGTGGAGTCGGTGGAGCACGCCGCCCGGGTCTGCGGGTACGCCAAGTTCCCCCCTCTCGGGGACCGCTCCTTCGCAGGTGGGAGGACCTCCGGCTACCGTGGCTTCACCGACGAGTGGGTGACGCGGCAGGACCGGGGGACGCGCTGCTACCCGATGATCGAGGACGCCTCGGCGTTCGCCGACATCGAGGCCATCCTGGAGCTGCCCGTCGTCGACGGCATCTTCATCGGCCCCTCGGACCTCTCCCTGCGCCGCGACCGCGGCGCCTACGGGGTCACCGAGGCCGACCTGGACGACCTGCGGCACCTGGCCCGGGCCGCCCGCGCCGCCGGGAAGCCCTGGATCCTGCCCGCCTGGAGCCCGGCGGAGCAGCGCCTGGCCGTGGAGGAGGGGGCCGCGACCATCGTGACCACCATGCAGTACGGCGCCATGTTCGCCGGATTCACCGGGGCGATCGACGCCCTGCGCACCATCGAGAACGACCTGAGGAGCCGTTGATGACCCTGAACGTCGCCGTCGCCCAGTTCGCCCCCACCGAGGACAAGGGCGCGAACCTGGCCGAGATCGAACGCCTCCTGCGCGAGGCCGCCGCCCGCGGCGCACGCCTGGTCGTCCTCCCCGAGTACGCGGTGTACACCGCCCCCGCCATGGACGACCGCTTCGTCGACAGCGCCGAGCCCCTGGACGGCCCCACCGTGTCCCGGCTCCGGAAGCTGACCGCCGAACTCGGCGTCTTCGCCATCGCCGGGGTCAACGAGACCGCCGGGCGGGGCCGCATCCACAACACCCTCGTCGCCCTGGGCGAGGGCGAGGTCCGCGCCGTCTACCGCAAGGTGCACCTCTACGACGCCTTCGGCTACAAGGAGTCCGACCGCGTCCTGGCCGCCGACCCGGCCGCGCCCGAGCTGCTGGAGGTCGACGGGTTCACGGTGGGCATGCAGACCTGCTACGACCTGCGCTTCCCGGAGACCACCCGGACCCTGGTGGACGCCGGCGCGGACGTCGTCGCCCTGCCCGCCGAGTGGGTCCCCGGCCCGCTCAAGGAGTACCACTGGAACACCCTGCTGCGCGCCCGGGCGATCGAGAACACCGTCTACGTTCTCGCCGCCGACCAGAGCGGCCCGACCGGCTCGGGCAACAGCGCGGTCGTGGACCCCATGGGCATCGCCCTGGCCTCGCTCGGCGAGGCCCCCGGCGTCGGGACGGCCGTCCTGGAGCGGTCGCGCCTCGACGCGGTCCGCAAGGCCAACCCCGCCCTGTCCCTGCGGCGCTACCGCGTGACACCAGCGAAGTGACGCCATGAAGGCATTCGGATCCCACACCCCGAACAGGGTCCGGCGGCGGCTCCGGTGGGCCGCCGCCGGCGCGGCCCTGGCGATCACCGCGACCGCGTGCTCCGGCACCCCCGGCACCGACGGCACCTACGTCCTGCACTACACGACGTACTCCAACTCCACCTCCGACCAGTCCCGCGCCATCCAGCGGTGGGCCGAGGAGGTCGAGGAGGCGACCGGCGGCGGCGTCACCGTCCGCTTCCACTACTCGCAGAGCCTGGTGGGCGCGGACGAGTCGGTGCAGGCCACCCTGGACGGCCGCGCCGACATGGCCCAGGTCGGCTCCATCTACGCCGCCTCGGACCTGTCCATGTTCACCGTCATCGAGCTCCCGTTCGAGACCAAGAACCCCGAGGTGCAGATGACCGCCATCGAGCGCCTCTACGAGGAGAACGAGGTCTACCGGGAGGACTTCGACCGCCAGGGCGTGCGCCTGCTCTTCCCCCTGCCGCTGGGCATCGCCGCGGTGGGGCTCCAGGAGGAGGCGGACGACCTGGACGACCTGCGCGGCCGGAGCGTCCGGGCGGGCGGCCTGACCTCCGAGGTCATGCTCGCCGCCGGGGCCAACCCGGTCGCCATGACGGCCAACGACATCTACGAGTCCATGTCCCGGGGCGTGGTGGACGGCTACACCTCGCTGGCCATCGCCAACCTGCCCACCTTCGGCCTGTCCACGAGCACCCCGTACGTCATGGACCCCGGGATCGGGGCGTACTCGTCCTCGATCGTGGTCATCAACGAGGAGCTCTTCCAGTCCATGCCGCAGGAGTACCGCGACGCCCTGACGGAGGCCTCCTCCCGGGGGATCTCCCACGGTCTGGAGGAGATGGACGCCCTGGGCGGGACCGCCTGCACGGAACTGAAGGAGTCCGGGGCGCGGTTCTCCTCGCTGCCCGAGGAGCAGGTGGCCGAGCTGCGCGACGAGGTGGACGCCGCCGAGACCTGGGTCGCCCGCTACGAGGAGCGCGGCTACGACGCCCGGTCGGTCCTGGACGACTACCGGCGGATCATCGCCGAGGAGACCGAGTCCTCCGACTACGCCGACCCGCTGATCGCCTGCATGGAAGGGGAGGACGCATGAACCGGCTCCGTCCGCCGCGGCCCCTCACCGCCGTGTCGACCGCCTTCGGCCTCGCCGCGGGCCTGCTGCTGCTCGCCCTGATGCTGCTGACCGTGGCCGACGTGGTGAGCCGCAACGCCCTGGGCAGCTCGATCCTGGGCACCGTCGACATCTCCACGCTGCTCCTGGTGATGGTCGCCTTCCTGGGACTGGCCGCCGCCGAGATCGACGGCAGGCACGTCTCCGTGGGCCTGATCGAGACGCGCCTGGGCGAACGCACCCGGACGGTCCTGTCGGGCCTGCGCGCCCTCCTGCTGCTGGTCATCGGCGGGCTGATGGTCTGGGGTCTGGCCGAGGTGCTGTTCAGCGCCGTCGACCGCAGCGAGACCACCAACGACATCCTGCGCCTGGCGACCTGGCCGGCCAAGCTCGTCCTCTTCGTGTCCTTCCTGCTGTTCTTCGCGGCGGCCGTCTGGCGGGAGGTGCTCGAACTCCGGGCCCGCCTGGCCGGCGAGGCCTCCGGGGACGCGGTGGCGGACCTGGTCGAGGCGGCGGGTGTCCCCGAGGCCGCGGACACCGCCCCGGAACCGGTGTCCGCGGCCCGCCACGACGAGGAGGTCGGACGATGACCGGGGGAACGCTCCTGATCCTGCTCGCGGTGGTCGCGGTCTTCCTGGGGCTGCTCGCGATCAGGCTCCACGTCGGGCTCTCGCTCATGCTGGCGGGCCTGCTCGGCATCGTGCTCATGCGCAGCACCGACGCCGCGGTCAGCACGGTGGCCAACCAGCCCTACTCCACGGCCGCCGACTACTCGCTGACCATCATCCCGCTGTTCATCCTCATGGGCGTGTTCGCCGTGCACGCCCGGCTCGCCCAGGCGGGGTTCGACCTCGCCTCCCGGGTGCTGCGCCGCCTGCCGGGCGGCACCGCGCTGGCGTCGCTGTCCGGGTCGGGGCTCTTCGCCGCCGTCACGGGCTCCAGCGTCGCCACCGTGGCGACCATGGCGCGGGTGTCCACGGACGCCATCGTCAAGGCCGGGCACGGCCTGCGCCTGGCCGCGGGCGTCGTCTGCGCCGGGGGCACGCTCGGCGTGCTCATCCCGCCGTCGATCGTGCTGGTGCTGTACGGCGTGGTGACCGAGGAGAACATCGGGCAGCTGCTGCTGGCGGGCATCGGCCCGGGCCTGCTGACGATCCTCGTCTACGCGGTCACCATCATGCTGCTCGTCGCGGCCGGCAAGCGCCGCCGGGCGGCGCGCGCCGCGGAACGCGAGAAGGTCGGGGCCGCGGCGCCCGGCTCCGCGGGCTCCCCCGCGGCGGCCGCGGACGGCCCGGACGCGGACCCCGCGCCCGAGGCCGGCCCCGAGGGGAACCGCCCCCCGCCCCTGGACCTGGTCGGCTTCGGCTTCCTGGTGGTCATCTTCGCCGTGTCCATCGGCACGATCTACCTGGGCGTGGCCACCGCCACCGAGGCCGCCTCGTTCGGCGCCGTGTCGGCGTTCGTCATCCTGCTCCTGCGCACCCGCCCGCCCCGGTGGATGCGGGTGGTGAAGGAGTCGGTGACCGAGGCCGTCGGGCTGACCGCCATGACGTTCCTGCTCATGGTCGGCGCCGGGGTGTTCACCTACTTCCTCGCCCTGTCCGGGGCGAGCACCGCGGTGGTGAACGCGGTCCTGGCCGCGGACCTGCCCCCCTACCTGGTCCTGGTGCTGTGCCTGCTGGTGCTGCTGCCGCTGGGCATGTTCCTCGACGGGATCTCCATGATCCTCATCGCGGGGCCGCTGCTGCACCCGATCCTGGTCGGCTACGGGTTCGACGGCATCTGGCTGGGCGTGCTCATCGTGAAGGTGGCCGAGATGGCGCTCATCACGCCGCCGGTCGGCATGAACGCCTTCGTGTACTCCGGCGCCGTGCCCGAGGCCGGGCTGGGGCGGATCTTCCGCGGCATCGTGCCCTTCATCGTCGCCGACGTCATCGTCGTGGCCGTCCTCATCCTCGTCCCCGAGATCACCACCTTCATCCCCTACCTCTCCAGCGCGCAGTAGGCACGCGCCCCACCGACCGGAAAGGACCCGACTTGTTCACCGTCAACGACATGCCGCGGCAGATCGACGCGTCCATCGTCTCCGAGCTGTCCCAGGTGTGCGTCTCCACCCTCGGCCACCTGCGCGACCACGGCTTCGCCCTGGGGCTGACGCCCAACCGGCGCCCGCTGAAGTTCGTCGGCACGGCCGTCACGGTGCGCATCCCGCACCTGGACTCCACGGCCGTCCACATGGCCGCGGACATGCTGCGGCCCGGCGACGTGCTCGTCGTCGACCAGTCCGGCGACCTCGCGCGGTCGTGCTTCGGCGGCCTGGTGTCCTACACCGCCAAGGCCCGCGGCGCGGTCGGCGCGGTCATCGACGGCTCGGTCAACGACCACGACGAGACCCTCGCCTACGACCTGCCCGTCCTCTCCCGCGGCTACAGCCCCCTGACCACCCGCATCGCCGGGATCGAGGGTGCGATCAACGTCCCCGTGAGCATCGCCGGCGCGGTCGTGCGCCCGGGGGACGTGGTGTTCGCCGACTCCGACGGCGTGGCGTTCCTGGCGCCGGAGGAGGCGGTGGGCCTGGGCGCCCTGCTCAAGGCCAAGGAGGACGCCGAGATCCCGGCGCGGGAGTCCATCTCCGCGGGCGGGTCCATCGCCGAGTTCTCCGGGGCCGCCGCGTACCGGCCCTGACGGACGCCCCGCGGAGGGGCCGGGGACCGTCGGTCCCCGGCCCCTCCGCGTACCCGTCCCCGGTGCGCCTCGGCCCGCCCCCGGGCGCCGCGGCCGCGGGCCGCACTCGTACTCTGGGGCGATGCCGAGCATCTACCTCATCCGCCACGGCAAGGCATCGCCGGAGGCGGAGGACTACGACGAGCTGAGTCCCACCGGATACGAGCAGGCGCGGCTGCTGGGCGCCGAGCTCGAGCGACGCGGGCTGCGCCCGGGCCCCGTGTTCTCGGGGTCGCTGCGCAGGCAGCGCCAGACCGCGGCGGCCGCCCTGGCCGAGGCCGGGATCGACGCCGAGCCGACGGTCGACGAGCGCTGGAACGAGTACGACCACCTGGGGCTGCTGGCCCGGCACCCCGTCGCCGAGGGCACCCTCCAGGAGCGGTTGGACGCCGGGCTGTCGGCGTGGATGGCCGCCGGGGGCGACGGGCCGGGCAGCTGGGAGGCGTTCCGCGGCGGGGTGCGGGCGGCGCTGGAGGACACGGTCGCCGGACTGGGCCGGGGCGAGACGGCCCTGGTGTTCACGTCGGCGGGGGTGGTCGCGGCGGTGTGCGCGGCGCTGCTGCGGGCCCCGGCGCACGGGTTCCTGGAGCTGAACCGGATCGTGGTGAACGGGTCGCTCACCAAGGTGGTGCACGGGCGCGGCGGCACCCGGCTGCTGTCGTTCAACGACCACGCGCACCTGGAGCAGGCCGGGGCGGCGCTGACGACCTTCCGCTGAGGCGGGTGTGCCGCGCGTCCGTGCGCCCCATGGAAACCGACCGGTCGGTACCGGGGGGCGCACGGACGCGCGCGGGCCTCAGCCCAGGGTGCCGCGTTCGGCCGCCCGGCCCAGGACCGCGCGCAGCGCCAACTCGTAGCCGGGCACCCCGCAGCCGGCGATGTACCCGGCGGCCACCGGGGCGGTGACCGAGGTGTGCCGGAACCCCTCGCGGGCGTACACGTTGGAGATGTGCACCTCCACCACGGGCGCCTCGATGGCGTCGACGGCGTCGCGCAGGGCGATGCTGTAATGGGCGTACGCGCCGGGGTTCATGACCACGCCGGCCCAGCCGCGGGCGGCGTGCAGCCGGTCGACCATCTCCCCCTCGCCGTTGCTCTGCGCGCAGACCACCTCCACGCCCAGCTCCCTGCCGAGCGCGGCGACCCGGGCCTCGACCTCGGCGAGGGTGGTGGTGCCGTACTGGCCGGGGTCGCGGGTGCCGAGCAGGTTGAGGTTGGGCCCGTTGAGCAGCAGGACGGTGCGGGACGGGTCGGCGGCGGGAGTGGACACGGGGCTCCTTGTCGAAGGCGGTCGGACGTGCACGCCCAGCGTAGGACCCCGGGGCCCCCGCCGCCCCGGCCGCCCGGCGGGTTCCCCGAACGGATACCATACCGACCAGTCGGTCAATCACTCCGAGGAGGCGACCCCGTGGCATCCACCCTGCTGTCCGCGCGCGACCTGCGATTCCTGCTCTACGAATGGCTCGACGCCGAGTCCCTCACCCGGCGCCCCCACTACGCCGACCACTCCCGCGAGACCCTCGACGGCGCCCTGGAGCTGGCCGAACGCGTCGCCACCGACCACTTCGCCCCGCACAACAAGGCCAACGACGCCAACGAGCCGCGCTTCGACGGCGAACGCGTCCACGTGATCCCCGAGGTCAAGAAGGCCCTGGAGGTCCTGGCCGAGACCGGCCTCAACGCGCTCGGCCTGCCCGCCTCCGTGGGCGGCGGGCAGATCCCCCACGTGGTGGCCAGCGCGTGCAGCGCCTGGTTCCAGGCCGCCAACCTGGGCTCCTCCGCCTACCCCTTCCTCACCGTCGGCAACGCCCGGCTGCTGCTCGCCCACGGCACCCCCGAGCAGGTCGACACCTACGTGCGGCCCATGGTGGAGGGCCGGTTCACCGGCACCATGTGCCTGTCCGAGCCGCAGGCCGGCAGCTCCCTGGCCGACATCACCACCCGCGCGCAGGACGCCGGGGACGGCACGTACCGGCTGTTCGGCAACAAGATGTGGATCTCGGCGGGCGACCACGAGCTCACCGAGAACATCGTCCACCTGGTGCTGGCCAAGATCCCCGGCGGCCCGCCCGGGGTCAAGGGCATCTCGCTGTTCATCGTGCCCAAGTACCTGGTGAACGCCGACGGGTCGGTCGGCGAGCGCAACGACGTCGTCCCCGCCGGCCTCAACCACAAGATGGGCTACCGCGGCACCGTCAACGCGCTGCTCAACTTCGGCGAGGGCGCGCACACCCCCGGCGGGGAGCCCGGCGCGGTCGGCTACCTGGTCGGGGAGCCGCACCAGGGGCTGCGCTACATGTTCCACATGATGAACGGCGCCCGGATCGGGGTGGGGGCGGGCGCCGCCGCCGTCGGCTACACCGGGTACCTGAAGTCGCTGGCCTACGCCCGCGAGCGCCTCCAGGGCCGCCCGCTGGGCGACAAGGACCCGGCGAACCCGCCGGTGCCGATCATCGAGCACACCGACGTGCGGCGGATGCTGCTGGCGCAGAAGAGCTACGTGGAGGGGGCGATGGCCCTGGTCCTGTACTGCGCCCGGCTGGTCGACGAGGCCGCCACCGCCGACGGCGCCGCGGACCGCGAGCGGGCCGACGCCCTGCTGGACGTGCTCACCCCCCTCGTCAAGAGCTGGCCCTCGCAGTGGTGCCTGGAGGCCAACAGCCTGGCGATCCAGGTGCACGGCGGCTACGGGTACACGCGCGAGTACGACGTGGAGCAGCACTACCGGGACAACCGGCTCAACGCGATCCACGAGGGCACCCACGGGATCCAGGCCCTGGACCTGCTGGGCCGCAAGGCGGTGCAGGGCGGCGGGGCCGGGCTGGGGCTGCTGGTGGAGACCGCGCGCGCCGCCTCCGCCCGGGCCCGCGGCCTGGGCGGGGACGAGGCGGAGTTCGCCGGGCTGCTGGACGCCGCCCTGGACCGGGTCGTGCGGACCACGGCGGAGGCCTGGGCGAACGGCGACCCGGCGGAGGCGCTGGCCAACGCCACCCCCTACATGGAGGCCGTCGGGCACGTGGTGGTGGCGTGGATGTGGCTGGAGCAGCTGGTGGCCGCGCACGGCAGGAGCGACGCCCCGGGCGAGGCGTTCTACGCGGGCAAGCGGGCGGCGGCCGCGTACTTCTTCCGGCACGAGCTGCCGCGCACCGGGCCGCAGTTCGACCTGGTGTCCTCCCGCGACCGCACCGTCCTGGACACGCCGGCCGACGCCCTCTGACCCGGGCCCCGGCCCTCACCCGCGGTCACCCGCCGCCACGGCGGCGGGTGACCCGGCGGGGGCGACGAGGGCGCCCAGCAGCGCGACGGCCCCCAGGGCGAAGAACACCGGCGCGTAGCCGCCCGCGGCCCCGGCGGCGAGCGCGCACACCCCCGGCGCGAGCGCGGCGGCGAGCGCGATCGGGGTGTGCATGATGCTGTTGAGCGTGGTGTAGTGCTCGGGGCCCCACCGGTCGGCGATCGCCGTGGCCTGCACCAGCGTGAGCAGGCCGCGCCCGGCGCCCACCGCGAGCGCCGCCGCGAACAGCGCGGCCGGGGCGGCGCCCGCCAGGGCGAGCACCGCCGTGAGCACGGCCCCCGACGCGCAGACCAGCAGCACCGCCACCGCCCGCGTCCCCGGACGGCTGCGGAGCTCCCAGGGGGCGTAGACGAGGCGGCCCAGCACCTGGCCGATACCGGTGGCGCCCAGGACCCAGGCCGCCTCGGCGGTGCCGAACCCGTGCTCCCGCAGGAACGGGACGAGGTCGACGACCACCGCGTGGACGGTGAAGGCGCCCAGTGCCAGGGCCGCGGTCAGCGCCCAGAACGCCCGCCCGGCCATCACCCCGCGCACGGCCCGGCGGCCGGACTCCGGGTCGCCGTGGGGCGTCCACTCCGCGCGCAGCGCCCACAGGTGCAGGGGCGCCACGACCAGGGCGACGAGGGCGGCCAGGGCCAGGAGGGCGCCGCGCCAGCCGAGGTGGGCCTCCAGCAGCGCGGCGAGCGGGGCGAACACCGTCCCGGCGAACCCCCCGACCAGGGTCAGGGTGGTGACCGCGCGGACCCGGGCCGACCGGTACCAGTGGGTGAGGGCGGCGAACGCGGTCGGGTAGAAGAGCCCGGCGGCGGCGAGCCCCGCCGCCTGCCAGGCCGCCGCGAACACCCACAGCGACGGCGCCAGGGCGCAGGCGGCCAGCGCCGCCGCGCCCAGGACCGCGGCGGCGGTCATCACCGGCCGGGGGCCGCGCAGGCGCAGCCAGCGGCCGACCAGCGGGGCGACCAGGGCCGCCAGCACCTGGGAGCCGGAGAAGAGCGCGGTGAGGACGATGAGGGACCAGCCGGTGCCGAGGGAGACCGCGGGGGCCAGCACGGGGAAGGCGTAGAACAGCGCGCCCTGGCTGACGGTGACGGTGACGCACAGGGCGGGCAGCGCCCGCCGCGCCCCCGGCACCGGACCGGGGGCCGCGGCGTCGGCGGGCGCGTCCGCCCGGCGGGCGGACGCGGGACCGCCGGGGGGCCGGCGGGGCGCGCGAGGCGCGCGGCGTGCGCGGGCGGGCGGGTCCGGCGGGTCCTCCCCCGCCGGCCGGGCCGTGTCGTCGGTGCTCGGGCGGGGGCCGGGGACGGCGCCCGGCCGGGGCGGGGCGGCGCGGCGGTCGCGCCCGGGAGCCCGGAGCCGCGCATGCGTCTCCGGGGCCGCCGTCCCCGCGTGGACGGGGGCGTCCACGGAGGCGTGCGGCAGGGGGAAGGGCTGGTGGGAGGGGGGATCGATCTGTACGGTCACTGCGTTCCACGCTTTCCGGTGGTCGGGGCGGCGTCGGGAGGCGCCCCGTTTCCGGGTACGGCAAGGGCCCGGGCGGTGGTGTCGGGATGCCGCTCGGGGGTCGCCGAAGGACCGCGGGTGTTGTGCGGGGCACCGGCGGTGCGGACGCGGCCGGGGACCGGCCGCGCGTCACGGGGCGCGTCGGGAGGGGGCGGTCCGGGGGCGTGCCGGACACGGGGCGCGCGGTGCGGGGGCCGGTCCGGGAGGACCGCCGCGGGGACGCGGTGCGATGACCCGCCGGGGAGCGGGCCGTGCCACCCCGCGCGCCGCCCTCCTCAGGAGCGGGAGGGTCCGCCCGCCGCGGCGGCGGGCGCGCGGCGGGGCCCGGGTCTTCTCACCGGGCGGGAGCGGGCGCGGGGACGGGCGAACGGAACGGGGGCAGGGATCCGTCGGGTCTGCAAAAGTCTCCTGTCGGGAACATTCCGGGGGAACCGTACACGGAGGGTCACGTTGTGTGTTCCCTACCCCGATCACCGAGGATTCCATTCATCTCCCGGCCACTTTCCCGTCACCTGGAATTCCAGGTCGCCCCCGCCGAGCAGCCGCCCGGGGCCGCCGCCCACCGGCGACGGCCCCGGGCCGGGGCGCTCCGCTCCGGCCGCGAGGACGGGAGGGCGGCGGACCCCTCGGCCGGGCGGGCCCGTCCGCCGGGCGGCGGCACGGCGCCCCGGGTCCCCAGCCTCGGCGACCGGCGCTCAGGCGGGGCGCAGGCGGCCGGGCTCGGGGACGTCCAGCGTGAAGACGTGCCCCAGGTCGGCCTCCTCATAGCCGAAGTCGGCGTTGGCCACCCGCATGCGGTCGGGGCCCACCTCCACGATCCGCACGGCGACCGGCTCGGCCCGCCCGGGCAGCTCCAGCAGCCAGCGGTCGGCCAGGTAGGCCAGCCCGCGGGCGTCCAGGGCTGCGCGGGCCTCGGCCTCGGCGGACGGGGCGCCCGCCGCGTGCCCGAACGGGGTCATCGGGGTGTAGGCCCCCGCACCCGCCGGGGCGAGGTAGCCCAGGACCTCGCCGTCCTCCTCCCGGCGGTGCGCCGTCCAGTGGGGCGGGATCACGTCCCCTCCCTCCGGGTGTCCAGGCGGGCCAGGGCGTAGGCGGCCATGGCCTCGCACTGGTAGTCGGCCAGCCCCGGCGCGACCGCCTCGTACACCTCCCGCCAGGGCCCCTCCTCGGCGTACACGCGCCCCAGGTGGGCGAAGGCGTCGGCGTCGGGCGTCCACATGCGGGAGACCCGCAGGTAGTGGTCGTGCACCTCCGCCTGCACGGCCGGGTCGGTGACCGGCCGCCCCGCCGCCAGGTGGGCGGCCATCCGCTCCAGCTGGGCGGCCAGTCCGGCCCGGTCCGCCTCCCAGTCGGCCGGGGCCCGGCCGTCGGCGGCGCGGGCCGCCTGCTCCCACTGGGCCGGCCACTGCGCGCGGGCGCGGTCCGTGTAGGCGGCGGTGTCGAATCCGGCGAAGAGCGTCTCGGGGTCGAGTGCGCCCATGGTCCCCTCCTCCTCCAGTGCGTCCAGGGTGCGGCGCACGGTGGTGACGAGGGTGTCGATGCGGTCGCGTTCGGCCAGCAGGTCGCGCAGGTGGGTGCGCAGCGCCCCGGCCGGGTCGCCGCCGGCGTCGAGCACGGCGGCGATGTCGGCCAGGGGCAGCCCCAGCTCGCGCATGAGCAGTATGCGCTGGAGCCGCAGCAGCTCGGCGCGGCCGTAGTGGCGCACCCCGCCGGCCCCCACCGCGGCGGGCCGCAGCAGGCCGATGCGGTGGTAGTGCCGCAGGGTCCGCGAGCTGACGCCGGTCATCCGGCACACCTGCCCGGTCGGCCAGGTCGGCATGACCGCTCCCCTCGTCGGACCGGTACCTCCGGTCCGGTCACCGACGTTAGGCGTTGACCCCGCGTCAACCGCAACCCCGGACGCGCCGGCCCGTCAGCCGGGCGGCCCAGGGCGCCAGCGGCCGAAGCGCCGGGGCCCGCCCGGCCTGCGCGGTCCCGGCCCCCAGCGGGCGAAGCGGTCCCGGACCGGTCCCAGGCGGGGGTGCCAGCGCAGCCACGGCAGCCAGGGCACCCCCGGCGGCGGCGGGATCCTCGGGTCCTCCAGATCTCCCTGGAGGACCTCCTCCACCTCCTCGAACCGGATGCCCGCGAACAGCATGATGTCGGTGGCGACCATCTCCACCGCCAGGTGGGTGGCCTGGGTGACCTGGTCGTCGTCGGGCCGTCCCGGCCCGTACATGCGCGCGGTCATCAGCGCCTGCTCCACCGCCTGCTCGCGAGCCTCCCGGCTGCTGAGGTCGTCGGCGAGGGTGGCCAGCACGTCGGCCATGCCGGACACGATCGGGACCAGCTCGCGGCGTTCGTGGGCGCCCATCGCGGCGGTGCTGCGGCACAGGAACAGGCAGCTCTCGCCGAGCAGGATGAGGCGCTCGATGATCTCGTCCTCGTCCAGCACCGGCTGCGGGTCGCCCCAGCGGATCGTGGACAGCCGGATGGTGGTCATGCTGGCCTCGCGGGCGCGGCTCAGCTCCGCCATCGGCCGGCTGAGGTCGCCGAGCCGGTTGACCATCTGCTGGCTGGAGACGTCGCCCTCCTCGTCCAGGGCCTGGGCGACGCCGGTGAGCATGCCCGACATCTCGCCGAGCGCGTCCACCTCGATGCGCCGCAGCAGCGCGACCAGCCGGGCGGGGAACAGCAGCTGGCTGAACACCAGGGCGACGCCCGCGCCGATGAGGGCGTCGACGAGCCGGTCGATGCCGGGGCTGCCGTCCCCGATGAAGATCGTGGTCAGGATGGCGCTGGCCGCGGCCTGCCCGATGACGATGCGCTCGGCGTTGATGGCGACGGCCACGAGCATGGCCAGCAGGGTGGCCGCGCTCATGGTGACGAGCTCGCCGACGTCCACGGCCAGGGCGAGCTCGCCCGCGCCGATGCCGATGAACACCCCGGTGAGGAGTTTGAGGGCGTTGGAGCCGCGTTCGCCGCCGGAGGCGTTGAGCGCGATGACGGCGGCGATGGGGGCGAAGAACGGGCTGTGGTCCTGGACGAGGCCGCCGGCGACGGTCCAGGCGATCACGGCCGCGAGGGTGGCCTGCACCACCGACCAGGTGTGGGCGGTGAGGCGGTCGCGGACCACCGCCGCCGTCTGCTCGATCCGGTGCCGCAGGTCACGGGTGCGCGCCCGAAGACCAGCCATGTACCACCTCTCCCTCACCGGAGTCCGGACGCCGTGGCGGGGGGCGGGCGCGGTCGCGGTTCCATTGATATCGGCACGGGTCGGGAGAGTGCGGGTTCTGCGTGATCGCCGCGTTTCGCGCGGGGCGCGTACCCGGACACGGAACCCGAACGGGCATCAAGGCGACAAAAGGCCTCTTGGTACTCAAAGGGCGAACTCCGTGACGCTCTCCCCCGGTCGGTGACAGGCGGCGCGACGGCCCCCGGAAGGGCACCGGAGACCGCATCGAACACGGATTCGGATCGCCCCTTACCCGGCCGGTCCGGGCCCGTCCCGGCCGCCGGACGCGCGCGTGCACCCCCGGCGGGACCCTCCGTGGCCCGATGCGGTCGGACCGCAATCGGTCGCCCCCTCCCCCGGCGACGGACCGGACCGTCATGATCGGCCTGTCCCCGCCACGGAAACGGAGAGGAACGCCTGTTGCACGACCACGACACCAACGCCGGCTCCGGCGCCGACACCGGAGCCGGGAACGATCCAGGGCACGACGCCTCCTCCGACTCCCCCGACGCGGACGCCGAGCGGCTCGCCACCTCGGAGTACCGGATGTTCCGCGAACGGGCCCGCCAGGCCACCTGGTGGTCGATGGCGCGCCGGATGCCCGTGCTGGTCGGCCGGGCCCTGGCCGTGGGCCGCCGGTCGGGGCCCGGAGACCTGGCCGCCACCGTCGTGTTCGGGCTGGGGATGGGCGCGGCCACCGCGTGGGCGCTGGTGGCGACCAACGCCGTCCTGGAGGAGGTGTTCGCGGCCGTGCCCACCCCCGACCGGGTCCGGGCGGCGCTGCCCTCGCTGCTCCTGCTCGCGGCGGCCCTGCTCGCCCGGGGCGCGTGCGGGGCGCTGGCCGGGCGCGCCCAGGCCCGGCTGGAGCCCAAGGTGGTGCTGGCCGCCGAGCGCCGTTTCAACGAGACGGTCACCCGGGTGGAGGCGGCGGCCTTCGACGACAGCGCCTTCAACGACCACGTGTTCCGCGGGTACGCCACCGGCTGCGACCAGATGGGGGTGCTGGTCCGCACCAGTCTGGACGTGCTCACCGGCCTGGTGGCGATCGCCGCGGCCGCGGGTGTGCTGGGCACGCTGCACCCGGTGCTGCTGCCGCTGATCCTGGTGGCGATGGTCCCCCAGTGGTGGAGCTCGGCGGCGTCCGCCCGGCTGCGGTACCGGCTGACGCTGAGGCTCACCGAGGTCATGCGCCGCAAGTTCATGCTCCAGCAGCTGATGATCGACCGGCGCACCGCCGCCGAGCTGCGCTCGTACACGATGGGCCCGCGGCTGCGCGCCGAGTTCGACCGGTTCGCCGAACGGGAGCTCCAGGCCCGGTTGCGGCTGGCGACGCGGATGGCGCTGATCCGGGTGGCGGGCGGGGCCCTGGGCGGGGCCGCCACGGTGGTGGTGTTCGTCGCGCTGGGGGTGCTGCTGGTCGAGGGGGTCGTGCCGATCGCGGCGGCCGGGGCGGCCGTGGTGGCGGTGCGGGTCGCCCAGGGCGCGCTGGGCACGGTGCTGGTGTCGGTGGGCCAGGTCTACGAGGCGGGGCTGTACGTCGCCGACCTGGTGGAGCTGGAGGAGAAGGCCCGCGAGCGCACGCCCCGCCGGGACCTTCCGCCCGCCCCGGAGGGGTTCGCGGAGATCCGGGTGGAGGACGTGACGTTCTCCTATCCCAAGGCGGACGGGGACGGGGACGGCGCCACGGGTCCGGCGCTGGCCGGGGTGGACCTGGTGCTGCCCCGGGGGCGGACGGTGGCGCTGGTCGGCGAGAACGGGTCGGGCAAGAGCACCCTGGCCAAGCTGCTGTCGGGGCTGTACACGCCCGACGCCGGACGGGTGTGCTGGGACGCGACCGACCTGGCGGGAGTGGACGCCGACGACCTGCGCTCGCGGATCGCGGTGATCGCCCAGGACCACACGCACTGGCCGATGACGGCGCGCGGCAACGTGGTGATGGGCGGCCCGGAGGACGACCCGGAGCGGTTGGCGCGGGCGGCCGGGGCGGCGCACGCCGACACGGTGGTGGCGGACCTGCCGCGCGGGTGGGAGACACTGCTGGACAAGCGGTTCGCGCACGGCCACGAGCCGTCGGGCGGGCAGTGGCAGCGGCTCGCGGCGGCCCGGGGGTTCCACCGGGGCGACGACGGGTCGGCGGTGCCGCTGCTGATCGCGGACGAGCCCACGTCGGCGCTGGACGCCCGGGCCGAGCACCGGTTCTTCTCCTCGCTGCACGCGCACGCGGGGCGGACGGGGGCGACGGTCGTGCTCATCACGCACCGGTTGGCGTCGGTGCGGATGGCCGACGTGGTCGTGGTGCTGGAGCGGGGGCGGGTGGTGGACCGGGGGTCCCACGAGGAGCTGATGGAGCGGGGCGGCGTGTACCGGGAGCTGTGGGACCTCCAGGCGCAGGCCTACCGGGAGCGGGAACGCGCCCAGGAGCCCGACCCCACCGGCTGAGCCGGAGCGGCGGTGTTCGGCGGGCGGCGGGCGGCGGGCGGCGGCCCCGCCGGTCGCCGGTCGTGGCCTCCGCGACCCGTTCCGCTCCGGGGCGGCACGGGGCGGGACGGGGCGGCACGGGGCGCCCGCTGTTTCGGCCCGTACGGTCCCGGGTAGCCGCGTCCCTACACGGCGGGTCCACAGGACGGCGGTGCTCGGGGGCGCCGCCACGGGGGACCGCAGGGGCCGCGTCCGGCGCTCCCCGCCCGAGGGCCTGTGGGGGTTCGCTCCGCGGGAACGGACCGGCCGCGCGGAACGCGGAACCGGAGCAGACGCGAAGGAGGCGACCGGTGATGAAGGCGAAGACCGTCCTGGTCCCGCTCCTGACGGCCCGGGCGGCGTCCCGGCTCCGCCGGGACGAGCCACAGCAGGCGCGGCGGAGCCGGAGCGGCGGGGTACTGCCCTGGGCCGCGGCCGGCGCCGCGCTGGGCGTCGGAGCGGCGGCGCTGGCACCACGGCCGCACACCACACGGCTCGCCGGGCGGGTCGCCCTGGTCACCGGCGGCTCGCGCGGGCTCGGCCTGAGCCTGGCCCGGGAGTTCGGCGAGCGCGGCGCGTCCGTGGTGGTCTGCGCGCGCGACGGCGACGAGCTGGACCGGGCCGTGGCCGACCTGGAGGCGCGCGGCGTTCCGGCCCGCGGCATCCGGTGCGACGTACGCGACCCGGAGGGGGCCGAGCGCCTGGTGAAGGAGGCCGAGGCGGCCTTCGGCCACCTGGACTTCGTCGTCAACAACGCCGGGATCATCCAGGTGGGCCCGCAGGAGGTGCTCACCGAGGAGCACTTCCGCGACGCGATGGAGACGATGTTCTGGGCCCCGCTGCGGATCTCCCGGGCCGCGATCGGCCCGCTGTCGCGGACCGGCGGCTCGCTGGTGACCATCACGTCCATCGGCGGCCACCTCAGCGTGCCGCACCTGCTGCCGTACTCGTGCGCCAAGTTCGCCGAGGTCGCCCTGTCGGAGGGGCTGGGCGCGGAGCTCGCGCGCCGGGGGGTGCGGGTCACCACGGTGGTGCCGGGGCTGATGCGCACCGGTTCGCACCGGGCGGCGGTGTTCTCGGGGAACGCCGAGCGCGAGTACAGCTGGTTCGCCCTGGGCGCCGGCCTGCCGCTGGTGTCGGCGGGCGCCGGGCACGCCGCCCGCCGGATCGTCGAGGCGGCCGCGCGCGGGCGCCCGTACCTGGTGATCACGCCGCTGGCGGCGGCGGTCGTCGCGGCGCGCGGGCTGTGCCCGTCGCTGGTGCAGCGGCTCATGCGGGTCATGGCCGGGGTCCTGCCGGGCCCGCCGGAGGAACCCGCCGAGAAGCGGGGCGCCGAGGCGGACGAGGGGATGGTCAACGGCGCCGTGCGGACGGCCGCCGTGCTCAACGAGCGGGCCGCCGACGACCTCAACCAGGAGCCCCGGCACGGGAGCTGACCCGGCGGCCCCGGCGTGGCCACTCCGGCCGCCGCGCGGCCCGCCGGCGAAGGGACGTGTGACCGGGCGGCCCCGGTACGGCCCGGAACCCGGCACGCGCGCCCCTACCGGCTCCCGCGCGAACGACCGCGGCAAGAGCCCATGCGGGGGCGGTCCACCGGCTCCCCCGCGAACGATCGCGACAGACGTCCACGGGCGCGCGCCTACTGGCTCCCGAGCTCGATCACCCGCTCGGCGCCGCGGTGCCGGGCGGCTAGGCGACAAAGGAGTCGCGCGGCCGGGCAGCACCACGGCCTCCTCCCCCGGTTCCGCCGACCGTTCCGGCAAGGCCACCGTCCGGCAGCCCTCGTGCGCCGTGGACGATCGGGGCGCGAGCGGGGGCGGGATCGGGGCCCAGAGCCCGCGCGTACCGATTCGGTGGGCCGATCCCACCATCCGGATAAGCCATCCGGCTCGGCGGTTTGATCCGACCAACCGGATCGGCCATCCGGTTCGGCCAACCGGATAAGACATCCGCTTCAAGGAGTCGAAGCACTCGACCGGATACACCATCCGCTTCAGACGACCTCGGACATCTCCGTCTGCAGGTCGGCCGCCTTGCGCAGCAGTCCGCGCATGAGGATGAGCAGCAGGGCGAAGGCGATGCCCCCGGCAGTGGTGACGACGGCGGCGCCCAGTGCGCCGATCAGCTCCATGCCGTCGGCGGGAGAGGGGATATTCGAGTCCACCAGCAGGTGCACGGTGACCCCGGCGGTGATCAGGGACGCCGCGAGGGTGGCCCCGATGATGACGTCCACCCAGAAGAAGGCCCGGCGGGTGAAGATCGCATCGCGCTCGACCATCGCGAGCAGCGCCCACACGGCGACCAGGGCGACCTGCACACAGGCGACGCCGAGAACGGCAAGGATGACATAGGGGAGTTCGTAGGGGGCGTAGGGAGGGAAGCTTTCGACCTCGCTGGCGGCGACACCGGGGATGACGACGATCTGGCCGAAGAGGCCGGTGAGGATCGCCATCGCGACGCCGGCCCGCAGGACCAGGGTGATGTAGCTGCGCATGCATCGAGTATCGATAGATACCTATCGAAAGTCAATAGGTCCGGTGTAACTCGTTCGTCCGGGTAGACAGCCGTGAACGCCCCGCGGTTCTCCCCCGATCCGGCGGGCCCTGCCCGGCACCGCCGCGCGGACACCCCCGGGCGGCCCTACTGGATCCCGCGCGCGATCGCCTCCTCGGCCGCCGCGCGCGGCCCGCCGGTGAAGGGGTCGCCGTGGCCGGGCAGCACCACGGCCTCCTCCCCCAGTTCCGCCAGCCGCTCCAGCGAGGCCATCGCCTGGGCGCCCTTGTGCGTGGACATCCGGCTGATCGTGGTCGGTCCCTTGCGGCCGGTGGTCGGGTCGTAGGTGACCAGCGCGTCCCCCGTGAACACCACCCCGCGGTCGTCCCAGACGAACGCGGCGCTGCCCGGGGTGTGCCCGGGCGCGCCCACCACCCGCGGGCTTCCGGGCACCTCCTCCAGGACCTGGCCGTGGACGAACGTGGAGTACTCCGGCACCGGCGGCGCGTTGAACGCCCCCGACCCCTCCAGGTGAGCGAGCAGGCGGGCGGCCCGCGGACGGCGCAGCAGGTAGGGCAGCATCGAGCGCTCGGGAGGGGCGTGCACGATCGCCTGCGCGGGGCCGCCGCCCAGCAGCGGCGCGTCGCCCTCGTGCACCCACACCGCCGTTCCCGAGTGCTCCAGGACGCGGGCGGCCAGACCGATGTGGTCGGGGTGGCCGTGGGTGAGCAGGACGGCCCGCAGCCGCCCGCCCACCCGGGACGCCGCGTCCAGGAACGCGGAGCTGTGCGTGGGCAGCCCGGCGTCGACGAGGACCAGGCCCTCGTCGGTGTCCACCAGGTAGAAGTTCACCACCTCGTCGCCGAGGCGGAAGACACCGGGGGCGACCTCGTCGGGGATGCTGCCCATATGGTCCTCTCGACGGCTGAAGGAGCGCGTCGCCCACCGGGGGCGTCCCCCTTTCTCTATCGGAGCGGCCGCCGAAGGTGGGCGAGCGACACTCCCCGCGACCGGGCGATCACCGTCACAGGGCGCCAGGGGCGAGGGGTGACGCGGTAGTCTTCCCGCCGCCGGGTCCCGGACCCGGCCCGCCCGGCGGCGCCCCCGCCGGTCCGCCCGACGATCCACGGAAGTGCCCATGTTCACCGGCCTCAGCGCCTTCCCGCTCACCCCGATCCACCGCGACCGCGTCGACGAGGCCGCCTTCGCCGGCCTGGTCGGGCGCCTGGCCAGGGCCGGCGTCGACTCGATCACCGCCCTGGGGTCGACCGGCTCCTACGCCTACCTCACCCGCGACGAGCGCGCCCGCGTGGTCCGGCTGGCCGTGGAGCACGCCGGGGAGGTGCCCGTCCTGGCGGGCATCGGCGCCCTGCGCACCTCGCACGTCCTGGAGTTCGCCGAGGACGCCCAGCGGGCCGGGGCGTCCGGTGTGCTGCTGGCACCGGTGTCGTACCAGGAGCTCACCCCGGACGACGTGTACGGCCTCTACGAGGACGTGACCCGCGCCCTGTCCGTGCCGCTCGTCGTGTACGACAACCCGCGGACCACGCACTTCTCCTTCACCGACGACCTCTACCGCGACGTCGCGCGGCTGCCCGGCGTCGCGTCGCTGAAGATCCCCGGGGTGCCCGCCGACCCCGCGGAGGCCGCCCGGCGGGTGGCCCGGCTCCGGGAGCTCCTGCCCCAGGGCGTCACGGTCGGCGTGTCCGGGGACGCCTTCGGCGCCACCGGGCTGAACGCGGGCTGCGACGCCTGGTACTCGGTCGTCGGCGGCACCCTGCCCGCCCCTGCCTTGGAGATCGTGCGCGCAGCCCGGTCCGGCGCGGCGGAGCGGGCCGAGGAACTCTCCGCGCGCCTTGGGCCCCTCTGGGACCTGTTCGCCCGGCACGGCAGCCTCCGGGTGGCCGCGGCGATCGCCGAGCACCTGGGGCTGGTGCGCGGCCCGAGCCTGCCGCTGCCGCTGCGCGGCCTCGGTCCGCAGGACCGCGACCGCGTCGCCCGCGTCGTCGAGGAGCTGGGGCTGGGACAGGAGTAGGGGCCGGGACCGGGCCCCGGGCAGGCCGTACGACCCCGGAACCGGAAGCCGACGCGCGGGCGGCCGGGCGCACCATCCGCCCGAACCGCCCCGAGCGGTCGCCGTTCGGGACGTCCTCAGCCCGCGGCGGGGCCGCCCGGCGACGGGACGGCGGTGATGCGGGCGACGGCGTCCGCCGTCAGCGCGCGGTCGTGGGGCTCCAGCTCCAGGGCGCGGTGGATGGTCAGCCCCTCGATGAGCGCGTCGACCTGCCGGGCGGTCAGCGGGTCGAAGTGGAGTTCCAGGGCGCGCCTGCTGCGGAGCATCCACGCCCGGGTGAGCTCACGGTAGGCGGGGCGGCGGGCGGCCAGGGTGTACAGCTCGTGGGTGAGGACCAGCTCGCGCGGGGAGGTCATCAGCTCGTCGTGGACCAGGGCGGTGACGGCCTCGCGGGCCTCCTCCAGGTTCCGGGCCCGGGCCAGGCGCTGCTCGAACCTGCGGCTGAGGTCCTGGGCGAAGCGGGAGAACACCTCGCGCAGCAGCTCGTCCATGCCCGCGAAGTGGTAGGTCATCGAGCCCAGCGGGACTTCGGCGCGGGCGGCCACCTTGCGGTGGGAGGTCCCGGCCACGCCCTCCTCGGCGATGAGGTCGGCGGCGGCGGCGATGATGCGCTCCCTGCGTTCGGGGTCCACCCGTCCGGTCGCCACCCTGACTCCTCTCCGCCGCCGGTTCCGACGGGGCCATTCTCGCGGATCCCCGGGGGGGCGCGGTCTCGATCCGCGCCTCCCCGGAGTGTACGATCGTACGCGACAGGTGTACGGTCGTACACCTTCTGCCGTTCCCCTGGAGGTCCCACCATGAGCGCGCCGGACTCCCCCGCCGCACCCGCCGCCGGGCGCGCGCCCGTGGACCGGAGCGTCCGCCGCGCGCGGGCCGCGGTGTCGCTGCTGTTCCTCACCAACGGCGCGCTCTACGCCAACCTCGTCCCCCGCTACCCGGAGATCAAGGCGGCGCTGGAGCTGGGCAACGCCCAGTACGGGCTGGCCATCGCGGCGTTCCC
The DNA here is from genome assembly GCF_040614155.1 of Nocardiopsis sp. NPDC006139. Lineage (NCBI taxonomy): Bacteria > Bacillati > Actinomycetota > Actinomycetes > Streptosporangiales > Nocardiopsidaceae > Nocardiopsis > Nocardiopsis sp. NPDC006139. The sequence goes on from NZ_JBEXTT010000014.1 coordinate 54,658, forward strand.
TGCGGGCGCGCTGGTGGCGGGGATGGCGGCGGGGCCGGTCATCCGCCGGTTCCGGTCGTCCCGGGTGGCGGCGTTCGGAACGGTGCTGACGGCGCTGTGCATGCTCGGCGCGGCGGTGGGCCCCACGTGGGCGCTGCTGGCGGGTGCGCTGTTCCTGGCGGGGGCGTTCGACGCGGTCGTGGACGTGGCCCAGAACGCGCACGGGCTGCGGGTGCAGCGGCTGTACCGGCGGTCGGTGCTCAACTCGTTCCACGCCCTGTGGAGCGTGGGCGCGGTGATCGGCGGCCTGATGGGCGCGGCGGCCACGGGGCTGGGAGTGTCCCCGGGCGTCCACCTGGCGGTGGCGGCCGTGCTGCTGTCGGCGACGGCGCTGACCGCCTACCGCTGGACGCTGCCTGGACCGGACCGCGAGGGGGCCGCGGAGGCCGGCGGCGGGGCCGAGCAGGAGGTCCGGGGTGTGAGCGGCGCGGCCTGGACCAGGTACGCGATCCTGGCGGCGCTGGCCGTCATCTCCATCGCCGGGATCATGGTGGAGGACGCGGGCAGCACCTGGGGTGCGGTGTACCTGTCCGACCACCTGGGGGCGACGGCGTCGCTGGCGGCGTTCGGGTACATCGCCCTGGTGGGAGCGCAGTTCGTCGGCCGCATGGCGGGCGACGCGCTCACCGACCGGTTCGGGCAGCGCGCGGTGGCCCGCGCGGGCGGGGCGATCGCCGCGCTGGGGCTGGGCGCGGCGCTACTGTTCCCGAGCGTTCCAGGGACGATCGCGGGGTTCGCTGCGGCGGGGTTCGGCGTGGCGACGCTCATCCCGTCGGCCATGCACGCGGCCGACGAGCTGCGCGGGCTGAAGCCGGGGACGGGGCTGGCGCTGGTGAGCTGGCTGATGCGGGTGGGGTTCCTGTGCTCGCCGCCGGTGGTGGGGGCGATCGCGGACGCGACGACGCTGCGGACGGGCCTGATGGTGGTGCCGGCGGCGGGTGTCGCTGTGGTGCTGTTGGCGGGCGTGCTCGCCGACCGTTCGGGCCGGGCGCCGGGCGGCCGGGCGCCCCGGGTGTCCACAGGGGCCCCGCCGAAGGCCGCCGTCACGAAGGAGGAGCCCTCCGCCAGGCCGTAGCGCCCGGGCGGACCCACGGCGGCTCAGGTGTCAGCGGAGGTGTCCCAACCCACGACGAGCGGCGCCGAGCCCTCGGCCAGGTAGAAGTGGCCGGGGAAGTAATCGATGTGGAGGTGGTGGCGGGGGTCGTCCGCCTCGGCAGCGAAGCCCTCGACGTTCTCGGCCAGGACGGCGATGGACCCGGGTCCGCCCTCGATCAGCAGGATGGTGTCGTCGACGGACACCCGGACCCTGCCCGCCTCTCGGAGCCGAACACGGAGCCGTGCCAGCGCCCGGTCGTAGGGCGCCGGATCCGCTACCGGGGCGAGGGCGAGGTCGCCGCCGCCCCGGAGCACCCCGGCCAGGGCGAGCAGCCCGGCCCGCGCCCCGGACACCTCCACCTCGCCCGTCGCCCCCGCGTACCGCGCCCGCGGCACGGCGTTCCTCATGCCGGACCGACCAGCCGCCGGACCGCCGCGATGGTCTGCGCCAGCTGCCGGTCATCGGCGGGGGTGACGTCGCCGGGGGCGTTCCAGGGGGACGTCCGGAGGTCGTGGTGGCGCTCCAGCTCCGCGGCCAGCTCGTACGCCTGCTCGTAGAGCAGGCCGCGGCGCGAGGTCACCTCGGCCGCGCCCAGCACGAGGAGGTCGGCGACCCGGTCCAGCCCGGCCGTGCCGCTCTCGTGGTCGGCGAGCGCGGCGCCGACCCACTCCCGCCACCGCGCCCGCTCGTGCTCCCGCTCGCCCATCCGCCGCACACGCCCTTCCGCTCTCCGGACCGGTACGGCCCAGCATGGCAGAGGCACCGCGCCCGGGACCTCACTCCCTTTCCGGAACCGGGAGGGCGCCGCGGGCCACCAGCTCCACGGTGAGGACGATCGCCAGGCTCTCCACCAGCAGCAGACCCGCCAGGACGAACACCTGGACCGCCCCGGCCTCGAACGGCGTCGCGCCGCCGAGCAGCATGCCCACGAACGCCCCGGGCAGGGTCACCAGGCCCACCGTCCGGGTCTGGTCCAGGGCCGGGAGCAGCGCGGAGGCGGCGGCGGGGCGTCCGATCTCCAGGGCGGCGTCGCGCGGCGACAGGCCCAGGGACAGGGCGGCCTCGACCTCTCCCTTTCGGGTGCGCAGCTCCTCGGTGGCCCGGCGCCCGGCCAGGACCGTCGCGGTCAGCGCGCCGCCGGTGAGGATCCCGGTCAGCGGGATGACGGCCAGGCCGCTGACGGGGGTCAGGCCGGTGAGCAGCAGCGCGACCACGACGGGGACGACCGGGAGGCAGACGGGCAGGAACGCCCACAGGGGCCGCCACCGGGCGGAGGTGATGCGGCGTCCGGCGGTCAGGGCGGCCACGGTGAGCATGACCGCGACGAAGCCGAGGGTGAGCGGGCCGGAGGAGACGACGGCCGCGATGAGGAAGGAGACCGCGCCCAGTTGCAGGACCGCGCGGCCGCCGGCGCGCAGCACGGCGAGGCCGTGGCCGAGGCGGCCCAGCGCGGACACCCCGGCCGCGGCCGCGACGGCCACCACGACGGCGACGGCCAGCGCGGGCCCCACCACCAACAACTCGGACTCGCCCATGGTCCTCCCCTGTCGCCCGACGGCTTCCCGCAAGCGAGCGTCGCACACGGTCGCCCCCGGGGACACGGCCGCGGGCGGTGTCGGAACGACACCGCCCGCGGCGCCCCCGGTTGTCAGGAGACCTCCCCGGCGCCCGGGTTCAGAGCCAGGTAGGCGCGGATTCGGTCGGCCGGCTCGGCGAACTCGCCCTGGTCCGTGGCCGGGGGCGCGGCCGGGTAGTCCTCCGGCTCCGCCGGACGCGGCCGGGGGACGAGGTCCAGGTAGGGGCGGACCAGGGCTCCGGCGATCCGGTCGGGGTCGGTGTCGGTCCGGTCGCTCGGGCCGGTGAAGGCCTGTTCCCAGCGGGCGGACGCACCGGAGGTTCCGGCGGGCCAGGTGTTCCGGTCGGGGGATCCGGGCGGGGCGGCGAGCAGGTCACCGCGTCCGGGAACGTCTTTGCGTTCGGATGCGGCTGGAAAGGGGCGCGGCTTTCGGTCGGCTCGACGGGGGACGAAGAGCGCGGTCAGGGCTGTGGCAAGGAGTGCGGCGGCCAGAGCCCACACGCGTGCGGGCATGCCGGTGCAGGGCCGCCGGTGGCGGCCGGTTGTAGGGTGTTCCACGGTCATCTCCTGGCTGGTGCAGGTGGTGATCACGCCCCGATCCGGTGTTCGCGCACCGGTCGGGGCACCTGTGTTCTCGGGTGTTGTGGGGGCGGGTGTCATTGGCCCGGTGGGGCTGCGCTTCCCGCCCGCACCGGTTCAGGCCGCGGTGGTCCAGGGGTTGCCGGTCAGGTCGTAGGCGAGGAAGAACCACACCTGGCGGTGGTCGGCGATGCCGTTGTCGCCCCAGGAGGTGGCCAGGGCGTCGACCAGCGCTAGGCCCCGGCCCGATTCGGCTCCCACGTCCAGCCCGGCGGGGTCGGCCGCCAGGTACTCGCGCTGCCCGTCCGGGGTGGTGCGTCCGTCCGGGTGCCCCTGGTCGGTGCAGGTCAGGCGCAGTCCCGTGCGGCTGCGCTCGCAGCGCAGGGTGAAGGTGCCGAACGGCCGCCCCGAGCGGGAGTGGGTGAGCGCGTTCGCGGCCAGCTCCGACCCGAGCAGGGTGAACAGGTAGCGGTAGTCGGCGTCGCGTTCGGCGGCGCTGGCCTCCAGGAACGCCCGCACCAGCGGCATCAGCTGCGGCGAGGACCCGAACTCGTAGGAGCGCACCTTGTAGTGCGCCCGGCGGGCGTGGGGGTTGAAGTAGTGCCGGCACCGCCGCGGCACCAGTTCCCCGAGGGGGAGGGTCACCTCCGGCAACGGCGGCATCGGCGGGGGTGAGGGAACGGTTGCGAGCATGACAAAGACACTCCTTGACATGGATGTGGCGAAGAGCCTCGAACGGACCCGACCGGTGCGTCCATCCGCGCAAGGTGGAACAGGGTGAACGTGCGCGTTTCGCAGACGCGGGGGACGGCCACGGCATAGCCTGACCAGCAACGACCCCCACCAACTCTCAGTGAGAAGCCGATCACCGGCTACACATTCATCATCGTAATGGAATCCACTCCAGTCAAGCGTCTTAAGTGGATTCCACTAGAACTTTTTCGCTAGGCTCACTCCATGCCCACTCCCTACAGCCCCAGCATCCGCCGCCGACGCCTCTCCTCCGAACTCAGGCGTCTGCGCGGCGAATCCGGCCTGACCCTCATCGACGCCGCCAAGGGCATCGGCATGGGCAAGTCGAACCTGAGCAAGATCGAACAGGCCGAGTCCAGGACCGTCCCCTCCGCCACCCTCGACAAACTCCTGGACCTGTACGGCGTGGACGATCCCGCCGACCGAGCATCCCTGCACGAGCTGGCCAAACTCGCCGGGGAGAAGGGCTGGTGGGCCCAGTACAAAGACCTCATGCCGCAGATGCTCGCCGACTTCGAAGCTGAGGCGTGTGCTCTGCGCACCTACGAAGCCCAGGTCATTCCGGGCCTGTTGCAGACGCCCTCTTACGCCGACGCGATCTTCCGCGCCAACCAGGTCCGCGACGACGACGAGATCGCCCAGCGCGTGGCAGCCCGCATCAAGCGCCAGGAGATCCTGCACCGGGTCGACCCGCCCACCTACATGGCGATCCTGGACGAGGCCGTGCTGCACCGGCAGGTCGGTTCGCCCGCGGTGATGGCCGAGCAGTTGCGCCATCTGGTGCACCTGGCCGCCCGGCACAACATCGACCTCTACGTACTGCCGTTCTCCGCCGGCGCCCATCCGGCCACCGAGGGAAGTTTCGTGGTCATGGACTTCCCCGATCCCAGGGACGCCAGCATCGCCTATCTGGAAACACCCGTCACTAGCATGTATCTGGAAGAAGACCGCCAGGTCCGACTGTTCAACGACATGTTCGGCAGCGCACAGAGCTGCTCGATGACCGCTGCGCAGTCCCTGGCGCTCATCGACCGCCGTCTCCACGACCTAGAAGAGTGACTACAGTGACCGACCAGATGGTGTGGCGCAAGAGCAGCTACAGCGGCGTCAACGGCAATTGCGTCGAGGTCGCACACCTTCCCGCGAACTTCCGGAAAAGCAGCTACAGCGCACAGGATCAGAACTGTGTCGAGATCGCCGACCTGCCCTGCGGGGCCGCCGTCCGCGACTCCAAGCACCCCACCGCCGGACACCTCCCCTTCCCCTCCCCCGAGTGGACCGCCTTCCTCCACTCCACCCGCGGCTGACCCCGAACCGCCCTCCTCCCCACCCCCGCACAGCACCACCGGTGCCCGGCAAGGCCAACCCCTGCCGGGCACCGCTCATCCACATATCCACGTGACCCGCGCGAACCATGGGAAGCCATGGGCCTACCCCCGCGGGCCTTCGGTGGCGCGCCCCCGAAGGCGCGCTGCGCTTCGGGGACACGCCACCGGGTTCCGGTTCAGGCGTTATAGCCGCCGTGGGCGTCCAGCACCGCGCCCGTGACGTACGACGCGGCGGGGCTCGCCAGAAAGCCGATCGCCGCGGCGATCTCATCGGGGTGGCCCACGCGCTGCAGGGACAGCGAGCCGATCAGGGCCTTGAGGACCTCGGGGTCCGGCGGCTGCATCCCGGTCTCCATCAGCCCTGCCTCCACGACGTTGGCCGTGATGTTCCGAGGCCCGAGGTCCCGTGCGACGCCCATGGTGTACCGCTCGACCCCCGACTTGGTCGCCGAGTAGTCGGCAAGGCCCGGGGCACCGACACGGGAGCCCAGTCCGGAACTCACGGTGATGATGCGGCCGCCCGAGCGCAGCACCTGGGAGGCGGCCCGGATGAGGGCGATCACGCCGAGGTAGTTGGTGGCGTGCATCCGGTCCAGTGCGGCGGTATCGGCCTCCGGGTCGTCGACGGTGCGGCCCTGCTCCACCGAGATCGCCGCGTTGTTGACGAGGATGTCCAGGCCGCCGAAGTGTGCGACCACCTCATCAATCAGGGCCGGCGCCCGGCTCGTGTCCGCCTGGTCGGACTTGAAGGCGACGGCCTTCGCTCCCTTGTCGCGCACCTCGTCGACAACAGCCTGCGCCTGCTTCTCCGAGCTGACGTAGGTGAAGGCGACGTCGGCGCCCTGCTCGGCCAGTAGGCGCACGGTCGCGGCTCCCAGTCCGCGGGACCCGCCGGTGACCAGGGCGGTCTTGCCCGTGAGGGGCTTGCTCATTCTTCTCACCTCGTTGATCGATCCTTCCCAGCAGTCGTAACGCTAACTGTTACGACAGCCCAGTCGCAACCTTTGCTGTTACGACTGAGCCGTCGTAACATGAAGCGTTGCGTCCGGGAGGAGGGGTGCATGAGCGCCAACAGCAGGGTGACCCTGGCCGCCCACGCGTTGGCCTGGATCGGCCTCTACCAGCGCCGGGGCCATGAGGTCGCCACCTCCGAGCAGATCGCGGCCAGCGCGAACACCAACCCTGTGGTGATCAGGCGGCTGCTCGGCGAGCTGCGCAGGGCCGGGCTCGTGGAGTCCCGGCGGGGCGCGGGCGCGGGCTGGTCTCTGGCGCGCGAACTGGAGTCGATGACCCTGCTCGACGTGTACGAAGCGGTGGAGCCCGGCCCGCTGTTCGCGATGCACCGGACCACCCCGGACCAGGAGTGCGTGGTGGGCCACGGCATCCAGCCGGTGATGCAGGGCATCTACGCGGGCATCGAGCAGACCCTGAGGTGCGAACTGGCCCGCGTCACGCTCGAGAACGTGCTCCAGGACGTACTCGCGACGCCCCGCCGACCCTCCGTCGCGCCCTGACACCACCGGATCCCCCTCCACACCCGGGTCCGCGAACAGCCCGGCAACCGGCACCCCGAAGCCTTCGGCGGCGGGCCCCGTCCGGGAGCGGGGAAGCGCATCCGCCCTGGCGCAGGAGCCGGACCGGACGTCCGGCGGAGCCGGTGCGGTTCCCCGAAGACCTGCCGCCCACTGCCCTTCCGCCTCCTGGGTGATGGGGGTATGCGGACGCATCCGGCGCCGGCCATGTGCCCCCGCCGGCCGTCGCCTCATCCGGAGTCGGCGCCGACTCAGCCGGATACGGACGACGCCCGGGCTCCGCCCCGCGCCGGACCCTTCGGAACGGTGCGGCGTGTCCTGCGTTTCCCGGGGCCGCATCACCGGGCTCGGGGTTCCTGTCACCCCGGGAGGGCATCATGGGACGTCGTGGCCCCTCCGCGTTCCGCCGCGAGCGGCCGTCCCCGGCCCGGGGACGGGCCCACCGGCCCGCCGGTGGCGAACCGGGGCACGTCGCCGCCGCAGCCGGGCACCTGGAGGGAACGCGCGCCGTGAAGTACACCAACTCGATCGAGATCGCTCTGCCCCGGGAGAGGGTGGCCCAGCTGCTGGCCGACCCGGCGCACCTGCCGATGTGGCTGCGGGACCTGGTGGTGCACGAGCCGCTGAACGGGGTGCACGGAGAGCTCGGCACCGAGTCTCGGGTCGTGATGCGGTCGGGGAAGCAGGAACTCGAATGCGTCGAGACGATCACCCGCCGGGAGCCGGCGGACCTGCGCGCGATCCCCGAGGGGACCGTCGTCCACTTCGACCGCGAGATCGTCGGCGCGGGCATGTGGAGCGTCGTGCGCGATTCGCTGACCGAGGCCGGCCCGGAGGCGACGCTCTGGGAGAGCGAGAGCGAGTACCGGTTCAGCGGCCTGCTGATGCGGCTGGTGGCGCTCCTCATGCCCGGCGCCTTCCACAAGCAGTCGCAGCGGCACATGGAGGACTTCAAGGCGTTCGCCGAGCAGGGGAGGGACGTCCGCGAGGAGAGGGGCTGACCGGCCGCCGCCCGGTGCGGCCACGCCCTGCCGGAGGCGGTGGTGGCGCGGGGCGCGGCCGTGGCGGCCGCGTCCGGGCCGCCCCGGTTCACGCGCGGGCGTATTCGGTGACGGCCACCCCGTTGTCGAACACCTGCCGGTCCACGACGGTGAACAGGCCGGGGTCGAAGCCGCCCTCGACCAGGGGGACGCCCGCCCCGGCCAGCACCGGGTAGCTCTTGAGCACCAGGCGGTCGATCTCCGCCAGGAGGACCCCCGCCAGCTTCCCGCCGCCGCACAGCCAGATGTCCAGGTCGGAGTCCTCCTCCTTGAGCGCCCGCACCAGGCCGACGGGGTCGCGGTCCACGACGGTGACCTCCGGGGCCGAGACCGGCCCCAGGGTCGTGGAGAGCACGTACTGGCGCAGGTGAGCGTAGGGGCTCTCGATGCCGTGGTCGTAGGCGGCCCGGTAGGTGCCCAGCCCCATGACCACCGTGTCGAAGCGGAGGTTGGGGGCGTCGGCCAGTCCGGAGGCCTCGCGGCCGGCGGTGGGGGTGGCCTCGGGGTAGTGGGCGTCGACCCAGGCGTTGTAGGCGGCCGAGCGCTCCTCATCGGCCAGCGGGGCGAAGAAGAAGTCGAACTCGCCCGCGGGTCCGGCGATGCGCCCGTCGAGGGAGACGGCGGCGTAGTAGACGAGCTCACGCATGAAACCACTCCATTCAAAGTACTCCACTTGCAGTGGTCATGACTGTAACAGAACCTCCGGCCCGCCGACAGCCGACGGCCGGGGCTCCCGCCCGCGGGCGCGGGCGCGCGGAGCGGGGCGGCCGGGCACCGTCGCGGGCCCGGCGGCGCGGGCGCGGACACGCGGTGCCGGAGCCGCGTTGTGCCGCCACGCCGGGGTGGGCGAGGATGCCCGGTATGCCGAACCCGCCCGAAGACCACGCCGCGCCCGCCCGCCCGACCCGGATGAACGACTACGACCACCTGGCCGCGGGCTACGACTCCGAGAACGCGTCCAACATCATGAACGCCTACTACGAACGGCCCGCGATCCTGGCCCTGGCCGGGGACGTCGCCGGCCGCCGGGTCCTCGACGCCGGCTGCGGTTCCGGCCCGCTGTTCGCCGCGCTGCGCGACCGGGGCGCCCTCGTGAGCGGCATCGACCTCAGCCCCGGCATGCTCGCGTTGGCCGAGCGCAGGCTGGGCGGGGAGGCGGACCTGCGGGTGGCGGACCTGCGCGACCCGCTCCCCTTCCCCGACGGCGCGTTCGACGACGTCGTGGCGTCGCTGGTGCTGCACTACCTCCGGGACTGGGGCCCGACACTGGCCGAGTTCCGGCGCGTGCTGACGGCCGGAGGCCGCCTCATCATGTCCGTCGACCACCCCTTCGCCGTCCACGCCGTCCAGCGGGCGGCCGGGAAGAAGACCGACTACTTCGCGACCCACCACTGGACCGAGGAGTGGACCATGGGCGGCCTGACCGCGACCATGGGCTTCTGGAACCGGCCGCTGCACGCCATGACGGACGCCTTCACCGCGGCCGGCTTCCGGATCTCCGCCATCAGCGAACCGCTGCCCGACCCGGCCGCCCGCGAGCTGTTCCCCGACGACTTCCGCGTCCTGTCCACCAGCCCGGCCTTCCTGTTCTTCGTCCTGGAGGCCGCCTGACGGCCCTGACCACCCGGCCTCGGCCCTGCCCCTGGACCGGATGTACCGCATCCTCGCCGCCGCCGGGCTGTGAACCCGCCGGGGCGGGCCAGGCCCCGCCGAACACGCGGAGCGCACGGAGCCGGGGCCGACGGGAACGGGGTCCCCCGGCGGCCCCCGCCCCTCCCCCGGCCCACCGGCACGATTTTTCTCCCTCCCGGAGCATCGGCCCGCCCCCCTCGGAAACCCCTGCCGCTTCTGGGAAACCGGTCCGGGCCGCGCCGGCGCCGGGCCGTCCGAACGCCCCGTCCGGCGTTCGAACCACTCGACAGCTGTTCGAAAACATGTTCGAATCACAGGCATGCACTGGGAGAACCTGAGAGAGGGAACCACGACCGTCGAACAGACCGGGCTGTTCGACCACACGCCGCCCCCGGTCCGGGGCACCGGGCGGGCGGGGCTGCACACGGCCGGGCCCGGGCCGGTACGGGCGGGACAGGACGGTGGCCCCGTCGCGATCGAGGTCCGGGCCCGGTCCATCATCAACCGGGTCCCCGGCGACTCCCCCCTGTTCCGCTGGAGCGTGAACCCCTACCGCGGCTGTTCGCACGCCTGCGTGTACTGCTTCGCCCGGCGCACCCACGAATACCTGGACCTGGACAGCGGCCACGACTTCGATACCCGCATCGTCGTCAAGGTCAACGCCGGCGAACGGCTGCGCGCCGAGCTCGCCCGCCCCTCCTGGCGCGGGGAGCACATCGCGATGGGCACCAACACCGACCCCTACCAGCGCGCCGAGGGCCGCTACCGGCTCATGCCGCAGATCATCGCCGCCCTGCGCGACGCCGCCAACCCCTTCTCGATCCTCACCAAGGGCACGCTGGTCCTGCGCGACCTGGACCTGCTCGAACAGGCGGCCCGTGTCACCGAGGTCGGAATGGCGGTCTCGGTGGGCTCCGTGGACGAGGCCGTGTGGCGCACGGTGGAGCCGGGGACCCCGAGCCCGCGGGCCCGCCTGGACGTGGTGCGCCGCCTGGCCGAACGCGGCCTGGAGTGCTCGGTGCTGATGGCGCCGATCCTGCCCGGCCTGACCGACTCGGCCGAACAGATCGAGGAGACCGTCGCCGCCATCGCCGAGGCGGGGGCCGCCCGCGTCACCCCGATCGTGCTGCACCTGCGGCCCGGCGCCCGCGAGTGGTACCGAGCCTGGCTCTCCCGCGAGCACCCGCGGCTGCTTCCGCTGTACCGCAAGCTCTACGCCCGGGGCTCCTACACGCCCGACTCCTACCAGCGGATCGTCACCACGGCCGTGCGCGAGATCGCCGACCGCCACGGCCTGAACCGCCCGGACCCCGCCCACCGCGCCCGCGCCCCGGAGCGGCCCGCCGCGGCCCCGGCCGACCGGCGCCCCGAACAGCTCGCCCTGGGCTTCCCCGGCTGAGGCCCGCCCCCTCGCCGCCCCGGCGCTCAGGGCCGGCCGCCGCCCGCGAACCCCGTCCACCGCAGCCCGGCGGGCAGGTGGGACATGTCGTTGAACATCACGACGGCCGGGGGTCCGTCGTCGCTGAATTCGACCACCGTGAGGGAGGCGTTCGCGACGCCCGCCAGGGACATCCATTGCGCGGGCGGCGCGTTCAATACCTCGCGGACGATCCAGGCGATCGGGTACGCGTGCGTCACCACCACTTCGTGCGTCGCGCGCCGCCCTCGGCCGTTGGGCCCGCAGAACCGTGCCGTCGAAGCGTCCGCGGTCCTTCGCCCGGCATCGGCTTCGCCGCGGTCGTAACCGTCGAAGAACCCCTTCCACGAGGGCGGCACGTCCTCGGGTCCGGGGACGAACGGAACGTTGTCCACGAGTTCGGCCGCCTCGTCGACCAGCACGCGCGGCATCTCGGCCGCGATGATGCGGGCGCTGTCCACCGCGCGCGGCAGCGGGGAGTGCCAGACGGCGTCGACGGGCGCCCCGGCGAGCCGCCGCCCGAGCAGCCGGGCCTGCTCCCGGCCGTCGGCGGTCACCTGTCCCAGGGCGTCGGCCGCTCCGTGGCGTACGAGGTAGAGGGTGCGCTGGGCCACGGTTCGGGCCCCTTTCTCCCAGGGGGTCGGAGGAATTCTCGCGACGGGCCGGGCGGTGGGCCCGCCTGCCGCGCGGCGGCCATCCTATCCGCCGCAGGACCGCCCTCTCCGGGCCCGGTCCGGCACCGGCTGCGGCACGGCCGCTCGCCCCGACCCCGCGTGCACGCCACCCCCTTTCCGAATCCGAATACGCCCGTTTCGTTGGCTCTGGCAGCGTCTCCTCCCCGGTTCCGAAACCCGCCACGACCGGGTCGGAGGCCGTGAACCCTTCGCGAAAGGACAGAAGAACCGGAAATCACAGAGCAAAGGAAAACCCTTCCAAAACACACTCCCGCGCAGCTCACAAAAAACGAACAACGGAATACACGGCCAAAAAGGAATCCCTCTGCATTCGCTTCGCCACTTGTAGTAGTGTCCATTCGCGTGCGGCCTTCGGCCCGTGTTCAAAAAAAGGAATTCCAGGGGGCGATGGAGATGCGGGCGGCGAGCGGACCGGAACTCTACCGGGCCCGGGGCTGGTGGCGGGCCGAACTCCTGGACGACCTGGTACTGCGGCACGCCGCGGCCGGTCCGGCGGCCGCGGACCGGCCCGCGGTCGCCGGACCGCGGCCGCTGACCCACCGGGAGCTCGCCGGGGCCGTCGACGCCGCGTCCCGCCGCCTGGCCGGACTGGGCGTGCGGGCCCCCGGCCCCGTCCTCGTGCAGCTGTCCAACAGCGTCGAGCTCCTCGTCCTCACGCTCGCGCTGATCCGGGTCGGCTGCCCGCCGATCCTGGCCCACCCCGCCCTGCGCGAGCACGAACTGGAGCCGGTCGTGGCCGACCTCGCCCCCGTGGCGGCCGCGGTGCCGGCCGCCACCGGGCGCACCGACCACCCGGCGATGCTGCGCGGGCTCCTCCGGCAGGCTCCCGGTCCGCGCACCGTCCTGGTGCTCGGCCCCGGCGCCCCGGGCCCGGACGGGGCGGACCTCGCCGCGCTGTGCGCGCCCGGCACGGCCCCCGGGCCCCGCCCGCACACCGCCGGCCCCGGCGACACCGCCCTGTACTTCCTGTCCAGCGGGACCACCGGCCCGCCCAAGCCCATCCCCCGCACCCACGAGGCGCTCGGCTCGGTGGTCCGCGCCTCCGCCGCGGCGGCGGGCCTGGTCCCGGACTCGGTCTACCTGGCGGCGCTCCCCGCCACGCACAGCTTCACCTGCGCCCACCCCGGGATGTTCGGCGCGCTCGCGCGAGGCGGCTCCGTCGCCTTCGCCGGCACCGCCGACGCCGACGCCCTGCTGGAGCTGGCCGACCTGCACCGTGTCACGCACACCGCGCTGGTCCCCGGCCTCGCCGGGCAGCTGGCCTCCCGGGCCGCCGACTCCGGCGTCGCGCCGCGGTCCCTGCGGGTGGTGCAGGTGGGCGGGGCGCGGCTGGCGCCGGACACCGCCCGCCGGATCAGGGCGGAGCTGGGATGCCGCGTCCAGCAGGTGTACGGGATGAGCGAGGGGCTGCTGACCTTCACCCGCCTGGACGACCCCGAGGCCGTCACCGACCTGACCCAGGGCCGCCCGGTGGCCCCCGGCGACGAACTGCTCGTGGTCGGGGCGGACGGCCGCCCGGTCGCCCCCGGGGAGCAGGGGGAGCTGTGGACCCGCGGGCCGAGCACCATCACCGCCTACGCGGGCCGCGCCGCGGGCGAACCGGGCCGGTTCGGCCCCGAGGGGCACTACCGCACCGGCGACCTGGTGCGCGTCGACCCGGCGGGGAACGTGGCGGTGACCGGCCGGGTCAAGGACGTCATCAACCGGGGCGGCGAGAAGATCGCCGCCGACGACCTCGAAGCCGTGCTCACCCGCCACCCGGGGGTGCGCGCGGCAGCGGCGGTCGGCTTCCCCCACCCCCTGTACGGGGAGGGGGTGTGCGCCGTCGTCGTCCCCGGCGGCGGCTCGGCGGAGGCCGCCGAGCGGCTCACCCTGCGCGGCCTGCGCGCGTTCCTGCGCGGGGAGGGCGTGGCCGCGTTCAAGCTCCCCGACCGGGTGGTGGTCCTCGACGCCCTGCCCACGGTCGGGATCGGCAAGGTCGACAAGGAGGCGCTGCGGCGCCTGGCCGCCGACCGCGCGGCCGGCCCCGTCCCGTCGGTGTGACGGCCGCCCCCGCCCCCGATCCGGCCACGGTGCCCCATGCGTCCCCCCGCCCCTCGCCCCGCCCGCCCCCACCGGCACCAGAGACCTACCACGACCGGCCTGCCGCGGGCCCGCCCCGAGCGCCCCGCCGAACCCGACCGAAAGGGCAGCATGAAACGAACTCCGACCCCCGGGAAGGACGCCGTCGCCGTGATCGGCGCCGCCTGCCGCCTCCCCGGCGGCATCACCGGCCTGGACGGCCTGTGGGAAGCGCTCCGGGACGGCCGCGACCTGGTGACCGAGGTCCCCGCCGACCGCTTCGACAAGGCCTGGTTCCACTCCGCCGACCAGGACCGCCCCGGCAAGAGCTACACCTTCGCGGGCGGGATCGTCGACGGCGTCGAGGAGTGGGACCCCGGCTTCTTCGGGATCTCCCCCCGCGAGGCCGCGCGGATCGACCCCCGCCAGCGGATGGCGCTGGAGCTGGCCGTGGAGGCGTTCGACGACGCCGGGGTCGACCCGCGCGGGCTGCACGGCTCCGACACCGCGGTCCACCTCGGCGTCTACTCGCTCCCCTTCGGCTCCCTGCAGTGCCGGGACACGGCGTCGATCGACGCGCCCACCGCCCTGGGCAGCAGCGCGACGGCGGTGCCCAACCGGGTCTCCTACCACTTCGACCTGCGCGGCCCCAGCACGGTGACCGACACCGCCTGCTCCTCCTCCCTCGTGGCGCTCCACCACGCCTGCGGGGAGCTGCTGTCCGGGCGGACCGGGCTGGCGCTGGCCGGCGGGGTCAACCTCCTGCTCGACCCCTACGAGTACATCGTCGCCGCCAAGGCCCGGATGCTCTCGCCCACCGGCCGCTGCCGGACCTTCTCCGCCGACGCCGACGGGTTCGTCCGCGCCGAGGGCGGCGGGATGCTCCTGCTCAAGCGGCTGTCCGACGCGGTCGCCGACGGCGACCGGGTGCACGCGGTCGTCCTGGGCACCGGGATCAACTGCGACGGCCGCACCCCCGGCCTGGCCCACCCCGGCGAGGAGGCCCAGGAGGAGCTGCTGCGCGGGGTCTACGCGGGCGCGGGGGTCTCGCCGCGGGACCTCGCCTACCTGGAGGCGCACGGCACCGGGACGCGGGTCGGCGACGTGGTCGAGTGCACGGCGCTCGGGCGCGCCCTGGGCGTGCGCCGCGGCCCGGCCGGGCCGCTCCCGGTGGGGTCGGTCAAGACCAACCTCGGGCACCTGGAGGCCGCCGCCGGGGTGGCCGGCCTGCTGAAGGCGATCGTGGTCCTGCGCCACCGGGAGATCCCGCCGTCGCTGCACTCGCGGACCCTCAACCCCGGGATCGACTTCGACGGGCTGGGGCTGCTGCCGGTGCGGGAGAGGCTCCCCCTGGGCGGCGGGGAGCGCCCCCTGGTGGGGGTGAGCTCCTTCGGCGCGGGCGGCGCCAACGCCCACGTGGTCCTGGGCGCCCACACGGCGCCGGACCGGTCGGTGCGCTCCGCCCGGTCCGCGGCGCCGAGGCTGCCGGTCGTGGTGTCCGGCCACACCGGGGAGGCGCTGCGGCAGGCGGCCCGGGCGCACGCCGACCGGCTGCGCTCGGCCGCCCCGGAGGAGTTCTACGACCTGGCCCGCACCGCCTCCGTCCGGCGGGGGCGGCTTCGGCACCGCGCCGCCGTCCTGGCACGGGACACGGCCGAGGCCGCCGACCTGCTGGAGGCGGTCGCGGACGGGGCCCCGGGCGCCGACGGCGCCGAGGGGGCGAACACCACGGACGCCGACGGCGCACGGGCGGCCTTCGTCTTCTCCGGGAACGGGTCGCAGTGGGCCGGCATGGGAGCCGGCCTGCTCGGCTCCGAGCCCGTGTTCCGGGAGGAGGTGGAGCGCGTCGACGCCGCCCTCCGCCCCCACCTGGGGTGGTCGGTCGTCGACGAGCTGCGCGTCCCGCGGGAGCGGTCCGCCCTGGCGCGCACCGAGGTCGCCCAGCCCGCCCTGTTCGCGGTCCAGGCCGGCCTGGTCGCGGCGCTGGCCGAGCGGGGCGTCCGCCCCGCGGCCGTGGTCGGGCACAGTGCGGGCGAGGTCGCCGCCGCCTACGCCTGCGGGGCGCTGGACCTGGACTCCGCCGCCCGGGTGATCGCGGAGCGGAGCCGGGCGCAGGGGACGACGGCCGGAACGGGCAGGATGGCCGCGGTGGGCCTGTCCCCGGCGGAGGCGGAGAAGGAGCTCGCCCCGTTCCGGGGCCGGCTGGAGATCGCCGGCGTCAACGGCGACACCGACGTCAACGTCGCCGGGGAGACCGGGGCCCTGCGCGAACTGGGCGGGCTGCTCGCGCTGCGCGGAGTCTTCCACCGCGAACTGGACCTCGACTACGCCTTCCACAGCCGCATGATGGACCCGGTCCGGGCCGACCTGCTGCGGGCGCTGGAGGGGCTGGCGCCCCGGACCCCGCACACCCCGATGGTCTCCTCCGTCACCGCGTGCCGCCTGCTCGACGGCGAGCCCGACGCCGCCTACTGGTGGCGCAACGTCCGCGAGCCGGTCCTGTTCGCCCAGGCCGTCCGGGCGCTGGCGGAGGAGGGCTGCGACGTGTTCGTGGAGGTCGCGCCGCACCCGGTGCTGGGCGGCTACCTGCGGCGGGCGGCCGGCACCGGCCGCGGCCGGACCGCGGTGCTGCCGACACTGCGCAGGCCCGCCGAGGACGGGACAACGGACGAACGGGCCGCCCTCGACTCCGCCGCCTGCCGGGTCATCGCCGCGGGGGCGGCCGACCCGGCCGGGTTCTTCCCCGAACCGGGGCGCGTGGCCGACCTGCCCGGCGTCCCCTGGCAGCGCGAACGGCACTGGAACGGGTCCGCGGACTGGTGGGCGCCGCTCACCGGCGCCGGCCGCGGCCCCTACGAGCACCCGCTGCTCGGCCAGCGCGTCCCCGGCCCCGACCCGGCCTGGTCCGGCGAGGTCGAGCCCGCGCGCCTGCCGTGGCTGGCCGACCACCGGGTGGGCGGCGCGGTGGTGATGCCCGCGGCCGCCTTCGCCGAGATGGCGCTGGCCGCGGGGCGCCGGGCGCTCTCGGGCCCCGTCGAGGTCGTCTCCCTGGACATCCTCCGGGTCCTCCCCCTGCCCTGGGAGGACCCGGAGATGGATGTGCGCACCCAGGTCTCGGTCCCGGACGGCGCCGGAACGGTGCGCATCGCCGCCCGGACCGGCGGCGACTGGCGGACGCACGCCCGGGCGCGGGTCCGGCCGCTGTCCGGTGAGGCACCGCCCCCGCTGGACGCCGGGCGGGTGCGCTCCCGGTGCGGCCCGGACCTGGGCGTCAACGGCCACTACGCCCGGATGGCGGAGGCGGGGATCGGGTACGGGCCCGTCTTCCGCCCGCTGCGCCGCCTGCACGCGGCCGGGGGCGAGGTGCTGGCCGACTACGGGACCGCCGACGCGGAGGACTTCGAGGTCTCCCCGGTCCTGATGGACGCCGCCCTCCAGACCACGGCGGCCCTGTGCGGCACGGACCCCGGCGGGGACGCGTTCCTGCCCGCCGCCATCGGGGCGGTACGCCGCTGGCGCCGTCCCGCGGCCTCCGGCCTCGTCCACGCCCGGCTGCGCGAGGCGACCGACGACGAGATCGTCTGCGACCTGGTCATCACCGACGGGGACGGGACGGTCGCCGTCGAGATCGAGGGGTACCGCGGCCGGCGGTTCCGCGCCGGGTCCTCCCGCCCGGTCCTCTACGGCACCCGGATGCGCGCGGCCCCCAAGGGGTCCCCACCGCCCGCCGCCCTGCCCGGTCCCCGGGAGCTGGCGGAGGCGGCCGCCGACGGGATCGGGGAGGCCGAGCGGGAGTGGGCCGGCTCCCGCGGCCTCGCCTCCGACGCCGCCGCCCTGACCCTGACCGCGCACCACGCCGCCCGGGCCCTGGCCGAGCTGGCGGCGGGCGCCGAGACCTTCGGCACCGCCGACCTGGTCGCCGCGGGCGTGCGCCCGCACTACGACCGGCTCCTGGGGATCCTCGCCTCGGTCGCCCGAGCGGAAGGGCTGCTGGAGGACGTCTCCACGGACGGCGGCGCACCCCGCTGGCGGGTGTGCGGGCCCGCCGACCCCGGGCGCGCCATGGAGGAGGCCGCCTGGGCCCTGCCCGAGGCCGCCCCGGCCCTGGTGCTCTACGAGCGCTGCGGGTGGCGCCTGGCCGAGGTGCTGCGCGGGGAGCTCGACCCGGTGGAGCTCGTCTTCTCCGACTCCGGCGCGCGCCTGGCCCGGTACATCTACGAGTCGCTGCCCTTCTCGCGCGCGGCCAACCGGTACGCCGCCGCAGCGGTCGCGGCGCTGGTCGAGCGCTGGCCCGCCGACCGGCCGCTGCGCGTCCTGGAGGTCGGCGGCGGCACCGGGGCCACCGCCGCCGCGCTGCTGCCGCTCCTGCCCGCCGAACGCACCCGGTACGTCTTCACCGACCTGTCCCCCTCCCTGGTGTCCGGGGCCGTGCGGAGGTTCGCCGACCACGGCTTCGTCGAGTGCCGCACCCTCGACCTGGAGGTCCCGGCCACGGAGCAGGGGCTCGACGAGGGCGGGTTCGACCTGGTGGTGGCCGCCAACGTGCTGCACGCCACCTCCGACCTGCGGGCGGTGCTGGGGCGGCTGTCGGAGGTGCTCGCCGACGGCGGCCGGCTCCTGGCCGTGGAGCACCACGACGCCGGGCAGCTGGCGCTGGCGTTCGGGCTGCTGGACGGTTTCTGGGCCTACACCGACACCGACCTGCGCACCGACTCCCCGCTGCTGACCGCGCGGCAGTGGACGGACCTGCTGGAGTCGTCCGGGTTCGAGGAGACCACCCGGCTCAGCGACGCCGACGAGCGGTCGTCGGTGCTCCTGACCCGGCGCTCCGACCGCTCTCCCGCGCCGCGGGACCCCGTGCCCGGCTTCAGCGGCGCCCGGGTGCTCATCGCCGCCGAGGACGGAGCCGGGGAGCACGCCCGGGCGCTGCGGGAGCGGATCGTCGAGGGCGGGGGCGACGCCGCGCGGACCGGCCTGCCCCGGTGCGCCGCGGAATGGGCCCGGGCCCTGGACCGGGACGCCCCCTCCGAGGTCGTGCTGTTCCTGGGCGACCGGCCGCAGGACCCGGACGGCGGTGTGGGCGCCGCGGTGGAGCGCGTCGCCGCGCTCCGCGCCCTGGTCGACGCCCTCGAGGAACGCGACACCCCGCCCCGGGTGTGGGCGGTGACCCGCCCCTGCGGGGTGCTCCCCGCCCCGGAGCCCTGCGGGGCACCGGAGGACGCGGCCACCTGGGGCGTGGCCCGCGTCCTGGACGGGGAGCGGCCGTGGCTGGACCTGCGGCACGTCTCCCTGCTCCGGACCGGCGACCCCGGCGCCGACACCGCGGCGCTGGCCGCCGAGCTGGCCGACCCCGACGACGAGGACGAGGTGGTGCTGAACGGGCAGGGCCGGTTCGTGCCCCGCCTCGCACCGCTCGGCCCCGCCGCGGACGTGCCCGGGCCGGACGGGGCGTGCGCCCTGCGGCTCACCGACCCCGGTCCCTCCCACCGGCTGGAGTGGGTGCGCACCGCCGTCCCGGAGCCGCCCGGGGACGAGGTCCTCATCGACGTGCGGGCGGTGGCGGTGACCGGGCGGGATGCCGCGGAGGCGCTGGGCGAGGCGCCCGCGCGCGCCGCGGCCGGCGGAGGCCACTCCGCGGGGTACGCCTGCGCCGGGGTGGTGCGGGCGGTCGGCGGCCGCGTCGACGGCCTCGCGCCGGGCGACCGGGTCTACGCCTTCACCCCGGGGGCCGGCGCGACCCGGGTGTGCGCCCGCGCCGCCATGGTCGGGCGGATCCCCGACGGGACGCGGTTCGCCGAGGCCGCCACCCTGCCCGCCTACCTGGCCGTGCAGCACGGCCTGGAGCACCTGGCGGGCCTGGAGGCGGGCGAGACGCTGCTCGTGCACGGCCTGGGCGGGGGGACCGCGGCCGCCGCGGTCGCCCACGCCCGCGAGGTGGGGGCCCGGGTCATCGCCACCGCCGAGCACCCCAACGGCCGCGACCTGCTCAGCATGCTGGGGGTGGCGGACGTGCTCGACACCGGCGACCCCGCCCTGGCCCGCAGGGTGTCGGAGCTGACCGGCGGGCGCGGCCCCGACGTGGTCTTCAACAGCGCCGCCGGCCCCGCCGCGGCCCTCGCGCTGGAACTGCTGCCGCCGGGCGGCCGGTTCGTCCAGGCGGCCGACGGCCCCGCCCTGCCGTCCCCGCTGCCGCCGCTCCACGGCGACCTGCTGCTCGCCTCGGTCGACGCCGCGCGCATGGCGGCCGAGCGCCCCGCCGCCGCGGCCGCGTGCTTCGCCCGCGTCGCCGAACGCGTCGGGGCGGGCGCCTACCGCCCGCTCCCGCTGGAGCTGCACGAGCCGGAGGGCGCCGGGGAGGCCTTCCGCGCGCCGCGCGCCCCGGCCACCGCCGGATGCGCGGTGGTGTCCCTGGAGCGGACCCCCGCCGCGGTGGTCCCGCCCCGCCCGGCCGCCTTCGACCCCGCGGGCACCTACCTGATCACCGGTGGGACGAGCGGGTTCGGCGCGGCCACCGCCCGGTGGCTGGCCCGGCGCGGCGCCCGGCACCTGGCGCTGGCGAGCCGGCGCGGCGGTGCCGCCCCGGAGGTCCCCGCGCTCCTGCGGGACCTGGAGGAGCTCGGCGCGCGGGCCTCCGTGCACGCGCTGGACGCGACCGACGAGGCGGGCGTCCGGTCGCTGATCGCCGGGTTCGCCGAGGAGGGCCGTCCGCTGCGCGGTGTGGTGCACGCCGCGATGGTGCTCCACGACGAGCCGTTCGAGGACTCCGACGACGGGCGGATCCGGGCCGTACTGGCGCCCAAGCTGGGCGGCGCGCACGTCCTGGACCGGGCGACCCGCGGCATGGACCTCGACCTGTTCGCGGTCTACTCGTCGGTGACCTCGGCCATCGGCAACCTGCACCAGGCGGGCTACGCGGCGGCCAACGCCGCCGCGGAGGCGGTCGTCCGATCCAGGCGGCGGGCCGGACTCCCCGGCATCGCCGTGCAGTGGGGCAGCATCCGCGACGTGGGCACCCTGGCCGAGGAGGGCGTCGCCCGCACCGTGGTCCGGCTCGGCATGGGCCTGATCTCCGCCGACCGGGCGTTCGCCGCCCTGGAGGAGCTCCTGGGCCGCGACGCCGAGGTGGCCGCGGTGCTGAACATCGACTGGGCCCGGCTCGCCGAGATCCGGCCCTACGTCGTGCAGAGGCCGCGGCTGCGGGGCCTGGTCCCGGAGTCCTCCGGGTGCGACGCCACCACCCTGGAGAAGGCCCGGCGCCGGCTGGCGGAGGCGCCGCCGGAGGAGGCCGAGGCGGTGGCCGCGGAGATGCTCGCCGGAGTGGTGGCCCGCGTGGTGGGCGCGCCCCCGGAACGGGTCGACCGCGACCGCACCTTGGACCACCTGGGGTTCGACTCGATCATGGCGACCGAGCTCCTGGGGGCGATCCGCAAGGAGTTCGGCTGCGACCTGGCCCTCGTGGAGATCGTGTCCGGGCCGTCCGTCACCGAACTGGCCGGGCGCGTGGTGGCCCGGCTGCGGAACACGAAGGAGGAGGCGAAGTGAGGCTCGAAACCCGCACGTGGGGCGAGGGCGAACGGACCGCGCTGCTGGTGCACGGGTTCGCGTGCGACTCCGGTACCTGGGAGCGCACGGCCGGCGTGCTCGCCGGACTGGGCTACCGGGTCGTCGCCCCCGACCTGCGCGGGCACGGCGCGAGCCCGCGCGGCTACTACAGTCCGCGGGCGCTCGCCGACGACCTGGTGGAGACACTGCCCGCGGGGGCCGACCTGGCGCTGGGGCACTCGCTGGGCGCGGCCCTCCTCGGGCTCGCGGCCGACGGCCTGCGCCCGGCGCGGCTGGTCTACGCCGAACCGTACTGGGGCATCCGGGCGGTCACCGACCTCCCCGACCCCCGGTCGGCGGTCCGGCTGGTGGGCCTGACCCCGGAGGAGATCGCCGAGCGCAACCCGGGCTGGTCCCGCGCCGAGGTCGAGGCGGAGGCGCGCGCCCGCGCCCTCTGGGACCCGCGGACCATGGTGGACCTGCACGCCTTCGACATGCCGGCGCTCCCGGAGTCGACCTCGGTGCCGTCGCTCATCCTGCTGGCCGAGCGGCGCGGGCTCGTCCCGGAGATCGACGGGGACGACGGCCGGGCGCGCGGCTTCGACGTCCGCACCGTCGCGGGGACGGGCCACATGCTCCACCTCGACGCGCCGGAGGGGTTCGCCGCGGCGCTGCTGTCCTGGCTGGAGGAGACCGGCGGGCCGCGGGCGGAACGCCCGGGAGGGGGCGAGGGCGAGGTCGGTACAGGGGTCGGGGCTGGGACCCGGGCCGGGGCCGAGGCCGGAGCCGGTGCAGGGGCCGGTGCAGGGGCCGGGGCCGGGGCGTCCGCGGGCGCCGGGGCCCGGGAAGCGGGGGGCGCCGGATGACCGCCGACACACGGCCGTTGAAGGCGCGGCTGGCCGCGATGCCCGCCGCCGAGCGGGAGCGGCTGCTGCTGGACGTCGTCATGGAGTGCACGGCCGCCGTGCTCGGCCACGACGACCTCCGGGACCTGGAGCCCGACATGGAGTTCGCGGAGGCCGGGGTGGACTCCATCACCGCGGTGGAGATCCGCTCCCGCCTCTCGGCCCGGCTGGGCGCACCGGTCCCCCGGGACCGGCTGAACGCCGCCCCGACCTTCGCCGAGGCGGCCCGCGTCCTCCAGGACCTGTTCCCCGGCCACCGGGGCTGACGGGAGAGCGCCCCGGGGCCGCGCGGCCCCGGGGCGCGCCGGATCGAGGCCCCCTTCCCCCGCCACTTCGGCGGGGGAAGGGGGCCGCCCGACGAACGAGGAACACGAGGAGGATCATGTCCGTTTCCGACCAGGCCGCACCGGTGTGGGCGAGGGTGCCGGTATCACTGACGGCGGCCGTCCCCGCGGGCACCCGGCCCGAGACCCTCGCCGGGCTCCTGGCGGAGGCAGCGACCGCCCTGGAACGGGCCGCGGCCGGTGAGGTCTACCAGGGCCGGGCCGAGGTCCTCCTGCCGCCGCCGCACGCCCGGTCCGACCTGACCGGACCGGCCAGGCGGCGGGGCGTGGGCCGGTGGACCGCCGCCACGGTGCTGCTGTGGTGCTGGGCGGAGCGGCGGTGGGACGCGCGGGAGGAGGCGTCCGCCGTCCTGGACGACTTCCACCGCGTCACCGCCGCCGCCCTGGCCCGGACCTGGCCGGACGCCCCGGCCTGGTCCCCGATGACCCTCCCGGCCGACCCGGTGCTCCTGGAGGCGGCGGCCCGGACCGGCGTCCTGGTACGCACCCCGAGGCCGGCCGGGGCGGCCGGCGACCCGCCCTGGTGATGGCGCCGCCGGTCAGCGGGCGCCGAACAGCGGGGCGTCGTGCCTGCCGAACAGGTAGTCCCGGACCGCGACGGTGAACTCCTCGCGGGAGAGGGTCCCGTCGCCGTCCCCGTCCAGGTGCTCGAACGCCCTGGCGGAGTCGGGGCCGCGCACCCCCATGACACCGGCCCACCTCAGGAACTCCCGTTCGCCGATCCGCCCGTCGCCGTCGGTGTCCAGCAGGTCCGCGAGCGCCTCCACCACCGGGCGCAGCACCCGGTCGAACCCGCCGTCGCCCTGACCGATGACCGCCGTCTCCGAGAGCCGGAGGAAGACGTCCTTCCCGACCCGGTCCGTGCCCGCGGCCCGGGACAGGGAGTCCCACATGCCCATGTAGGCGTCGATGAGCGCTTGCTCCTTCGCCGAGCCCTGCTCACCGAACTCCTGCGCGAAGCGCACGGCCCCGGCCTCGACGTCGGAACGCTCGACGTACCCCTTCCCCTCCCGGTCCCAGAGCTCGAAGCGCTTCTCTAGACGGCCCTTCTCCTCGACCCCGGCCATGATCTCCCCTTTTCCACGAAAAGCACTCTTCGCGCATTTGAAACCGTTCCGAGACAGCACTCCGGAAACGGATCCACCTCGGCCAGACTACCCCCTGACCAGCAGAGATCCCTTCCCGACAGCCATGCAATGAACACTCGAAACCGCACCAAAGCAAAGTTTCGGCTTCAAGGAGAACAACCCTTTCTCCTCTCACCCTTGAGAACAAAAGGGACCCATTTGAAGAAAAGGATCTTTCTCCAAACCGCTGGGATCCGGCGACGCCCCCTGTGACCGTCCCCACGCCTTCACGGCACGGCGACGGTCACAGGGGGCCGGGAGATGTGCAACCTGCGGAGGGGTCAGATCTGGATGTTGGGGAACTCCCCCATGTACACGCGGTCCCTGTCCCGCTCGCTCAGAACACCCTGGTAGACGTGGACGTCGTCGATATCGCCGGTCCAGTGGCGGCCGTCCGCACCCTGGTACCGGGCTCCGCCGATGCGCAGTCCGCCTTCGGCGTGCCACGCGTGGTGCACACTCGCCCGGGCCTCCTCGAGGCCGTTGACGTACAGGATCATCTCCCTGCGGGTGTGGTCGTAGACCCCCACGAGGTGGGTCCACATCTCCACTTCGACGGCTTCAAACGAAAAGGCCGACGCCCATGAGCGCGCTCCGTCTCAGTACTCGTTCTCCGGGGACCTCCCGAACACCTACCGGCCCCTGTCGTCGTCATAGCCGAGGGACAAGGCACTCTGCCGGGCACCCTTCTGGGCAGCCCACAATGTGATCCGCGCCAACGCGGTCCAGCTTGCCCCATACCAACCAGGAGAAGGTGACGGAGATGTCCACCATCAGGAGATCGGTATCGAACTCGTCGAACGGGCCCACCGACAACCCCCTACTGTCCTTCGTTGAAATCACTGCCGATTAGGTCTATGGCGACAATCTCCTGCGACCTCGTCCCCTCGGCCGCGGAAACGTCCTCTCACCCACACCAGGAGTACGGCACCCACACCGCTTGAACACCGAACCGGCCCCAGACATGACCACCACCCTCACACCCAGTCTCATCCCCGGCAACAAGGTCCGGAGAGACGATCCCGACACGCCACGTGTCGTTAAGCGTGGATGCCTGCAAGGTCCGCTGCGGCCATGACCTCGACAATCTGGCTGTGTTGCATGCTCTCGCCTTAGTGTTCTTGGGCTGGTTAGGCAGGACACGATGCCCGACCTAATCCGGTGAGTGTCGTATGAGACGTTCACTCGCCCGCTGAACGTAATCGGTCTTCGCCGACCAGCGCCAACAACTCCACGCACCGAGAATGAAACAATCACAAATTCAGACCGATACCAAAAATACAATTGCGACGCTAACTTGGCAAGCCAAAGAATTTATAGACAGCCAACCTCTGCTCCTCAACAGAAACAACTTCTCGAGCCTCGGCTTCAGCAAATATATCAACCACACCCCTCCCCCTCTCTTTGCCCACAGAAAGAATATATGCAAATCTGCCAAGATCCATTTGCTGCTGCATACCAGAGGGAAAAACATCTGGCCTGGCCCCTTGGCAGCACAGCAGAAAACCGCCCTCCTCCAAGACCATCCGCACATCCACCAAACACTTAAAGAGGTTCCCCCCAGGAAAAAGTCTCCAATCTTGCCCTTCGAGCTTCATGCGAAGCCCAATTTTTTCACCTTCAAGGATTTCCAAAAAAACCCGAACAAAGTCGCGATTGGAACCAATGGCAACCAGACAAAAAGACTCCACGGGATCACTTGCCATAATTTGGATTGGGAATCCAGTTGCCAGTTGTTTCCTGCCAGCACCCACGAATATGGCAGGATTCAACGACTCTTGGAATCGCCACTTCAAACTCATTCGCGTATCTATTGCCCGGCAAGGCTTGATTTACATCCACCCCACCACTGGCACCCCTGGAATCAATTACATATGTGTGACCCCTGCGACTCAAGGCATGAGACTTAATTGTAGTGGTAGCAACGTAACCAGACTCAGCCGTATAGACCCCTGAAATGCCAGCAACATGCTCCTCAAGGTTCATGTTGTCACCTTTAGGCTTGAATCCCTCGTCAAAAATCTCACTAGGTTCACGCGTGTCACTCCGGTAGACATCACCACAGTTGTGGTTGAGGACGTCGAGCGCCCCCGTGGCCACATGGTAGGTGTGAACACCCTGGACCGTCAGGTTATGGACCGTGGCAGGTTGGGACCAGGTCTGGACTGCGTTGATCTGGACCCAGGTGCCGGCGGAAGTCTGCAACCACATGCCTGGGGCAAGGTCGATGGCGTCGACCCATGTCTTCAGTTCCGGGACCCAGAAGGGGTGTTCGTCAGTCGCGACGATAACGTCACCGGCTGCTACCGGACCCGGGATGCCCGCCCCCTCAGTGTCGACCTCAACCACCCTTTCGGAGACGGTCTCACGTTCGGGGGCGTCGCGCTCGGTGGTGGGGTCGATGGTGATCTCCACCAAGACCTTGGAACCCGAACCGATGATCGTGGCCAACACCGTGCGAGCGGTCTGTTCTCCGGTCTCCGGATCGGTGGCCAAGACCCTGTCACCGAGCTCTACCTCTTCGATCGGTTTGGTCGACCCGTTAGCCATCACCACGTGAGTACCGGGAACAAAGCTATTATCAGAACAAATTCTTTCGATTTTCTTCTTGGCACCCGCCCATTCTTGGATTCCGTCGATGAGATCGCCGCCAAGTTTGGCGATCTTGCGGCCGAGCTCAGCCGCTTTGCCCCATCTCAGGCCGTACTTGATCGCGATCTTGCCGGCCAGGCCGCCCACGAACATCGTCGCGATATTGAGTGCCGTCTCACCACACGCACCCAGGTCACCCGTGGTAAAACACTCCAGGCCCGCGGTGATCCCCAGCTCGTCGGCGACCAGTTCCGCCAACGCCGTCGCGGCCTTGATCAGCTTCTTCTCGGCCTCGATCTTCTCCTGCATCGCGTGGTACTCGGCCCGGTACGCCTCATGGCGCGGGTTGGGCCGGCGGACCGTGGGCGTGTACCACTGCTGCTTGACCACCGTCCCGCCCGTGTACCGGTAGGCGGTACCAGTGGTCTGGTTGAGCCAGTACCTCTTGCCGTTGCGCTTGGCACCGGTGTAGACGTGCGTCGTGCCAGGCCCGATCTCAACGTGCAGCTCCCACTTCAGGCCGCTGGAGTCGTTGTAGGTGGCCGGATTGTTGTTGGCATAGATGTAGCCGTGCATCTGCTGGTGGTCGGTGACGTCCATGATCGGATCCACCGAGATGAACCGTCCCAGCGACGCGTCATAGGCTCGGGCGCCCACCTGGGTCAGCCCGGTGGACTCGTCGATGGTGCCGCCGACAAAGCCCTTCTCCGAGGGCCAGTCCCCCTGCGCCATCCGGTCCTGGCCGAACACCGTCATGTACCGGTGCGTCTCCTCGCCCGTGCGGGCGTTGATCGCGATCTGGCCGGTGCCATGGGTATCGGAGCTGATCCAGGACAAGGTGGCGTCGTTGTTGCGGACCGCCACGCCTTCACCGGCGAAGCTGTAGAAGCGGGTGGCCTCCTTGATCAGCGAGGTCCTGTCCAGTCGCAGCTCCATGCCCGGCAGGTACAGGGTCGAGGCGTCCGGTGCGTGCCGGATCAGACGACCGCCGTCGGCGTCGTAGACGTAGGAGGTGACCGACCCGTCCTCCTCGGTCACCGAGGACAGTTTGCCCTCGGCGTCCCATTGCAGTTCCTGGTCCCGAGAGGGTGTGGTCCGCTGGGTCATGTTGCCGGAGGCGTCGTAGCCGTAGGTCTCCAGTGCGGTCCCGGCCGGCCCGGACTCCTCCACCTGGGTCAGCGCCTGCGGCCGCAGTCCCGCAGTGTCACCATGGGTGTAGGTGCGCACCGTGTCGCCGACCGCGTCGTGGCGGGTCTCGGTGGTGCGGTTGCCCAGGGTGTCGTAGGTGTAGGAGTGCCAGTACGGGGACGCCCCGCCCAGGTCGTCCTCCGACGGTGCGGTCTGGCAGGCGCTCTCACCCGTGGCGTCGGGTGTCCACACGTCGGTCATGCGCCGCATGTGGTCGTATTCGAAGCACTGCACGTCCGACTGGAGGTGGGCGGCAGTGGGCTCGTTGCGCAGGTTGAGAACGTTGCCCGCGTCGTCGTAGGCGTAGTGCCGGTCGGCGAGCGACCCGCTCACCCCGAGCTCGGGCACCAGGGTGCTGCGCTGCAGGCGGCCGGTGGCCTGATCGAAGTAGCGCGTCATCCACGTGGCGTGTGTGCTGGTCTGATCTGTGTCCAGTTCGATCTGGCGCAACTCGCCGAGCTGGTTGTAGACGGCGTCGGTGACGACTTCGTCGTAGCCGCCTGCGGTGAGCGGCAGGCCCAGGTCGTTGTAGGTGTAGGTGAAGGTCTCCTGGCCCAGGCCGCCCGCGGCCGGATAGGTCTGGGACTTGACGGTACCGTCGAGGTTGTAGCGGGTG
The DNA here is from genome assembly GCF_040614155.1 of Nocardiopsis sp. NPDC006139. Classification (NCBI taxonomy): domain Bacteria; kingdom Bacillati; phylum Actinomycetota; class Actinomycetes; order Streptosporangiales; family Nocardiopsidaceae; genus Nocardiopsis; species Nocardiopsis sp. NPDC006139. Next base: position 82,720 of record NZ_JBEXTT010000014.1, read on the forward strand.
ACGAACCGGTAACGCCCGGCCAGCCCGATCTCACTGGAGGGGATGAGGACCTCGGTCGTGGCGGGCCGGTAGAACGTGTCGTAGGAGACGACACGTGAGGTGTAAGCGTTGCCATCGACGTACCGGGTGGACGAGGTCAGGTGACCCTTGACCAGCGTGTCGTACACCCATGAGGCCCGCAGCGCCCCCTCGGGGGTGTCGTCGCGCAGCTCGGTCTGGCGGCCCACCGAGTCGTAGACGTAGGCCAGTGTCTCACCGCGTGCGTCGGTCTTGGTGACCATCTGGTCGAGCTCGTCGTAGGTCATCGTGGTGACCCCGGCGACCGGGTCGTCGGTCTCGATCAGGCGGCCACGCAGATCGTAGGTGTTGGTCCAGGTGTTGCCCTTGGGGTCGGTGACCGTCTCCAACCGGTCGGCCCGGTCATACGTGTAGGTGATGGCGTCGTAAGCACCGGTCGGAGTGGCCCCATGGTGGGTGCGGGCCTCGACCAGGCGGCCGTGTGCGTCGTGAAGTGAGGTCGTGGGAACGCCGCCTTCGGGCGGGGTTACGCGGATGAGGTCGGCGTGTTCTTCGGTGGTGGTGCGCCAGCGCTCCTCGCCGAAGGCGACGAAGAGGACATCGGTGGTACGTCCGGCTCCGTCATAGACCGTTTCGCTCTGCCGGGGAATGTGCGCGTCGTTGGCGACGACGAACAAGGTGTCGGAGGGATCGGCCTCGTTGAAGTAACTGGACCGGCTTTTGACGACTTGACCGAGGCTGTCGTGGAAGGTGTCCGTGATCAACCGCCCGCCGTCGACGGCCGGGGCCTGTGTCTGCCGGGGCCGCAAGAACGCGTCGAAGATCTCGTAGCTCGTCGTGTAACCGCCCTGGGCGTTGAGGGCATGGGTGACGATCGAGGTGGGCGCGTCCTGGCGGATGTGGTACTCGAACTTGGTGGTGGGGGCGTCGACGTCCCGGACCCGGTCGGGCAGCCACACGGAGGTGAGACGGCCCAACGGGTCGTAGGCCATGTTCATGGTGCGGCCGTTGGCGTCGGTCTCCGACAGAGGAACACCGCGCGCGGGATCGACCAGGGTGGTCGTGGTGTGCCCCAGGGAGTTGGTCTCGGTGGAGCCGCTGGGCAGCCCCTCAGGGGTGAAGGTGTAGTCGGTGGTGGTCACCCCGCCGTTGGCGTCGGTCTGGGAGACGGTGTTGCCGCGTTCGTCGAAGGCGGCCTGGGAGACGGTCTGGTAGACCGGTGCTCCGTCTGCGTAGGAGTCGAGCTTCTCGGTGCGGGTCGGAAGACCGTGGGTCGGGGCCGCTCCGTGGGCTCCACCGTCGTAGGAGACGCGTTCGTCGGTGATGACATCCCGCGGCCGCTGCGGGGTGGCGCTGCAGTCGGCTCCCAGGGTCTCGGTGCGCGAGACCAGGTTGAGGATCCACTTGTCGGTATTGCTGACGTAGGTGGTGTTGACGCACTTCTCGTCGCCGGCGACGTCGACGTCGCCATGGTTCCTGACCTGGGTGATCAACCCCTGGTCGTTGATGGTGTTGTCGACGCGGGTCTGGAACCAGGTGCCGTCGGACTTACGGCTGAACGTGATCGCCTGCTCGGTCCGGATCATGTGCGCGGACTGCGATCCCCAGGAGTGGGTGACCTCCGCGGTCTTCTTCAGCCACGGGGTGGTGATCTCCCGGGAGACCTCCTCGCCGCCCGGGCCGTTGCGGACGATGATCTCCCGCAGGGTGCCGTTGAGCTCCTTGTGGTCGGTGTGCTCGACGCCCCGGGAGTCGGTGACCGAGACCTCGCGTTCGCCGCCGTCGGGCAGCCTGTCGCCGTCCATGCCCTGGAAGTACAGGTACTCGGCCTCGGTGATGGGGTCCTCACCGCGTCCGGTGCGGATGATGACCCGGTCGTAGCCGCGCCAGTCCGCCCAGGTGCGGTACTTGTCCTTGACCATCCCGTCGGCCTCGGTGTACCGCCAGGCCGGTGTTCCCACATAGTCGTACGTGGTGGTCATCGCGGGCTGGTCGCTGACCAGGTCGAGTTCGTTGATCTGGGTGACGACGTACTTGTGGAACCAGTCGGTCAGCTCCACCCCGCCCTCGGGGGTCCACTTGACCGGATAGCACCGTTTGTTGTTCTCGTGCGGCTTCGGCGTCTGGCCCGGTCGGCACTCCGGTTCGGAGTAGGTGATGTCGAGGTGGCCGCCGGTCTCGCTGTAGATCGAGGTGATGCGCCAGCGCAGCATCGGGGCGATGTCGTCGTCGGTGGCGTCGACGCGGTTGGGCAGCTGGGTGCCCGCGAAGGTCACCTTGGGCAGGGTGGCGGTGCCGCCCACATGGCCGGTGTGCTCGATGGAGTCCAGCCACAGGGTGGGGCCGGTGCCGTCCCCGGCTTCGGGGAAGGAGTGATCGAACGCCCAGGTGTCGACCTTGGTGTACTCGCCGTTCTGGCGGATCTGGGTGGTGATCGCGTCCAGCTTCTTGGTGGACCAGAAGGTGGGAGTGTGGCGGCCGGTGCAGGAGGTCCCAGACTTGCAGTCCAGGTCCAAGGGGACGTCGGGCCAGTGCTCGGCATCGCCAGAGGTGCGCTTGTCGGCGGCGCAGTCGAAGGAGTCGGTGGGCAGGCAGCGCTCGGAGGTCGAGAACACCACCCGGGCCGGGGCGGTGGCGTACACATCGTCGCTGCGCAGCCCGTACTCGATGCGGGCGATGTTGGCCGCCCGCACGTACGGGGTGGCGGTACCGGTGAGGTTGCGTCCGTAGTTGTTGGTCTCGGCCGTGTAGTAGAACGTCATGACGTTGCCGTGCACGTCGACGACGTAGTCGAGGTTCCACTTGTAGGCCTGCTGGCACCAGGAGTCGGCGAAGGTCGAGTCGTAGCACGGCTGACCGGATTCGGCGGCGTAGACCGGCATGGTCTGCGCCGACTTCGTCTCGGGGTCGCCGCTGGACCAGCCGGGCAGCCGGTTGCGACCGAAGAAGTACTGGGTGCCGTCGGGGGTGGTGACCTTCCAGTACTCACCCTCATGGGCACCGTTGGTGGCACCGGTGAGGCGTTCGACCTTGGTTCCGTCGTCGTTGGAGAGCCGGTAGCTGCCATCCTCGTGTTTGACGAGGGCACCGGAGTGACCGCTCATGGACAGGGTGACGTTGTCGGTGTTCCAGCACAGGTCGCCGGTGTCGTGGCCGGAGTCCGAACAGGCGGCGTAGCGGCGCTCGATCGATCCGGGGGCGTAGGCGAAGCCGTCGCCGATCCAGGAGGTCTGGTTGTTGGAGGTGGCGATCCGCCCGTCGACACCGCCGGAGGAGTAGCTCAGGCCCAGTGAGGGGGCGAGCCGGCTGGGGGCCGGGGGCACATTCAGACCGTAGGACCAGGAGAAGTCGCCGGCCTGGGCGTTGACGTTCCAGGTCGACGACGCCGACAGCTGGGTGGCGCCGTAGTCGCCGTTGCCACCGGCCGGGGCCGCGGCCAGAGCGAACAGGGCTCCCTGGGCCGGAGCTGCGGTGACCACCGCGGACAGGTTCTGCTCGCCGACGTTGTTGTCGAGCAGTTCGGGGGAATCGAAGGCGACGGTGTCGTCGGCGGCGCAGGAGTCGTCGAGCACGCAGGGGTCGAGTTCGACGACGCGCAGGCGGGAGGCGTAGTCACCACCGAATGCGGCGGCGAACTCGGAGTAGTCGACGTCCATCCGCACCGGGGCCAGGGAGGCGGAGTCATCGGTGCGGGTGACGTGCACCAGCAGGCCGTTGACGCCGACTTCTTCTGTCGTCTCGCGGTCCAGGACCTCGACCTGGACCGCCTCGACCGGTTCGGGCTCCAGGGTGGGGTCCAGGGCGGGCTCGGATTCCTCCGGCCCGGTTGGCTCGCGGCGGTTGTCCTCACGTGTGGGCGAGGGTTCCGCGCTCGGGGACGGCTCCGTGTCACCGTCGCCGTTGCCATCCCGGACCGGTGAGTCGGCATCGGACTCGGTGCTGTCTCCCTCCTCTTCACCGGTGTCCGGTGTGGTGGGCTCGGGCTCTGCCTCCTCTTCGGGTGCCGATCCCTCTTCGGGTGCGAACTCCTCCCAGTGCTCGGGCACCTCCCAGTCGGAGAGCTCCTCCCCCGGTAGTGCGGTGACCGTGATAGGCGAGTCCTCCTGGACGGCGAACGTGCGCGCACGGTCCCCCGTCAGATCGACCTCAACGGAGGCTCCCTCGGGCCAGTCGACCTCCTCCGGCTTCGTGACCGCGGCCTCGGCCACCGCGTTGTCCTGCGCGATGGCGGCGGAGACCAGGTCCGAACCCTCCACCGAGGGAACGTCCTCGACTTCGGGGCGGGGGTTGTACGCCACGGCGGAGGCCGGGAGGGCGTTGAGCAACCCGGCCACCACGACGAGGGCGGTGATGTAGGTCAGGCCCTTGCGGATCCGACCGGGGCGGGCGGGGGATTCACCGTGCGGGGTCACAGCGTTGTCCGTTTCCTTCTGCTCCCCGCGCGATGAAGGCGCGGGGAGCGGTCACAGGGGGTGAAGGGGGTGGTGCAGGCGAGAACTCAGATCTGGATGTTGGGGAACTCGCCCATGTACACCCGGTCCCTGTCCCGTTCGTTCAGAACACCTTGGTAGGCGTGGACGTCGTCAATGTCGCCAGGCCAGTAATGAGAGATCGAACCTTGTTGCCGACCCGCGCCGACATGCACCGGGCCTGCGGCGTGCCAGGCGTGGGTGACGGCCGTCCGAGCCTCTTCGAGCCCGTTGACGTACAGGACCATCTCCTTGCGGGTGTGGTCGTAGACGGCCACCAGATGGGTCCACTCCCCCAGCCGGGCCGGGGTGGCGGAGATCGTGGTGGTACCGGCGCCCGAACCGCCGTTGGACGTCAGAGTGAACGCCCATCGGCCGTCTGAACCGTGGTAACCGAGGCGGAAAGCACTGCCGGTGGGCCCGGACTGGGCCAGGGCTGTGGCATCAATGGTCCCGCCGGTCTCGTCCAGACGTACCCATGTCGCGACGCTGAAACTGCGGTCGGTGCGCAGCACCGGATCAGTGGTGGCGATGTACTCGTCGGTGCCGTTGAGCCGCACGCCCGGTGAGGCGGTGACGCCGTTCTCCGCGAGGTTCCACGCGGTGAGCGGGTCGCCCTGCAAGGTGGCGTCCCGCCCGCCGTCGGTGGAGTCGACCACGTGCGTCCCGTCGTACTCGTCCAACTGCCAGCGGCCCTCCGGGGCGACGGGCCGGTTGGCCAGACGCCATACCTCGTTCTCGAACTCGCGATCGGACACGGCCTGGTCGTAGACCATGCGGTCCCACACCCGGACATCGTCGATGGAACCGGGCCAGTAGTAGTTGCCGACACCCTGGAACAGGCCCCGGCCCACTGTCAGGGGTCCGGTGGCGTTCCAGGCGCCGGTATGGGTGGCCTCGCCCTGCTTGATCCCGTCGACGTACAGGGTGAGTTTCCGGGTCTGGGAGTCGTAGGTGCCCAGCAGGTGCGTCCACACGCCGATCTCGGCGGGCTGGGAGGACATGATCGTGGCCCAGGGGCGCGATCCGTCCCAGTACTCGTCCTCCGGCGACATCTTGAACACCCACTGGCCGGTGTTGCCCTGGTAGCCGATGTGGAAGGCGCTCTGCTGTGCACCCTCCTGGGCCACCGCCGTGTGGTGGGCATAGGCGCGGTCCAGCTTGACCCAGGCTGCAACGGAGAACGTTCCGGAGGTGTCCACAGCCGGGTAGTCAGCGTTGATCTGGTCGTAGGGGCCGGGATCGCCTGCGGTGTAGCCACTGGTGTGCACAGCCGTGCCGGTCATGCGCGGAGACGGGTTGGAGCCGGGGTTCTCGGTGGTCCCGACGCGGCCGCGCACCCAGTCGACACCGTCGGAGAGCGTGGCACCGCGGTCGGGATCGATGATGTCGGCGGCGCGGTTCCCCTGGCCCTCGTCGAAGCCGATGTGGGCGACCGGATCACTGGGCGGCGCAACCAGGAACGAGTACACCAGCACGCAGTCGGAGGAGTTCCCGAAGCCGTCCACCGTGCGGGCGTAGATCCAGTTCGGCCCCTCCTGCCTGGGCGTGAGGGTCACCGTGACCGATCCGCCCCGGGTCGACGGGGTCACCTTGGTGGTGCAGGAGTCGTCGTTGAACCCGTAGTGGTACTCCTCGGCCGTGTCCACCCCGTTGTTGCTGAACGTGAACTCGCCCGGCAGCCCCGGGGAGCCGTGGAAGGCGTCTCCGGTCGGGTAGTCGGTCGAGGTCACCGCCGGCCCCTGGTCGGGGCGCGAGGTGTTGACCGTCAGGTAGCAGTAGGGGGACCAGCCCGACCACGAGGTGCCGTCGTGGGCCCGCGCGCGATAGGCGATCAGCACGTTCTCGGGCAGGTCGGTGGCGCGGGCCGACTGGAAGGAGCCGGAGTTCCATACGGCCACGTCGGTGGAGGGGCTGTCCACCCGGCCCAGCTGGGAGCCGTCCACCCACCAGCCGAAGCTGGTCTTGACCTTCTGCCGGCTGGCCGAGGTGGAGTCGCGGTCGCGGACGTAGGCGGTGAACGTGGGCCGGGTCTCGTTGATCAGCCGCGGTTTGGCCGGGTCGGGGGAGCAGGCACCGCCGTGGGAGTCCGAGATCTGGACGGGCACCTCGGGCGGGTTGTTGTAGTCGACCTGCAACGTGGGGTTGTAGTCGAAGCGCCGCCAGTCGTAGTTGCTCGACGACCTGGTCTCGTTGCCGCGCAGGCCCAGGGTCGTGGTCTGGTTCCCTGCGTCGCGGCTCCACACGTACCCGGCGGTCGCGTCGAACTCCACCGTCGGGGAGGCGCCGCCCGGGCAGGTCGAGCGGCCCGCGTTGATGGTCCTGGTGTCGAGCTTCAGGCGCCAGTCGGAGGTCTGGGAGTTCCACGTGGTGGAGGAGGTGATGGCGTCGGTGCGCCACAGCTCCACCTTGGCGTCGCCGCAGCCGTAGGCGTGGGTGACCTTGGCGCGGAACGTGACGTCGGTGATGGTCGCGTTGACCGTGCGCGAGTCGATGGAGAACCGCCAGAAGGCGCGCTTGGTGGTGCCGTCCTGGGGTTCGTACCCCACGCCGGGGTCGTGCGAGGTCGGGTAGTTCCAGTACGACTGGTTGGGGTACTTGGCGTCGACGTAGGCGCGGCCGACCCGGCTGACCGCGACCGACGGGTCGATGTAGACCGGGTACTCGGTGGCCTCGTCCGTGAGCATGGCCTGGTCGGGGACCAGGCGGATGGCGTCGGGGGTGACGTCGACGTCGAGGAGTTCGGTGCGGGCCGAGGCGGGAGCCATCAGGGTGGGGTCCTCGCCGGTCTCCTCGACGCCGGCGGAGTCCCACATGGCCGGGGCCACGGCGGTGAACACACTCTCGCCGCCCTGGTCGCCGACGGCGTCGAGGTTGCCGTTCTCGCCCTGGTGGACGGTGACGCCCTCGGTGGACAGGGCCAGCTGGAGTTCGGCCAGGTCGGGGTGCTGCGCGGCCTCGGGGGTGTGCACGACCAGGACCTGACCGAAGCCGTCCACTCCTGCGGTCAGGACGAGGTCGACGTCGGGGAGCACGTCGGGGTAGGTGGCCTGGTCGCCTTCGACGACCGGTTCGGGAAGGTCCTCGTACCAGCCCAGGGCGACGCTCTTCGAGCCCAGGCCGATGCTCACCAGTTCCCGCTCGCCTCCCCCGGAGAAGACGATGTCGGCGACCGCGGCCTTGGGGCGCAGTGCGCCGTCGGCGCCGGCCACCAGGTCGGTGTCGACGGGTGTCCAGCCGCCCTCGTCGCGGACCCGCACCGGGAGGGCGTTCTGCTCCATGGTGAAGCTGCCGTCGGGGTTGGCCAGGTGCCGGGTGGTCTCGGTGGTGGCCGCGGTGATCTCGACCGGTTCTCCGGTCTCGGCGGCCAGGGTGAGGGCCGTCTGGTCGTCGATCAGCCCGGTGGTGGAGACGGCCGGGGTGTCGGTGGCCGATTCCTGCTCCGCGTGGGCGGGGGTGGACAGGACGGGGAGCAGGAGCGCGAGGGCCGGCACGGCGGCACCCCACACCCGAGCACGGCGGGACATGGCAGGGCTCTTTCTCAGTCCCAGGGTCGGGGGATCACCGAGCAGGGGTGCCGCGCCATACGGGCGCGACCGGTGGCGGTCGTCCTGAGACGGAACGGGACATTAGCAACCAGGGACACCCGAGGGAATCGTGTCCCAGATCACAAGAACTGTGTCCCAATGCGCACACGGTGCACCTTTGGTGAAGCAGGCGACCTGAAAAACGAGATGTCCTTGTCCGGTCGCGGATCAGAGGTTTGGAGCCCCGTGGAATCCGGAAGGAAAAGGGAGCGTTTCCGAGCCTTCAGAGCCCTCGGACCCGTACCGGACCCCCGGTGTTCGGCGAGTGTTCATCCGCGGTCGGGCGGCCGTCCCGGTCGTCAGCGGCGTTCGGCGAGGAGCCAGCGGCGTTCGAGCTCCGGGGCGAGGGTGCGCATGAAGGTGGAGCCGATGTGGCTGCCGTCCCAGTACACGAGCACGTTGCCGATCACCGGGCGGCACACGTCCGCGTCGCAGAACAGGTCGGTCAGGTCCAGCACCGTCACGTTCGCGGGCAGGGCGGCCTCCGCCAGCGGGGAGACCGGTGCCAGGGACCGCTCCGGTTCGGTGGTGCAGGCGTCCGGGTCGGCGGGGTCCGCCTCGGCCAGGCAGCCGGGCACGTCGAACCCGAACCTGGGGGTGTCGCGCACCGCGACCACCTCGATGCCCCACTCCCCCAGTTCGCGCCAGCGCTCCACGTACCCGTCCACGATCTGCTCATCGCCGAACCCGGCGGAGGCGTCCAGGCTGGTGGTGGTGCCGGTGGTGAAGACCGTGTCGGGCCGCAGCCGCTCCAGCTCCGCCATCACCCCCCGGTTCCACTCGGCGCAGGAGGTGTAGGGCTCGCCCTTGTAGACCTGCGGGGCGTCGGTGAACAGGCAGGCGCCCTTGACGATGTTGAGCAGCCGCCAGTCGTTCTCGACGGCGATGGCCTCCAGGGCCGGGAACCAGTGCGCGGCGTGCGAGCCGCCCACCAGCGCGATGGTGCGTTCCGCGTGGTCGGGCCCGTAGTCGCAGACGATGACCTCGGAGTCCATGGTGGTCTGGTTGCACCCGTCGGCGTAGGTGACCGGGGCGTCCTCGGCGGCCAGGGACACCGGCGGGTAGACCGGCAGGTCCGGTGCCGCCGCGCCGCCGTCGGTGGCGGCGGCGCCCGGGTAGCCGCCGCCGTCGGCGAGCAGGGCGTCCCAGCGGGCGCGTTCGGCCTCCTGGGCCTGTGCCCAGGCGCCCGCCGCGCCCAGGGCCGGGAGGAGGCAGGCCAGGGCCACGGCGGTGCCGCGCAGCACCGCCCGGCGGCCCGCGCCGCGCCCGAGCCCGGCGAGCCGGTCGGCGAGCGGGGTGGTCGCGGCGGCGGCCAGCAGCGACACCGCCAGGACGGCCGCCCCGCCCTGCGGGGTGGCCAGGTCGCGGTCGGTGGCGGCCAGGTAGAAGACGAGGATCGGCCAGTGCCACAGGTACAGGGCGTAGGAGATGGAGCCGAGGTAGCGCAGCGGCCGGGAGGAGAGCAGCCGGTCGACGCCGACGGCCTCGCCCGCGGGCGCCCCCGCGGCGATGACGGCCGCGGCCGCCAGGGTGGGCCACAGCGCGGCGAAGCCCGGGAACGCCGTGGACACCTGGAGCAGCGCCCCGCACAGCACCAGCGCCGCCAGCCCGCCCCAGCCCAGGAGCAGCCGGGCGGTGCGCCCGGGTCGCAGGGCCGGCAGCAGCAGGGCCACCAGCCCGCCGAGCGCGAGCTCCCACAGCCGGGCCCCGGTGTCGAAGTACGCCCACGGCTGGTCGGTGCGGGTCGTCACCACCGAGTAGGCCAGGGAGAGCGCGAACACCGCCGCCAGCGCCCAGAACAGCGGCCGGCGCGGGTCGCGCCCCCCGCGCCGGGCGAGCAGCACCGCTCCCGCGATGAGGGCGGGCCACAGCAGGTAGAACTGCCACTGCACCGACAGCGACCAGAAGTGCTGGAAGGGGTCGGGGACGCCGGTGCGGGCCAGGTAGTCCACCGAGTCCAGGGCCAGGCGCCAGTTGGTGTGGCCGAGCAGGGCGGCGACCGCTCCCCCGGGCGCCTCGCTCCACTGCGACCGGGGCAGGAACAGCCAGGTCCCGGCCAGGGTGAACAGGACGACCAGGGCCGCGGTCGGCAGCAGGCGGGCGGCCAGCCGGGCGAGGAACGCGCCGTAGCGGATGCCCGGGCCGGTGGCGGCGCGCAGCAGGGAGGCGGTGACGAGCAGGCCCGTGAGCATGAGGAACACGTCGACGCCGCCGGAGACCCGGCCGAACCAGATGTGGTAGGCGGCGACCAGGAGCACGGCCACGGCGCGCAGGCCCTCGATGCCGGGCCGGTGCCCGCCGGTGCCGACCTGGACGGGCCGGGCCGGGCCGGTCCCCTCGGGGGAGGTGGGAGAGGGCACGGGTGCTCGCTTTCACGGTGTGCGGGGGAAGGCGAACATCGTGCCCGACCGGGGTGACCCGGGGGGATACCCCTGCTGAACGGGCCGTCACCGCTGTGTCACGAGTGCCGGTGGCGGGGGTGCGGAAGGCAAGGGGCCGGTGACGGGACCGGTTCCGGGGCGGGTCGCGGGGCCTCGGGGGCGGCGGCCCGGAACCGCCTGCGCGCGTCCGTCCGGGGGCCGCCCGCCGCCGGTCTCGGAGGGCCGGAGCCCGCCGGCCGGGGACCGCGAGCCGCGGACCGAGGACCGGGGCCGCCGGCAGCCGGGGGCCGGAACCCGTCGGCCGCAGGCCGCGGGCCGCCGCCGGCCTGGGGTCAGGGCTTGCGGGCCAGCCCGCAGTACTGGTCCACGTGGGCGGGGTCGCCCACCTCGGTCCCGTCAGGCCGCCACAGCGACGCCGAGACCACACCCGGTTCCACGAGTTCGAGCCCCGCGAAGAACCCGGCGATCTCCTGCGGGGTGCGCAGGTGGTAGGGCAGCGCGGCGGTGTCGTTCCACCGGCGGGCCGCCTCCACCATCGGTTCGCTGGTGTCGGTGCCGTCGCACAGGGCGAAGAAGCTCCCCGGGGGCAGGGCGTCGATGTAGGCGCGGGTGAGGGCGTAGGCCTCGGCGGTGTCCTCGGTGTGCCCCATGGTGCCCAGGATCGTCAGGCCGATGGGGCGGGTGAAGTCCAGGTGGTCGCGGGCGGCGGCCAGCACCTTGTCCGGTTCGCGCAGGTCGGCGTCGACGTAGTGGACGTCGCCCGCGCCGCCGGTGAGCAGCGCCCGGGCGTGGGCCAGGACCATGGGGTCGTTGTCGACGTAGACCACGGCGGCGCCGGGGTCCACCCGCCGGGCGACCTCGTGGGTGTTGTTGTGGGTGGGCAGGCCGGTGCCGACGTCGAGGAACTGGCGGACGCCCTCCTCGCGGGCCATGTGGGTGACCGCACGGATGAGGAAGCCCCGGTCGGCGCGGGCGGCCTCGACCATCTCCGGGTAGGCGGCGAGCACGTAGTCGCCGACCTCGCGGTCCACGGGGTAGTTGTCCTTGCCGCCGAGCCAGTAGTTCCAGACCCGGGCGGAGTGGGCCGCCGTGGTGTCGATGGGGGGCGGGTGTTCGTCGGATGAGGGGTCGGTCATGGTGTGCGTGGCCTCCGTTACCGTGCGACACCGGCATTCTCGTGTCCTCGGGGGCGCCCGCGCAACGGGGTCCGGGCAACGGGAGGGCCCGGCGGTACGGGAATCCTCCGACCGGTCGGGGGCCGGCGTGCATAGGGTGGGCGGCGGACGGAAGGGAGCCGCCATGGACCACCTCGTACCGCCCGGGGCGCGGGAGGAGTACGTGGACGTCGGGGTCGGGCGCCTGCGGGTGCTGCGGGCCGGCGGCGCGCGGCCCGGACCTGCGCCCCTGGTCCTGCTGCACGGCAGCGGCCCGGACGGCGCGGCGGTCTCCTGGTACCGGCTGCTGGAGCCGCTGTCCGCCGACCGCCGGGTGTGGGCGCTGGACCTGCCCGGGTGGGGCGGCAGCCTGGAGGCCGGGCCGGTGGGCGGCCCGCGGGAGCTGGCGGCGGTCGTGGACGAGGCGATGGGCGCGCTGGGGGTGGAGCGGGCGGTCGTGGCCGGGGTGTCCATGGGCGGGGACATCGCGCTCAACCTGGCCCTGGAGCACCCGGAACGGGTCGCCGGGCTGGTCCTGGTCGCCCCCGCCGGGCTGGTGCCGCGGCTGCGCGACCGGTTCACGCAGGCGGGCGCCTGGGCGGCGGTGCACACCCCCGACCCGCTGGTGCTGCCCGTGCTGCGCGCGGTCGACCGGTACTTCCCCGAGATGTCCGTGCGGGCCGTGGTCCGGAACCCGTCGGCGATCCCGGCGCCGGTGGTGGAGGAGTTCACCCGCCTGATCCGCAGGCCCGGGTCGCAGCTGGGGCACCTGGGGTACAACCGGGCCACCGTGGGACGCCGCGGGATGCTCAACGACCTGAGCGGCCGGGTGCACCGGATCGGGGTGCCCGCCCTGTTCTTCCACGGGGAGGACGACCCCCTGGTGGACCCGCGCGGCTCCCGGCGGGCCGCCCGGCTGATGCCGCGGGCGCGGCTGGTCACGGTGCCGGACTGCGGGCACTGGGCGCAGGTGGAGTGCCACGACCGGTTCCTGGCGGAGGTGCGCGCGTTCCTCGGCGCGGAGGACCTCTGACCCGGGCCCGCAGCGGGGCCGGTCGCCGTGGGATCGGCGGGGCCGGGCGGGGCAGGACCGGACGGGGTGGAACAGGGCTGGGCCGACAGGACGGGCCGCACCGCCGGGCGGGCGCCTCGGCGCCGTCCCGCCCGGCACGGCGCACAGTGGTCCGGCACGGCGCGCAGTGGTCCGGCACGGCGCGCAGTGGTCCGGCACGGCGCGCGGCGGTCCGCCGCGCCCGGATGACCCGTCCCCCAGGGGTTCGCGGCCGTCCGGTCAGCGCCGGGTGCGCGCCCGGTGACGGCCGGGCGAACACTCCGGAAAGGACCGCACGGGGCCCGTTCCGGGGCTCCGTCCCGCCCTAGGATCGTCGCGTCCGCCGGGCCCCGCGGCTCCCGGCGGCGGGCGACCGGCGGCGGAACGGATCGGGGGCGGGGACGCGCATGGGGATGGAGATCCCCGACGGACTGGCCGACCTCTTCTACGGCCTCACCGGCACCGAGTGGCCGAACGTGGACGAGGACCGGTTGCGGGACGTCTCCGACATGTACGCCACGGTCGAGTACATCCTGGCGACCGAGCTGCCCGAGCTGATCGTGGTGCTGCGCCGCAAGGTGCGGTCGACGTTCGACGGGCGCACCACCGAGTACTTCGAGAACTCCCTCGCCCAGTTCACCGCGGGACAACGGGACTACGTCGGCGAGGCCGCGAAACTGGCCGGGGAGATCCGGGCGTACGCCAAGGAGTCCGCCAACCAGGTCGAGTACGCCAAGTGGATGATCATCGGCCAGCTCGTCCAGCTGGCGCTGGAGATCGCCTGGGCGATCGCGATGTCGAAGTTCACGTTCGGGGCGTCGCTCGCGTGGATCTCGATGTTCAGGTTCATCCGCAGCCAGGCGATCCGCCGCATCCTCAACTGGCTGGTGTGGAACCTGCTGAGCCACCTGTTCGTGGCCCAGCTGTTCGGCACCACCATGGACCTGCTCATCCAGCGCATCCAGATGGACCAGGGCAACCGGGACGAGTGGGACAAGGAGCTCACCCGGATGGCCGCCGCGGGCGCGTTCGTGGAGGGGCTGCTCGGCGCGGGCCTGTCCATGGGCGCCGACCTGTTCCTCAGCAGGCAGCTGGCGGACCTCTTCGGGAACAACCTCCCCGATCCCCCCGTCCCGCCGCCGGTCCGCGACATCGTCCCCGAGCCGCCGTCCGGGCCCGTCGGCCGGGGCCCGGAGCCGACCCCGGACCCGCCGCCGCTGCGGGACGTCCCCGAGACGGTTCCGGACGGGACGGGCTCCGGCCCGCCGGGGCCGCCGAACGTCCGCGACGACGCGGGCGGCCCGCCCGGGCCGCCGAACGACCCGCCGGGGCCGCCGCCGGGCGAGGGGCCCGGGCGCGACGGGGCGGGGCAGGACGGCCCCACGGTGACCTGGCCGCCGGGGAGCATCACCCCGGAGTTCAACCGGGACCTGGTGACCCTGTTCGCCCGCAACTCCAACGAGTTCACCGGGCCCGCGCAGCGGCCCAACACCGCGAGCAGCGGCATCGGGCACGGAGAACGCTTCATCGACGGGGCGGGGAACGTGTTCGCCCGCCACTTCGGGGACGAGCTGGGCGATGACGCCGCCAGGGCGCTGGGCCGCGAGTACGCGGAGACCCTGCTGCGGACGTGGAACACCCCGGGTGCGACCTCGGCGCTCGACGACGTGCTGGGCGGCGCGCCGCTGCCGCAGAGCACCCGGGACCACCTCGCCCGCGACGTCCCGAACGCCTTCGCCGACACGGTGGCCGAGTTCGGGACCCGGTGGCGGGACCGGTTGACCGCGCTGGGCATCGGCGCGGGCTCGGGCGCGTTCGAGGGCTACATGGGCGAGGGCCTGACCAACCTGCTCTTCTCCCCCGAGCAGCAGTGGGAGGCGTCGGGGATGTCGGCGGTGGCGGGCGCCGCCACCTCGGTCGTGCACGACCTGGCCGTGACCGGCGGACTCAGGGCCATCGACGCCCTCGACGACCTGCGCAATCTCAACAACACCCCGGTGGACCTCCCGGAGCCGGACGGGTCCGGGCCGCGCGGGCTCGGCCCGGACGGGGAGGACGCCGGCGACCGGCCGTTCGCTCCGGGGCCGGGGACCGGAGGGGGCGGGTGGCCGGGGTCCTCGTCCGGGAACGGTGAGGGGCCGGTCCTGCACCTGCGGGGTGGAGGCGGCGACGACATGTCGTTCGACCTCGGATCCGAATACGGAACGGACGGCGGGTACGGCACGGATAACGAGGACGGGGACGAGGACGGCGCGTCGGTGTCCGGCCGGTCGGAACGGTCGGAGACCGGGAACGTCCCCGCCGGTCCCCCCGGGTCCGGCGAACCGGGCGCTTCGGAGGCTGGGTCGGGGTCGGACGACGGGAACCGGTCGCCGCGCACCGAGAGCCGCGGTCCCGACACGCGGCACACGACCGCGCCCGTGACGGAGGGCGGGAGCGGGCGTGGGCCGGCCGGTGCCGGGCCCGGCTCGGGCGCGGGCGCGCCCCTGTCCGGGAGCGGGTCGGAGAGCGGCTCCGGCCGGGGGGATGATCGCGGTCCGGCCGACGAGGGCGGCGCAGCCGAGAGCGGTGTCACCGAGGAGGCGCCCGCGGAGTCCGGCGCACAGGAGGACGACACCTCCACCGCGCCCCCTCCCCCGCCCGCCGAGGAGGAGGGCGGCAGCGCCGCCACCGACCGGGAAGCGGAAAAGGGCACCCGGGAGGATCACCGCGAGACCGCCCCGCAGGAAGAGGGCGGGGACACCCGGGAGGACCAGCACGAAACCGCCCCGCAGGAAGAGAGCGGGGAAACCCGAGAAGGCCAGCACGAAACCACCCCAGAGGAAGAGGGCGGGAGCGCCCGGGAGGACCAGCACGAAACCACCCCGGAGGAAAGCGCCCAAACCCCCGCCGCAGGCGGGGGCGAGTCCTCCGCCCAGGCCCCGGAGGGGCCGACCACGCCCCCCGGCGGGCATGCCCCGCCTCCCGGGGAGTCCCCCGATACGCGGGGGGACTCCGCCGCGGCGTCCCCCGAGGGCGAACGCGGCCCGGTGTCCGGCGACCGGACCGAGCCGCCCCCGTCCCAGGCCGCGGGCGGGACCAGGGACGGGGAAACCGGGAACGGCACGCCGCCCGGCACCCCCTCCGGCGACGGGCCGTTCCGCCGGGAGGGTCCCCTCACGGACCCGGACGAGGCGGGGGGCTTCCCGCCGCCGTCCGCTGCGGTCGGCTCCCCGGAGCGGCGCGGGAGCGGGGTGGACCTGGACCTCTTCTTCAGCTCGCTGACCCCGTCGGGCGTGTCCCCCGCCCCCGAGGACACGACCCGCGACCCCGGCCGTTCCGACACGGCGAGGGAGCAGGAACGGAACGGCGTCCGCCGCGAGCGGCGGGTCCGGTTCGCGGACGAGCCGGTGTACATACCCATCGACACCGAGTCGGCTCCCGCCGCGGAAACGGCCGGGGGCACCGGAGGGGGACCCGATCGCGGCACCCTCACCGTTCCGAACGTCGAGGGGCGGCCCCCTCGGCTGGAGAGCACGCCGGAACCCGGGGAGTCCGACACCGCGTTCACACCCCCGGCTCCGCCGCAGGGTGGAGAAGCGGACACCCGGAATCCCGCACCCGCCGACGAACACGAACGCGCCCCGTCACCGCCGCCGGGCGGGGAGGGCACGGACACGCGGGCCCCTGGGGAGACCACGGAGCCCCCCAAGGCCCCATCCCCGCCGCCGAAGGACGAGGGCACGGACTCCGAGGTCGCCCGGACCACCCCGCCCGAGGAGACCCGCACCGAAGAGACCGAGGACACCCGTACCGAGGAGTCCGAGGAGGTCACCAGGGTTCCGCAGCCTCCCCCACCCCCGCCCCCGCCCGCGGAGGAGGAAGTGCGCACCGAGGTCCCGACCGAGGAATCGGACGGCACGGAGGAGGGCGCGGACCCGCTGCGGCTCAACTACCTGATCGAGTCGCGGTGGATCGAGTCCTACGGCGTCCGCGTGGACCCGGACGCCGTCCTGGACACGCGCCCGGACCTGCCCGCGGACGTGCGCGCCTCCCTGCACACGAGGCTCGGCACCGACCCCCGCGACTTCTTCTCCCGCGACGGGGTCACCGAGACCTCCGCCGACGGCACCGCTTTCACGCTGCGGCTGCGCTCCGACGACGACTGGCACGAGGGCGGCCGGAACCGGGGCGGCGCCCCGGTGGCCAAGTACAAGGGCCTGCACGACATGCAGACCCAGGAGTCGCGGGGCGAGTCGGGGCTGGTCGGCTCCGCGCGCCGCCCGGTCGTGGCCTTCCAGGCCAACCTGCTGGGCGTCAGCGGGCTCCCCGCGCCGGCCGTCGGCTTCCGGGCCTCCGCCTTCGGAGGTTCGGCGATCCAGCAGCAGTCCGGCGACGGCGGCCACACACGGCTCCTCACCACGGAGATGACCGGCGAGGGGACCACCTACAGCAGCACCCTCACCGCCGAGTGGACCCCGCACCGGCCGCCCCCGCCGCAGACGGCGGGCGGGAACGACCCGGCCGACGGCATGGACCTCGGCCCGGTCCGGACCGAGACCCGGCTCGACGACGGTGTGGAACTCGTCCTCATGGGCGGGTTGAAGCGGCGCGACGACCTCCCCCCGCGGATCACGTTCACCGACCCCTTCCGTCCCCCGGCCACGGCCGCGGAGGACACCGCGTCCGAGGACGGGTCCCGAACCGAGGGAGACCCGGCCGAGGGAGACCCGCCGACCACGGCGCCGGACGCCACGAAGTACGGCGGCTACCTGGCCAACTCCCACCCGATCTCGATCGAGTCCATCACGCGCCGCACCGAGACCCCCGGCGAGGGCACCGGCTCACCGCGCGGGGGCCGCTCGCGGTGGCGGGGCCTGCTGCCCACGTGGGGGACGCGGTCCCCCGAGTCGGCCGAGGCGCCCACCGGCCTCAACTCCTGGGTCGCCGACCGCCTGGGCTTCGAGGCCCCCGGGGAGGGCTCCAACACCCGCCGGGTGCTCCACCGGCCGCGCCCGGGCAGCGACGAGCCCAAGGTGGTGACCCACCCCAAGACGGGGTCGCGCGCCCTGCGCCGCGAGCTGGACCGGCGCGGCGTCCTGGAGGTGTTCGCCGACGACATCGTCATGACCCAGCTGCCCACGATGACGGACGAGCCCCGGACCGTGCGCGTCCCCGACGCCGGGGGCGGGACGCGCCTGCTGACCATCTGGGCTCCGCCGACCTCCATGGAGCTGGTCCCGGAGACCCCCAAGGACTTCAACATGAAGTTCACCGACCGCTACGCCCGCGGCGCCTCGGTGCTCGCCAACCGGCTCAAGGGCTTCTTCGTGGCGGTGTCGGGCGGCATGGTGACCCGGACCCCGGGCGACGCGGTCCGGGTCGACGCGCCCTACTTCGAGACGCGCTTCCAGCAGGTGTGGTCCAAGGGCCGGGGGCGTTCGGGCAACACGTGGGACGCCCACCTGTTCCACAGCACGGACACGGCCGTCTACCGGACCCGGCGGACGATCGCCGTGTGGCTCGACGGGGACGCCGAGCCCACGTACTTCGACGCGTCCTCGCTGGAGGCCGTCACCGCCGACGACGTCCGCCGCCTCAACGGGGAGCGCCCCGAGACGGAGGACCTGGAGCGGACGGGCGACCCCTTCCTGGACCGCGAGGGGGGTCCGACCCACTTCGGCGACGCGCTGGTCCGCGACGTGACCCACGCCGACGGGTCGGAGGTGCGCACCGAGGACGGGGAGCTCCCGCAGTCCTTCTTCCGCGACTTCGCGCACAGGCTCCTGACGGAGATCGACCGGGAGTACCCCGGCCTGGTGCTGCCGCACCTGGCGGTCCCCGGCACCCCCGAGCCCGCGCGCTCGCATGCGGGCTGGAACCACCGGCGCAACCGCAGAACCGCCGAGCTGAACACCGAGAAGGTCCTGGCCCAGGTCAACTCCTCCTCCTTCCGGGCCGACCGGGACGCCTGGCTGTCCGGCCAGGTCGAGATCAAGCTGGTGGAGACGAAGTTCCTGCCGTTCCGCAACGAGATGCGCGAGCGCAGGTTCACCGTGCCGGACCACATCTCGGTGTGGCCGCGGGTCCGGGTCACCGGCTACTCCGAGGCCACCGCCCCGCTGGACTCCTCGCACACCGGCAGCACCACAGGGGCGTCCTCGGGCATCGGCCGCAAGTCCGACAAGGTCACATCGGTCACCGCCGAGGGCCGGACGGGGGTGACCCTGCGCAGCATCTCCGCCGGCGTCGACTCCTTCGGCACGCCCTCCCGGGCCGGGGGCGTGTACTTCCGGGCCGCCAACGAGTTCCGCTCGCGCAAGCAGAGCGAGTACGGGGTCTCGGCGGCCTCCGAGACCAACGTCAAGGACAAGAGCGGGAGCAGGGTGCTGTTCGCCGACGTGGAGTTCTCGGCGTGGATGGGACCCGACGACTCCGTGGTGCCGCGCTCCTCGCGGTGGGAGGCGCCGTCCCGGACGGGGATGGGGCGACAGCTCTTCGGCGACGGCGACGGCATGCCGGACCCGGTGCGGGCCCGGGTGGAGCTGCACACCCCGCGGACCGGCCGGCGGTTCACCCTCGACACGCCCCCGGCGCAGGCCCCGGAGCCGCCCAGGAGGCTGCCGCCGTCCCAGGCGGAGCGGCTCTTCGACCGCGGCCCCTCGGCGTTCCTCAGTGAGAACCTGGGCCTGCTCCCCCCTCCCGCCGGACAGGGACCGGAGACCGTCACCGAGAGCGGGGAGGGCACCGAGGAGGCCGCGGACACCGCTGACGCCACGACCCCGGATCCGGGGAGCACGAACACCGGGAACACCGACACGGGGACGGGGGTCCCGGACCCGGGGAACACGGACACGGGGACCTCGGGGACCGGGACCCGGCGGACGACGGAGACGGCACCGCCCGGAGAGCGGACCACCGACGCTCCGGCCGGCCGGAGCGGCCGCCGCCGTGCCCCCGTCCCCGAGCCGGAGCTGCGGATCGACCGGACGGACCGGGCGCGGCGCCTGTCGGGGCTGTTCTCCAGCGTCCAGGCGTTCAACCCGGCCCTGATGCGCCGGGGCTCCGAGATCATCACCGTCTCCTCGCTCACCTACGCGAGCCTGGACCGCGACCACTGGGCGTTCTCCCGCGCCGCGTCCTCCCGGGAGGGCGCGGCGGCGATCATCGCCAACCACACCTCTCCGCAGTCCCTGGCCGCCTCGCCGGGGATCCAGCGGGACGGCGGCTCCCGCTTCCGGGTGCAGCTCGACGACGGCATCGCCCCGTGGCGGACCCGGCCGACCACGGTGACCTGGTACGTGCCCACCCACGTCGCGTCGGTGGTCCTACGCGAGTTCGCGGTGATGGAGCCCAACCAGGTCAAGGAGATCTCCTACGGGTTCGGCACGACCCGGGACTCGGTCTTCAGCACGGTCCTGATCGCCCGGGGGGTGTTCAGCTCCCAGCCCACCGCGGAGACCGCGGAACAGGCCCCGCGCGGTTCCTCCGCGCCCATCGCCCAGCCGGGCGTGGAGCTGCGGTACACCCCCCACGGCCACGGGCGCGGCGAATCCACCTCCGTGTCCTTCCGCACCCGCCGGGAGGTCAAGTTCACCGGTTCCACCTTCGAGTTCGTCACCCACGGCGTCGTCCTCCAGGCCACCGAGCACAAGAAGGACTTCGACTTCCTGTTCTCCGTCCCGCGGTCTCCCGGGACCGGCGACCACACGGCGTGGACGTCCCAGGTCCGCGACGCGCAGAAGGTGATGGTCCCCGCGCTCTGGGTCTTCGCGGAGGGGCTCGTCGACGACCACCTGACCTGGGGGCCGGACGGCCGGGTCCACAAGAGCCCGCACCCGCCGCCGCGGGGGCCGCACCGGCAGATGGTGCTCAAGCCGGACCTGGCCGGGAAGGGCTACGACTCCCGCCCCGTCCAGGTCGCCTCCCTCGTCTCCGAGCTGGAGCAGCGGCTGCGGCGGGGAGGCTGGGAGCTGACCACCCACTCGCGCGAGGACCTGATCGAGACGGTCACCTCGGACCTCAACCGCGGGATGACCCACCTGTCGGGCATCGAGGTGCGCGTGGTCCCGGCGAACACGCTCGTCAACGGCCGGTCGCGGACGGCCACCCTCGACCTGGACCTGCGCCCGCTGGGGTCCCGCGTGGAGCAGATCGGCGGGAAGATGGAGTTCGTCGACCGCAACATCAAGGCGACCTCCTCCTCCGAGAAGGAGACCACGTTCCGGGGGTACGGCCACGGCGCCGGCATCGACCTTCTTGCGCCCATCGGCAACCGCGAGGACCCCGCCACGGGTCGGCAGGTCGGCGCGATCAGCGCCGGCGGCACCCCCGCGTACCGGCAGCAGACGCTGGTGGAGGACTCCTCCTCGCGGAACCGGACCCGCGAGGAGACACAGGAGCGGGTCGTGTTCACGCCCTTCGCCGTGGTCACGACGCCGACCCGGGTGGACGCGAGCCTGCGCATCGGCGACCAGGTCTTCACCACGTCGGTCCTGGACCGGCAGGCGCAGGCGGTCTACCCGCTCCCCTACCTGGAGACGCTCGGCCCCGGCAACGGCTCCGCGCCGACCGGGACCCCGTACACCCCCGCGAACTTCGACCACACCGGGACCGAGACGTACCCGGACGACTGGGCGGACCTGCACCGGGGGCGCGACGGGCGCGGGTACCAGGACGGCACGGCGGGGCTCGACTCCGTGCCCGTGGCGATCGAGGGGGAGGGCCGCGGCGTGCTCGACGCGGCGGTGGTCAACGCCGCGCTCCTGGCCGGGTGGACGCGCACGGGCGGCCCGGGCCTCCTGGACCCCGCCGAGGTCGACGCTGCGGCCCGGTTCCTGGACCGGAGGATCACGGACCTGGAGCGGGCCGCCGGGATCACCGTCCGCCGGCACGAGATGCTGCTGCTGTCCCTGACCCCCGAGGCCACGCAGGACGCCGCGGTGCTCGCCGAGTACGGCGACACGGTGGTCAAGACGCGGGCGCTGCTGAACACGGACGGCGCCGTGATCGAGGGGGTGAGCAGCGAGAGCCGCGCCCGGGACTCGGACCAGGAGGGCGTCCGCCGGTCCCAGAACACCTCGGAGAACCGGGCGCAGAACGCCGGCCTGGGCGGCCAGGTCACGGAGACCGCGCGCCCGGCGGACCGCCTCCGGGAGAACCTCGACGCCGACAACGCGGCCCTGAGCGGGGCCAAGGACGGGGTGTCGTCCGGCCAGCGCGAGGGGGCGCTGGCCGAGGGGCCGGGGACCAGGCGGATGTTCCTGGTGCGGGTTCCGGCCCGGTGGCTGGTGTGGGCGGAGAACTCCGCCGAGCCTGGGACCCCGCCCGTGGGGAGCCAGAGCGACTCCTCCGTGCTGCGGTGGGTGGACGAGGACCGGGCGCGCGCCTGGGGGCTGGACACCGGCGCACCGGAGATCGACCGGTACGCGGAGGCGGAGGCGGCCTTCGCCAAGGCCGACGCGGCCTATATCAAGGCGCGCGGGGAGCTGTTCGAGTTCGTGAACCGGGTCGACCCGGACCTCGCCGACGACACGCTGCGCATCGACTACCAGGAGCGGGACGAGCGGTACCGCGAACTGGAGGAGGCCAGGGACCGGGCGATGCGGGAGATGGTCGACGCCCTGCGCGACCTGCGCGCGCTCAACCCGCGGACGGCGGAGAGGCCGACGGAAACGCCGGTGGAGGAACCGGCGGAAGAGGTCACGGAGACGGCGGTGGAGGAGCCGGGGGTAGAGGGTCCCCCGGTGGAGGAGCCGGTGGAGACGCCGGTCGAGGAACCCGCGGAAGAGGTCACGGAGACACCGGTCGAGGAATCGGTGGAGCCCCTGGTGGAATCCCCGGTGGTCACGGAGAGCAGGGACACCCGCGAGGCCCCGGCCGAGGAGGCGTCCACGAAACCGGTGGACACCTCCGGTGAGGAGACCGCCGTGGTCCCCGGTGAGGAGACCGCGGTCGCTCCCGACGAGGAGACCACCGTGCCCCCGGCGGAGGAGACGGTCGCGGACCCGGCGGAGACCACGGTGGTCGATCCGTCGGTGGAGACCACCGAAAACCCCCTCACCCGCCACGAGGAGGAACACGGCCCCCGGGAGACGGAGAAGGCAGAGGAGGGTGACGCCGAGAGCGACCTCTACGACGCCACCCCGCCCGGCTCCCCCCGGGGCACCCCCGTTCACGTCCCCCTGCCGGACCCGCCGGTCGACCCTGCCGTCACCGACCCCGAACCGGAGCCGGAGGGCATCGGGACCACGAAACCCGCTGAAGGAGAACTCCCACCGCTCGAACCGGAGGTCACGGTAACGGCCTCGGAGGAGGGCACTACCCGAACCGAGGGCGGGGAGGAGGAGTCCGCCCTCCCCGCGCCGGAGCCGCACACCACCACGGCTGCGGAGACCACCGAACCGGAGAGCCGTGCACCCGAGTCCCCGGCTCTCCCCCTCCCCCACGAGACCGGCACCTCACCGACCACGGACACCGCCGACCGGACGGGCCTCGGGCCGGACGAGAGCGGGCGCGGCACGGACCCGGCCGAGGTGACCGCACCGGCCGAGGGGCCGGGGGTCCTGGGCTCCGACGGCATCCGCCGGTTCCCCGGTGAGGCGGGCCTTCTGGAATACGGCGAGCTGCTGCACGATCCGGACTTCAACCCCAACACCCACGACGCGCTCCCGCCCCGCACCCGCCGGTACGTGCACGCGTACACCGCCAGCAGCTGGATCAGCCAGTTCTCCCGCCTCGAACCCCTCAACGAAGCGACCGTCCAGGCCGAACTCGACCGCCGCCGCGAACAGAGCCGCTCCCGCCCCGGCTGGCAGTTGTACGAGGCCAACAACGGCCGGTGGCCGGCCCTGCACACCCTGCCCCGCCTCCTCGACAGCGGCAGGCTCACGCCCGAACAGGAGGAGATCGTCCGCGACGTCCTCGACTCCCGCCACCCCGAGGCCGCCCTGGAGAACCTCTACCGCGACGCCGGACCCGCGGGCGAGATCGCCGAAACACTCCCCGACAAAAGAGGACAGGGCTTCTACCCCGACGCGCAGCACGTCCTCGACATCATCGAGCACCTGGACGACGCCACCGACGCGCCCCTGCCCGAAGGCGTCGAAGCCGTGCGCGGCGTGTACGGCTTCGACCACCTCGTTCCCGGCAGCACCGTCAATCCGGCCCTTCTCATCGGCCGCACCTTCACCAGCCCCGGGTTCATGTCCGCGTCCCTGGGACCCCGCCCCAGCGCCGCCGGAGGCTCCCCCACCGACCTCATCCGCCTCACCCTCCCGCCCGGCACCCGGGGCCTGTGGGTCGGCGACCGCAGCCTCCACCCCCACGAACGCGAGATCATCCTCGCCCGCGGCACCACCTACCGCATCGTCTCCTACGAACCCTGGGGTCGAGGGCACATCCTGTACGCCGAGGTCCTGCCGCCGGAGCACACCGCGCCGCCTCCGACCGAGACGGCGGAGGAGGCGGACGCCGAGGAACCGGCCGGCGGAGAGGGTGCACCCACGGTCGTGTCCGTCGGCCCGCCCGGGTCCTCGCCGACGCAGTCCGACCAGGAGCGCCAGGAAACGCTGAACAGCATGTTCTCCGACGCCCTGACCCCGCCGTCCCCACTCCCGGGCGGCACGGAGCACACCGATTCCACGGCCGGAGAGGGACCGCGCGGATAGCGGCCCCCGCAGGTCCCGCCCGGGTCCGCCGGGATCACAGGGAGGCAGCGAGCTCCCTGAGGTGATCACGACTGGCGGCCTCGTCCAGGGCGTGCTCGGTGAGGACCGCGTGGATGTCACGGTACCGGCCGACCTCTTCGGGCTCGGTGATCACCAGTTCCCGCGTGAAGGTCTCGACGATGACGGAGACCGGGCACCGGGGAGGGCTGGAAGGAGCGAACGACCTCGGCACGCAGCCGCCGAGCGTGCATCTCGCACCCTCCGGCCGACGCGCCGCCGGATTCCTGTCTCCGGCCGTCGATAATCTGCGACGAACAGCCCGAACTCGCCCCCGAGCGGTCAGGCCGAACTCCGGCAGGCGCACACCGACGGCGATCACCGACCTCACCGAGCTGTCACGCATGACTCGATCAACCTACGAAGAAGGGCAGGGCCGCCATGCTGACACAGGTCGCGGAGGGTGTACTGATCCACCGAAGCGAGTTGCTCCGGAACAACACCGTTGTCGTGCAAGGCCGGGAGGGTGTGCTGCTCATCGACCCCGGGCTCACCGACGGCGAACTGACCTGCCTTGCGAACGACCTGTCCGAGACGGGCCGACCCGTCGTGGCGGGCTTCTCCACGCACCCTGATTGGGATCACGTGCTCTGGCACTCCGACCTCGGCGACGTTCCCCGTTATGGCACGGCCCGCTGCGCGGCCGCCATGCGGGCCGTGCGGTCGGAAGCGGACTGGAAGGCCCGCGCCGCCGAGGGGCTGCCGCCGGAGATCGCCGAGGAGACACCGCTGGACCTGTACGGCCTCATCACCGGTCTGCCCGCCGGAACCGCGCGGATCCCCTGGGACGGCCCCGAAGTCCGGATCATCGAGCATCCGGCGCATTCCCCGGGCCATGCGGCGCTGCTGATCGAGGAGCGCGGGGTGCTGGTGGCCGGCGACATGCTGTCCGACGTCTTCGTTCCGATGCTCGACGACTTCAACGGCGCCGGTGACCCGGTCGAGGACTACCTCGTCGGGCTGCGACGGCTCGAGGACATGGCGGACGACGTCGATGTCCTCGTCCCCGGTCACGGGTCCGTCTGCGGGGCCGATCAGGTACACGCACGGATCGAACAGGACCGGGCGTACGTACACGCCCTGCGTGACGGCGGTGTCCCCCACGACCCGCGGATCGACTCGCCCGAGCCCGGCTGGGAGTGGGTGGCTGACATCCACGCGGGGCAACTCCAGCAGCTCGACCAGAGGAGAGCGACATGAACCGCAGGGTGGAACGGTGTCGCCGGGTGCGTGAGCGCCCCGGCGGGCGGAATCGCCTGTGCGTGGGCGGTGGACTCGTCCGGGACCGCTCGCAGCCCGGCGGGCTCCCCGCTCATCCGCTCGATATCGGGCTTGGCGAAGGCCGTGAATGAGCTGCTCTGGGCCCGGGGGCGGACGCCACGGAGGAGGCCCTCCGGGACTTCCTGATATTCAACGTGTTCCCGCTGTTCAAATCCGGGATGCTCGTCTCCCGGTGCTGCATGAACTGCACGACGATACTCTTGGGGGCGCACAGCGCCGCCGGGTGGAACCACCACGTTCCGGGCGACCCGAACGGGCGGTCGGCCGACCTGGAACCCCTCGTCCACGGAGCCGACGGAACGATGATGCGCATCGACTACGACGACGTCGACGGGAACGCGGACGGCACCGTTCTCTTCGAGGGGGCGCCCTTCACGGGTGAGGTCGTCGACCACTGGCCCGACGGGACGGTGCAGTCGCTGACGACCTACCGGGACGGTGTGGAGGACGGGCCGTACCGGGAATGGCACCGCAACGGCACGCTCCGGACCGAGGGCCGCAGCGACCTGCGGCACGGTGCGGTGGGGGTCTGGCGGGAGTGGGACGCGAGCGGTCGGCTGGTCTCGGAGAAGTCGTTCGGCGAGGACGGGGAACTCGACACCGTGCGCCGGTGGGACGGGGACGGGCGGCTGGTGGAGGAGAAGGTCTTCCGGCCGGCGTGACCCGCGGAACCCGCGGGAACAGGTCCGCGGAACCGTTCCGGCGGTGGGGCCGAGGTCGGTCTTCCGGCCTCCCGGATACGTGAACCCCGGTAGGGGTCGGGCGGGGTCGGCCGTCCCACACAGAACGCGGGCGACCACCACCCCGCCGGGAGCACGACCGCGGGCGTTCGGGACGGATCGCTAAGCTGCCGGGCATGGCGATCATGCACCCCGTCTTCCGCGAGTCCGACGGTGAACGGATCCCCGGCGAGAGCCGCCCGGCGTTCATCCGCAACGGCGGCACCTATTTTCTGACCTCGCTGAAGATCTACGCCGACGGGTTGGTGGACTGCTGGGGCCTCGTGGACCTGGCGGGGTTCGCCGACAAGCTCGCCTCGGGATGGGTGGCCACCGAGTTCGAGGCGGGGGCCGAGGCGTCGGTGCACGGACTCGGTGAGTGGCGGTTCGCCGACCCGGTCTCCTACACCGACGCCGACTGCCTGCTGGCCGAGGTCCGGGACACCGTCGAGGAGCTCAACGGACGTCCCACCTCCTCCGACCGCTGCCTGGCCGCGTTGGACGCCTACCTCGCCGACCCCGATGAGGCCCGCCGGGCCGCACTGCGCGCCGCCTACCTGGAGATCCCCTGGACGCAACGGGTCTACCTGCTGGGGGACATGGACTCCAAGGACTGGCCGGTCCAGGTCCTGGCCTTCGGCCCCGGCGGCACCCTGACCGGCATGTTCGAGGGCATGACCGTCACTGAGCGGCAACACGGGCAGGCCCTGGAGTACTTCGCCCGATGGACCGCGCAGCGGGAGAGCACCCGCGCCGACACAGGGCTCGACGGCCGTTGGGAACCCCGGGCCGAGAGCGTCGTCCTGGAACAACGCTACTTCAGGAACGACGGCACCCGGCCCGAGCCGCCGATCCTGGCGCTGCGCAACGACTTCCCGGCAGCGGTGAACGTCGACGGGGCCGTGTACCCCACCGTGCTGCACGCCTACCGGGCGGCGTCCGTCACCGATCCCGCCGCGCAGGAGGCGATCCGCACGGCCGAGAACCTCGGACAGGTCGGACTCCTGGCTCGGGAGGCACCCCGTCGACCGGACTGGGCCGTGGCGCGTACCGCCGTGATGCTCCGGTTGCTGCGCGCCAAGTTCGAGCAGCACCCCGACCTGGCCGAGGTCCTGCTGTCCACCGGTGACCGGACGATCCTGTATGACGATTTCGGCTCGCCCCGGTACTGGGGGCGAACCGGAGCCGAAGGCCGCAACTGGGCGGGACGGCTGCTGGAAGTGGTCCGCGCCGAACTGTGCGCCGCCCGTGCGGGGATCTGATAGCGGCTGCGGTCCGCGGCGCCCACCACGAGACCTGCCACAGGACGTCGCCCGAACCGTCCGCACAGCCATCGCAGGCCCCGAAAGCGCGGCCGTACCCCCTGGCGCCTGACCGCCTACACCCTGGCCGGCGCCCTCGCCCACCACCTCTTCATCCTCCACGGATGAAGAGGCTTCCACCTGTGCCGGGGCGGGTCGCGTCGGCACAGGATCCTCCCCGGAGCCCGGCTCACACGCAACCCGTGTCCGACCCCCATGCCGGCCGTCTCCCATGGCGATCCGGACGCATCGAACCCGCGACACTGGAAGACTGAGCGCATGCAGGACAACCGCTTCTCGCTCACCCGTGTGAGCCTGTGGAATTACAAGAACCTCGCCAGAGTGGATGTGGAACCCGGCGGGCTGCTCATCCTGGTCGGCCCCAACGGGTCGGGCAAGAGCAACTTCCTCGACGCGCTGTCCCTGGTCGCCGAAGGGCTGCGCACCTCCCTGGATCAGGCCCTGCGCACCCGGGGCGGGACCGCCGAGGTCAGCAGGCGATTCCCCGGTCGTCGGCGTCCCACGAACGTCCGTATCGAGCTGGGTTTCACCGCAGGAGACCTCACCGGCGACTACGGGGTCGAGATCGCGGCGACGGGCGGAGGAGGGTTCCGCATCGCACACGAGTACTGCAACGTGCGCGATGCCGACCACGACACGAACCGGGCCTGGTTCGACGTCCGCAACGGAGAGCTGGCCGAGCAGTCCGAGCCGGTCATGCCGCCGGTCGACGACCAGCGGCTGTACCTGGTCTCCGCGGCAGGGATCGACGACTTCCGGGCGGTGTTCGAAGGCCTGTCCGGTATCAGCGTCTTCAACATCGTCCCGGGGACCATGCGCGAGCCGCGGACCCCGGATTCCGGAGCCTTCCTGCTGCCCGACGGTTCCAACCTCGCCAGCGTCCTGCACCGCATGGCCCCCGGTGCCCGGGAGAGGATGACGGAGTACCTGGCCGGTATCGTGCCCGGTCTACTGGGCGTATCCCGCAAGGATCTCGGCACCTGGGAGACCCTGGAATTCCTCCAGGACGTCCATGCCTCCGACGGCCCCCAGCGCTTCCCCGCACAGTCCATGTCCGACGGCACCCTGCGCGCTCTCGGAGTCCTGGTCGCCCTCTTCTCCGACACCGGTCGCACCCGCAGCACCATCGGTATCGAGGAACCGGAGAACGCCCTGCATCCCGCCGCGTCCGGGGTACTGCTGGACGCACTGCGCGACGCCGCCGAACGGCGCCAGGTCATCATCACCAGCCACAGCCCGGACCTGCTGGACCGGGACGACCTCCTGCCCGAGGAGCTGTGCGCGGTTCGTTCGATGGGCGCGCAGGTGCGGATCGGGCCGCTGGACGCCGCCGGCACCATGGCGCTCCGCGAACACCTCTACACACCCGGCGAACTGCTCCGCACCGACCAGCTGCTTCCCGTACTCGAAGAGCCTTCCACCGCGCGGAGGGAGGACTGATGCCGCATCCGACCGTGGCGCCCATCGTGGAGGGGCACGGCGAAATGCCCGCCGTCCGCGCTCTCATCACCCGTATCTGCCTGGAAGTCCACGGAACCTACGCGGAAGTGACGCCTCCTTTCCGCCTTGATTCCGCGAAGATGCGCAAACCCGAGGAACTGGCCAAGGCACTCCGTGTGCAGGCGGCGCGTGTACCGGGGGCGGCAGGTGGTGTTCTCGTGCTGCGCGACAGTGACGACGCCGACATCACGTGCCCTGTCGAGCTCGCAGTCTCCATGGCTCCGGCGCCGGGGACGGTGCCGGTTCCCGTGGAGGTGGTGATCGCCCGGCATGAGTACGAAGCGTGGTTCCTGGCTGCGGCCGAGTCACTCCGCTCACATCCTTGCGTCCTCGATGACGCGACGGCACCACCGGATCCCGAAGGGAAGCGGGACGCGAAGGGAGTGCTGCGGACCATCATGAACGAGTCCTACAAGGAGACCCTTCACCAGGCGAAATTCTCCGCCCTCATGGACATGGACCTGGCCATGGAACGGAGCCGTTCCTTCCGCCGCATGGTCAGTGCGGTCGGCTCCCTCCTCGGGTGAATCGGGCGAAGACGCGTCGGTCGGTCTCGGCGAACTGCGCGTCGGCGCGAGCAGTCCGACCGATATCGCGCGACACGAGGAGTTCCGCACCCGAGTGCAGAAGGTCCACCGCACCACGGCCGGAGGGCATTGCTGGGCCCGGGCCACAGGGGGTGACGGCCGCGGTGACCCTCTCGCCCCGACCACAAGGGGTTGCTGCCGGTCCCGGAGCCTCAGCCACAGCCGGAGGGCGACGCTCGGCCCCGGCCACAGGGGGTGGAGGCCGCGGTGGCCTTCCCGCCCCGACTCCAGGGGGTTGCTCCCTGTCCCCGGGGCCCCAGCCACAGCCGGAGGGCATTGCGCCGTCCCCGCCCAGGGGGTGACGGCCGCAGGAGGCCTCCGGCCCCGGCCGCAGGGGGTGTCGGTAGAGCGGAACGCGACCCCGGCCGCAGGGGGTGAGGCGGACTGTGAGGTTTTTCCAGGACGGTCACCATCTGGAAACGGCGGTGTGCGGGCGCTGGCTCAGAAGTGTTGTGCTCCACCGGTCACCGTTTGGGAAGGTACAGACCCGGGCCGGGCGTCGATCCGTCCCCGCGTACGGGGTCCGGCAGATTGCCGGGCGGTCGCGTTTCCTGCGCGCCCGGGGTGGTGGGGGTTTTCTCAGGGGACGGGTCGGTGCCAGGCGGCACGCTCAGCCACAGGTCCAGGGAAAGAACGCTCCGACTGGAAACAGGCTGTTGCTCAGACCTCGCTTGTCACCTCAGCCGCCTGCCGTAGTGACCCCGGCCCCGATCGCCCTCCCCGACCCCAGAGGGTGAAACCCGCGCATACCCACGGCCCCGGACACAGACCGGAGGGAGGACCGGGACCTCCGCTTCCGGGAGCGAAGGTAGAGCGTCCACGCGGCCCTGGCCCGAGAGGGGGCAGGGAGAGGAGTGCCCGCCGGCCTTCACTACTCGGGGGGAAGGTGTGCGGGACCGTGCCGCTTCACCCCGCTGGGTCTGGGGCCGCGTGCATGTGCCGGTCCACCCTCGGGAGCGGGGGGCGCGTGCATGTGCCGGTCCACCCTCGGGAGCGGGGGGCGCGGTCCTTCCTCCGGTCTGGGGCGCAGGTCGCGGTTCTCCCTCCGGGCTGGGGCCGGGGGCGCGGGTGCCTGCCGCCTGCACCCCCTTGGAGCGCGGGTGGCGGTTTTTCCTTCCGAGCCGGGGCCAAGGCCCCGGGGTGGGCGCGGCCGCCACCCCCTGGAGTGCAGGCCGTGGTTTTTCCTCCCCCTCACCCCCTTCGGTGCGGGAGGGCGCTGACGGCGGGGGTCACCCCGGTTGTGGTCGGGCTTTCAAGCGAGGTCTGTGCAACCGCGGGTTTGCAGTCGGCGCGTCGTTACGTGGACCTGTGGCCGGGGATGTGCGCTGGACCCCGCCCCGTCCCCTGAAAGCGCACCCCCACCACTCAGGACGTGAGCCCAACGCAACCGCCCGGTGCTCTGCCGTGCGCCGACTGCGTGGGGACGGGTCGACGCCCAGCCCGGGTCTGTACGTTCCCAGGGGGTGACCCGAGGAGACCAACGGTTCCTTCCCCAGACTCCCGAACGCCGCCCTTCCCAGATGGCAGGCCACTTGGAAACCTGCTCTTGCTGTTTCACCCCAGGGGCCCGGACCCAGTCCCGCTCTACCCACACCCCCCGGGGTCGGGGCCGGAGGCCCCCTGCCGCCGTCACCCCCTGCGGCGGGGGCGGCGCGACGCCCTCCGGTCGGAGTCGGGGACTCTGGGACGCCAACAGGGGCACCGTTCGCAGCGAAAGCGCACGAGCGGCGTCCGCCCCGGGAGGCGACTCCCCGTGTACACCCGCGCGTTGCCGGAAGCATGGGTGCCGATCACCCGGCGGGGCTAGAACGTGGCCGGGGGACGCATGCGGTTCCGGTCAGGCGGGGCCGCGCCCCCGCACGGGAAGGAACGCCGATGTCCGACGACCACCTGACAGTGCTGCCGGAAGATATGGCGCGGGCCGGCGAGGACCTGCGCGAACCCGGTCGGCTCGTGCGCGAGGCCTTCGCCCGGCTGCGGACGGCCCGGCAGTCCCTCGGGGCGGTCTGGGGGTCGGGCGATGACATCTCGGACTCCCTGACGAAGAACCTCACCCCCATGATCGAGACGCTGGACGAGTACGGCGAGGCGCTGCCCACGGCCTTCGACCAGGCGGCCGACCGAACGCTCCAGATGGCCCGCAACTACGAGGTCAGCGAGGACTACGCCTTCGACGTCAGCAGCGACCTGGGCTCCGGGTCGGGCTACGGCGGGGGTGGTGGCGGCCGCAACGGCTGACGCTCCGGGTGAGGCCTTTGACGCCGCGGAGCGGCCCCCTGGAGGGGGACGCTCCGCGGCGTCGTGGGGCAGGTGCGGGTCAGCCGTCGTCGCGCGGCTTCCAGGTGCGTCCCCGGCCCGCCTTGCGGGGCTTGGCGGGCTGGGGGCGGTAGGCCGGGGACGCCTCCTCCTCGGCCGCCGGGGCGGGCTCCGGGGCGCGCGGCTCCGCCCGGTCGCGGACGGCCGCCTTGCGGCGCGGACGGGCGGCGGCCGCCGCCGGGGCCCGTTCCGGTCGGGTTCCGGGGGAAGATGCTGCGGAGCCTGCCGGGACCGGTACGGACACGGGCTCGGCGGCCTGCTGTTCCGGGACCTCCGGACGGTCCACCCGGACCACGCGGACCCGGCCGGCCTTGCGGCCTGGGGCGCGCTCGTGGCGGACCCGGGTCCTCTGCTCCTCCTTCGGGGCGGGAGCCGCAGGGGCCGCGGGAGCGGCGGGCACCATGGGAGCCGCGGGAGCGACGGGTGGGGACGGAGGTGCGGGCGGGGCCGGGGCGGCGGCCTGGGGTGCCTCTCCCCCAGACTGGAGTGCCTCTCCCCCGGTCTCGGCGCCGTCCGTGTCGGGGGGTGTGACGGCGGGAGTGTGCCGCACGGGTTCCGGGGTCTCGGCCGGAGCGGGCGCGGGGGCGGCTGCGGGGCTCTCCGGTGCCGGGGTCGCCCCGTTGAGGGCGGCGAAGGCGTCCTCCTGCTCAACGGGGGTGTCGCGTGAGCTCCGTCGGCCGGTCGGGGACACGTCGGCGTCCTCCTGCCCGGCGGGGGTGTCGGCCTCGGCGGGCGGGATGGTCGGGGCTTCGCCGGTCGTGTCCCCGGTAGGGGCAGGGGCTTCGTCGGGCTCCGGTGTGCCGGGGGCCTCGGCGGTCGTGGTGGCGGAGTCGTGCGGGGCCGCTTCGCGGGCGGGCTCTTCCGGGACGGGGGTCTCGTCCCACCAGGAGTCGTCCTCGGCGTCAGCCGTGGTGGTCGTGTCCGTCGTCGGCCGGCGCGCGGGCGTGTCCGTGCCGGTCTCGGCGTACTCCCCCTCGCGGAGCGCCCGGAAGGCGGCGTCCACGGTGGCCCCGTCGTCCGGGGCGGGTTCGGGGTCCAGAGCGGTTTCGGGCTCCGGGGCGGCGGCGATGCTCTCCCCGTCGTCGTCGGCCGCGGAGCCGGCCGCGGCCTCCTCCTCCCAGGCGCGGGTGAGCCGTTCCCAGGCGGCGTCGTCGCCCACCCGCACGAAGGCGTCGTCATCGTCCCAGTCCTCCGCGACCAGCACCGGGCGCGGCTCGGCGGCCCCCCGGTTCCGGGAGGACGGCCGTACCGGCCGTTCCGACCCCGAGTGGTCCGCCGCGTGGTGGGCGTGCACGGCCGCGTGGACCTCCTCGGCCGTCGAGCCCGGCCAGGAGCAGTGGAACAGGGTGGCCAGCGGCTGGCTGGTCTGCGAGATGAGCCCGTCCGCGTCGATCGTGCAGTTGCCGCCCAGCGGCCAGCTCCCGAGGATGACGGCGGTGACGCCGCGGTGCTGCCCGTGCAGCAGGAGGCCGGACAGGGCGTGCTCGTGCTGGGCCTCGGGCGCGGAGATGATCAGGGCGAGCGGGGCCCGGTCCTCCTCGGCCATGGCGTGGAGTTCGGTGGCGAGCACCGCCAGCGCGTCCTCCGTTCCGGGGACCAGGGTGACCGGCTCGCACGGGCGGTCGCGCAGCAGGTCGCGGCCGGTCTCGCCGAGCAGCCGGACGGCCTCGTCCTCGGTGATGAGTATCCGCACCGCGAGGGGTTCGGTCGGGTCGAGGGCGTTGGCGATCAGGCGCCGGGCCGCCCCGTCCGCCCCCTTGCCGGTGAGGCCCAGGCCGGGGACGTGGTCGAGTTCGACGGTGACCCGCTCGTCGATCTCGTCGCCGGGCTCGGGGCGCGGCGGGACCGGCGGCAGTGCCAGGCGGCGCGGGCGGCCGGTAAGGCGCCGGGGCAGGCTGAGCGCCATCCTGGGGACGAAGGAGCCGCGCTTGCCCAGGAGGTAGCCCCCGGCGAGGCCGGCGAACCCCACGAACCCGGCGACCGCGCCGTCGGGGATCTCCAGGACGACGACGCGGGGGCCGTCCTCCTCGACGGCGGCGGCGTTCTCGACGGTGATGAGGGACCGGTCGGCCTCCTCCCCGGCCGCGGCGGCGCCGTCGGCGGCACCGTCGCCGGTCTCCTCCGGGGCCGTGTCCGTGCCGGCCTCCTCCTGCGGGGCCGGGGTGGAGGCGGGAGCGGGCGCGGGGGCGAGGGTGTAGGCGATCTCGACGCGGCGCTGGCTCTCGGCGGGCCCCTCCACCGGCTGCTCGGCCCCCCTGCCCGTGACCTCGGTGTCCGGGGCGTCCTCCCCGAGCTCCTCCTCCAGGTAGTCGGCCACCGCCTGGGCCCGCTCCCGGGACAGCTCCCGGTTGCGGTCGGCGTTGCCGCTGGGGTCGGCGTGCCCGGTGATCGCGACGGGGACGTTCTCGTCCCAGTGGTCCCCCAGCATCTCGACGGTGGGGGCGAGGTCCTCCCGCATCCGCTCGGTGAGCTCGGCCGATCCGACCGCGAACCCGCTGATGGTGCGGGTGCGCTCCACCGGCCCCTGCTCCGCGGTCTCCTGCGGGGCCGCGGGGGCGCCCTCCTCCCGGTCCGGCGACTCCTCGTCCTGGGCGACGGTGTCGGCGAAGGCGGCGGCGGGGCTGACCGCGGTGGCCGCGACGGCGGTGGCGGCGATCGCCTGGAGCGGCCCGAACGGGCGCAGGCGCAGGGGCACGCCCCGCAGGCGGGCCACGGCCTCGGCGGCGAGCGCCAGGGCGAACATCCCCCACAGCGCCCACAGCGCGGTGATCAGCACGGCGGCGGGCACGCCCGGGGGCAGCCGCCAGCCGCGCAGGTGGGCGAGGGCGACGTCCCAGGAGGGGAGCGTGTCGGGCCAGGCGGCGTGCCACAGCAGGACGTAGGGGACGCCGACGAGGAAGGCGAGCGCGAACACGGCCGCGCCGAGCCTGTTCAGTGGATGCATGTCCGCCTCACAAAGGTGCTCAGGGGGTCGTCGTCTGTGTGTAGGGACGTGCCGTGGCGGTCGTCTCGACGGTGGTCGATCCGGCCGGGACGAGGGTGAAGGAGTAGGACATCGTGCAGGTGACGGTGACGGTGTCGCCGGAGACGCTGACGGTCCCGGTGGCCCCGGCGGAGGAGAGGAAGGCCTGGGCGGCGGCGGACGCGGCGGCCGGGTCCAGCGGGACCTCGTCGGCGCCCTCGCGGTAGGTGTTCCAGTCGAGCTGCTGGGCGCCGACCCGGGCGGCCTCCTGGGCGAGCGTGGCGGTCTGGCGCCGGGCCTGGAGGAGTTCCCCGCCCTCGTAGACCAGGCCCAGGCACGCGATGAAGGCGACCGCCATCACCGCGACGAAGGCGCTGACCTGTCCGCGGTCGTCCCGCGCGGCGGCGGTCACGGCTGCCCCCGGAAGGTGTCCACGGCGACGGTGGCGCCGCCCTCGATGGTCTGGCCGCCGGGAAAGGCGACCCCGTACAGGTCGGAGAAGTCCACCGTGCAGTGGACGGTGACGGAGACCGCGCCCCCGGCGGCCAGGCCGCCGTGGTCGACGGTGGTGGTGTGGTCGGTGCAGGCCATGCCCTGCTCCTGGAGCCCGGCGGCAGCGATCGCCGTCGCCGTGGAGGAGGCGGCCGTGGGGGTGCGCTCCAGCGAGGCCGCGCGGGCGGCGGAGTGGGCGACCTCGCC
Source organism: Nocardiopsis sp. NPDC006139 (assembly GCF_040614155.1). NCBI lineage: Bacteria > Bacillati > Actinomycetota > Actinomycetes > Streptosporangiales > Nocardiopsidaceae > Nocardiopsis > Nocardiopsis sp. NPDC006139. Next base: position 118,471 of record NZ_JBEXTT010000014.1, read on the forward strand.
GACCGTGGCCCGCGCGTCCACGACGCGTCCTGCGAAGACCATGAGCATGGCGAAGGTCAGCAGGGCGGGTGCCAGCAGGGCCAGCTCCACCGAGGCCGAGCCGCGGTCGCGGTGCCTCACGGTGTCTCACCTCCGGGGACGAAGCGCTCGACGGGGGCCACGGACACGTGCCGCACGTTCCAGGTGACCCCGGGGACGAGGCTGGGGACGGAGCCGGTCACGGTGACGGTGACCTCCTCGGCCCCGCGTTCGACGGCGATGTCGATGTCGGACAGGACGGAGCCGGAGGGCGCGGCCGCCGGGGCGGCCGTGCCCTCCACGGTGCGCGACTGCTCGGCCGTGCGGCGTGCGAGGTCGGCGGCGACGTGCTCGCCGTGCATCCACAGGGCGGTCTGGACGACCAGCATGACCAGGAGGAGGAGCGCGGGGGCCGCGACCGCCAGCTCGGCACTGCCCCGGTCGTCATCGTGCTGTCGCAAGGGGTTCTCCTACTCGCCACCGAGAGTGGCGAGCTCCGCGTTGACGAAGGTCAGAAGCCCCGCACCGACGGCCGTGGCGACCCCCACCAGCAGGGCGGTGACGATCACCGTCTCTGTGGAGTAGCCGTCGTCGCCCTTGGGCAGGGTCAGGGCGTTGAGGACCCGGTAGTAGAGGTTTTTCATGGCTCATCTCCTAAAAGAGGATCAGGTGTTGAAGAGGATCAGGCTCATGGCCGGATAGCCCAGGAGGCCGAGGAATCCAACGAAAAGGAGGACGACGGGCAGGCTCATCCGCTCCGTCGCGGATTGTGCTTCGGCCTCCGACTCGGCGAGGAACTGCACCCGAAGGGTTTTGGCCTTGGCCGACAAGGAGCTGCGCACGCGGGCGCCGTCAGACCCTGCCAGGTGCAGGCTCGCGGCCAGCTCGGCGAACTCGGGGGTGTCGTACCGCTCACCCAGATCGCGTATGGCCTGCCAGACGGGGACCCGGGTGAGGGACGCCTCCCGGAGGGCGTCGCGGATCGCGGCCATCGCCCAGCCGCCGCCGTTGGCGGAGGCGTCGGTGAGGGCGCCGCTGACGCCCGCTCCCCCGGCCAGGGAGACCACGACCAGGTCGGCGAAGCCGGACAGGGTGCGGCGCATCTCCTCCTTGCGCTTGGTCGCCTCGTCGTTGAGGGACAGGTCCGGGGCGAACCACATGAGCACCGCGAAACCCGCCCACAGCACGGGGGAGACGAACCCCGGAGGCAGCGCTCCGAAGGAGGACAGCAGCAACCCCATCACCGGCGGGAACAGCACCCCCACCACCACCCCCGCCGCCTTCTCCGCCAGGTAGCCGCCCGGGTCGCGGTCGCAGATCCTGAGGTTGCGCGCGGCGCGCTTGCCGGGCAGGCCGGCGGCGTGCAGCAGGGGGACGCCGACCCGGCCGAGCCGGGTCAGGAGGCCGCCCTCGGAGGGGCGCAGTGCGAGCCGTGCCGGGGGGCGGGGGCCGGACAGGCGCTCGGCCAGGGTCGGGCGGGCCCAGCGGGCCGCCGCCAGCGCCCACAGGGCCAGGCCCAGGGCGGCGCCGGCCAGGGCCGCCGCGGTCGTGGGGTTCACAGCGCGGCCTCCTTGAGCGGGTCGGGGGCCAGGACGCGCGGCCCGAGGGAGAAGCGGGACATCCGGGTCATCCACACCACGGCGGTGGCCCAGATGCCGCCGATGGCCGCGAGGACGATCTGGCCCAGCAGGCCGTCGAACGGTGCCAGGTACTCGGGGTTGAACAGGAGCATGAACGCCGCCATCCCCAGCGTCGCGCCCATGATGATGCGCGAGGAGGTGCGCAGCCGCGCCCGGCCGGCCGCCACCTTGACCAGCATGGCGGCCTGGTCGCGGGCGGACTCGGCCAGGGCGCCGAGCAGGACGCCGAGGTCGGTGGCGTGCCGGGTGGCGGCCATCGCCAGGGCGGAGGCGACCAGGTCGCCGGTGGGGTTGTCGACGGTGCGGGCGAAGGTGTGCAGCGCGTCGCGCGGCTCGCGGCCGCGGCGCATGTCGTCGGCCAGCCGCTGCACGGCCCCGCGCAGCGGTTCGGGGGCGATGGGCGCGGTGGCGGCGACCGCCTGGTGCAGACCTGAGGACCCGGCCATGAGGTCGCGCAGCATCTCGGTCCAGGCGGCGACCGCCTCGACCCCCTCGACCTGCTGCTTGTGCTCGGCGTCGCTGCCCAGGACCTGCGGGGCCCACCAGACCGCGGCGGCGGCCAGCGCTCCGGCCACCGGCCAGCCGGTCAGGAGCCAGGCGCCGACGCCGGCGGCGGTCGCGAAGGCGACCCTGCCCGGGCGCGGGAGCGGCCGGGACCGGCCCCGGCGGAGGCGTTCGGAGAGCAGCGGGGCGGCCCAGACGAACAGGAGGAAGACGCCGAGTCCGGCGACGCCCCCGGCGGTGGCGAGCAGGAGCGTGTTCGTGTTCACCGGCCCCACCCCGCCGTCTCCGCCTGGAGCGAGAGGGGGTCGAAGCCGTGGTCGGCGAGCACGTCGAGGGTGTCCGGGCTGGGCGGGGCCGCGGCGAGGCGGCCCTGGCGCGGCGAGTAGCGGTAGATCTCGTTGGAGACCACGTTCTGCCCCTCCGCGCCCACGACCTCGCGCACGCTGGTGACGCGGCGTTCGCCGGTGGGCAGCGCGGAGACGTGGACGACCAGGTGGACGGCGGAGGCCACCAGCGACGCGGTCGCCTCCAGCGGCAGCCGCTCGGCGGACTGGGCGGCGTAGGCGCCCAGCTTGGTGAACGCCCCGGCGGAGCCGGCCGCGTGCAGGGTGGTGAGGCTGCCGTCGTTGCCCTGGCTCATGGCGTTGAGCAGGGGGACGGTCTCGCTGCCGCGGGTCTCCCCCACGATGACGCGGTCGGGCGACATGCGCAGCGCGGTGCGGACCAGGTCGGCGATGGTGATCTCGCCGACGCCCTCGATGTTGGCGGGGCGGGCCTGGAGGGCGACGCAGTCGGGGTGGGCCTCGCGGTCGCGGTCCAGGCCGAGCTCGAAGACGTCCTCGATGGTGACCAGGCGCTCGGTCGGGGGGATCTCCGAGGCCAGGGCGCGCAGCAGGGTGGTCTTGCCCGCGCCGGTGCCCCCGGTGACGACCATGTTGCGGCGGGCGCGCACGGCGGCCCGGAAGAGAGAGACCAGGGCCGGGTCGAGCGTGCCGAGCTTCTCCAGCCGGCGCAGCGACGAGTGGGTGTACCGGTGGCGGCGGATCGACACCGAGGGCTGTCGGGAGACCTCCATGACCGCGTTGAGGCGCTCCCCGCCGGGGAGCTGGAGGTCGAGGATGGGCGCCCCGGGGTCGAAGCGGCGCTCGCCGCTGGCCGACTCGGCGGCCAGGCGGCGGACCAGGGCGATGACGTCGTCGGTGTCGGCGAACAGCCCGGCGTGCAGGCGGCGGCTGCCGTCGGCGAGCCGCACCCAGGCGTCCACGCCGTTGATGTTGATGTTCTCGATCTCGGGGTCGTCGAGCAGGGGCTGGAGCGGCCCGACACCGGTGACCTGGGCGAGCGAGGCGGCGGCGATGGCGGCCTCGGCGGCGGGGGCCAGCAGGGGGCGGCCCTCGGCCAGGGCGGTGCGGGCGGCCTCGTCGAGGATGTTGGCGATGACCCGGTCGGCGCGGGCGCGGTGCTCCTGCGGGGTGTCCGGGTCCTCGCCGCGGGTCTCCTCACTGATCCTGCGGCCCGCCTCGGCGGACACGTAGGCGACCCACTGGGCCTCCACCCGGTCGGCGCCGGGGTCGAGGAAGCGCTCGGCGGCGCGGTCCGCGAACTCGTCGGGCGGGGTCATGCGTTCACCCCCGGGGGCAGCGGCGCGTAGACGACGGGCTCGGTCCGGGCGGCGGCCAGTGCGCGCGCCAGCCGGTCGGCGGCCCGGAACAGGGGGCGCTTCTGGGGCCGGGCGATGTCCTGTTCTCCGCGCAGGAACCGGGCGGAGCGGGGGTCGTCGGGCACGCGCCCCCAGACGGCGGAGCCGAGGGCGCCGGTGATCTCGCCGACGCCGCCGCGGCCGCCGCAGACCACGACCGTGAGGTGGCGGGCGGGGAAGGACGGGGCGAGGAGGTGCTCGCGGGCGCGGCGCAGCTCGGTGAGGCGCTCCGAGACGACGAGGACGGCGTGGTCGACCCGGGCGACGAGGGCGCGGGCCGGGGAGGAGGGGGTGAGGCGGCCGAGGTCGAGGACGGCGACCGGCGCCGCCATCGCGCTGAACGGCAGGGGGTGCTGGCCCAGGAGCCGCACGGCGCCCTCGGCGGGGTCGGCGGTGACGGGTGCGGGGCAGACCCGGAGGCCGCCGGGCAGGGCCTGGGTGTGGGCCTCGGGGTCGGCGCCGCCGCCGCGGCGCATGGCGGCGGCCAGGCCGGTCAGCCCGGGCTCGGTGGGCAGGCGGCGCCAGACGGCGACCGCTCCGCCGGAGGGGTCGGCCTCCACCAGCACTCCGGGCGCGTCCCCGGGCCAGACCGCGGCCAGGGCCATGCCCAGGCTGGTCACGCCCGGGGCGCCGCCCAGGGAGAAGACGGCGACCGTCGTCGTCATCACGCCCCTCCGCGCGGGTGGACCTGCACGAGGCTGACCTGTCCGGCGGAGGCGGCCGCGGCGATGCGGGCGGCGTCGGCGGAGGAGACCAGCAGCTCGACGTTGACGGCGCCCTCGACCCCCGGGTCGGGGACGAGGGTGCGGACCAGGGCGAGGTAGGCCTGGGGGGCGCCGTCCTCCTGCTGCTCGCCGCCGCTCACGACCACGGACACGCTGGCGCCCGCGCCCAGGGAGGCGGGGAAGCGCCCGGGCTGGAGGGTGGCGCCGACCAGGGCCCGGTCGGACTCGGGGAAGGCGGCGTCGGCGCCCAGGGCGGACTCGGGCAGGACCCCGCCCTCGACCACGGGGAGGGTGAGGGTCAGGCCCACGACCTCCTCCAGGCGGGCGGCGTCCACGAAGGACAGGTCGGAGGACACCGACATCTCCGAGACGCGCAGGTCGTCCATGGTGAGGACGTGGCCCGCGGGGAGGTCGGTGTCGGCGACGACCACCCCGGTGCGGTCGTCGAGGCGTTCCAGGGCGATGACGCCGCTGAGCGCGCCCGCCGTCGTCAGGGTGAGGGCCAGCACCAGCCACCGCCAGCGCCGGGCGCCGCCGCCGGAGAGCCGCACGGCGGGGGGCTGCTGCGTCTGCCGCCCCGCCCCGGGGGGCGGGGCCGTCGTCGTCTCGACCACGTCTGTCTCAGTTCTTCTCGGTGTCAGTGGGTGTCCGTGACGAGCCCGTGGGACTCGCGGACGGTGAGGTCGACCTCGGAGGTGCTGGTGAGCTGGTCGAGGGCTCCGCCACCGCCGCCGGAGAAGCTCCACTCGGTGTCCCAGAGCACGCGGACGGTGACGGTGCGGACGCCTTCGGGGGCCGTGTCCGAGGCCGAGGTGTAGACGTGCCCGCAGTCGGGGGAGGCGGAGTCGGCGTCGTGGACGGCGGGGTCGAAGGGGGTGCCGGGGCCCTCGCACTCCACGGTGGAGCCGTCGCCCATGGTCCACAGGGTGCGGGCGGGGGTGGCGGTCACGGTGAGGGAGGAGTCGCCCAGTTCGGCGGAGGTGGACTCGGCGCCCCAGCTCTGGGGGTCGACCCACAGCCACAGGGGGGTGTTGACCAGGATGAGGGAGTCGGTGCCCGGGGAGGTGGCGATGGTGGGCTCGGGGAGCTGGAAGGAGGCCATGGCCTCCTCGATGCTGGTGAGGGGGTCGGTGCCCTCCTCGCCCCGGGCGGCCTCCTCGAAGATGCGGTCCCAGTCCATGGAATCCCAGTCGACCATGTTCTCCCAGTCCATGGACTCCCAGTCGATGGCGTCCCAGTCGACGTCGGCGTACTCGTCGGAGCCGCCCGCGCCGCCGGTCCCCCCGGAGCCGCCGGTGCCGGGGGTGCCCGGGACGCCGCCGTGCTCCAAGAGCCAGCGCAGCAGGATCTGGCAGCCGTTGCCGCCGGAGGTGCCGCACTCGACGCTGCCGAGGAAGGAGCCGTCGTCGGCGTGCGCGGGTGCGGCGCTCAGGGTCGCCAGCACCAGGGCGGCGGCGGCCGCGGCAGCGGCGGGGGGTAGGGGTCTCAACATGATCCGGCCTCCCAGATGCGCAGTTCGGACACGCGCCAGGCGAGTCCGTCGTGGATGAGCGTGGCGTCGACCTTGCGGGGGCCCGCCGTCCCCGCGGAGCCGCCGGTCCGCCAGGCGGAGTCGTCCACGCAGTCGGCGACGACCGCGAGTTCGGGGCTCTCGACGGTGACGGCCGGGTCGAGGACGGGCTCGCCCTCGGCGTTCCCGCCCGCGGCCGCCTCGTCGAGCGCGGTCCGCATGATCTCCCGGGCGGCCCCGACCGCGTGGTCGTCGAGGGCGCGCGAGGCCTCCTCGTCTCCGTGGGAGGCCGCGACCACCGCGTCCCACATCCCGGTGTAGGCCGCCAGCGCGGCCTCCTCGTCACCGCCGGCGGCGGCGGTGGGCGCGGGCCGCGGTTCCGTTCCGGCGCCGTCCGTCTCCGCGGCGGGTGCGGAGCACCCGACGGCGGCGAGGAGCGCGCAGACGGTGAGCGCCAGGCGGGTCGAGCCGGATCGCATCGCGGCCTGTTCCCTTCGGTGTGCTCCGCCCGGGCGGGACGGGGGTGGGGGGTGGGGAAGCGGCAGGTGGGGCGGGTCCGCGGGGGGACGGGCCGACACCGACCGATGTGGGTTTGCGTGTGTTTCACGCTCTCTCAGCGTGAGAGTACCGAGAGCGCACAGTACACAACAACCCCCCAGAACAAGAAATAGGCCCTACACAGGGGGGATTCGACGCAACCGAAAACCGAAGGCCCGGTGGATCGCACAGAAACGGGCAGCCGAATGGCTGCGTGGGCCGGTGTCGCGGCACCTCCGCGCTCCGGCGCGGCGGTGCGGACGGCCCGCGCCCGTTCCTCTGGCCTACCCCCGGATCCAGGGTGGAACACCTGCCCCACGGGGAGACCGGCACGGAATGAACCCCGGGGGATCACCCGGCGAAGTCTCGGCCTCCCGACCGGCACGAACGCGGCGCTCGAACGAAGTCCAACGTTTCCGTGACACACCAACATGAACAGAAAGGGAAGAACCACCACTTCCACATGCACGGTTCGTGGTGCTAACGTGACCCCACTCCGCGGGCGGGTCGAAGGGGAGGGGATCGGGCGTGCCGCTGGATCCCAACATGTCCGACTCCAGCCGCAAGGCCATCCAGGTCCTGACCGGCATCGAGGTGCCCACCGCCGACCCTCCGGCGATGCGCGCGGCGGCCGAGATCTACGACGGCCTCTGGTCGAGGCTCTCCCAGGACCTCAAAGATCTGATGAACACCGTGCGCGGCCGTGTTCGCCGGAACTTCGGCGGCCGGGCGTCGGATTACTACGACCGGTCCATCAACCAGTTCACCCAGGGCGAGAACGACTACCTGGGGTCGGCGGCGGAGATCTCCCGGACCCTGTCCGTGGAGCTGCGCAAGGGCGCGGCCAACGCGGAGTACATGTCCGCGATGGTGATGGTGCAGTTCGCCCAGCTCCTCGTGGAGATCGCCTGGGCGATCGCCATGGCCAAGTTCACCTTCGGCGCGACGCTGAAGTACATCCCCATCTTCAAGATGATCCGCAGCCTGGCCATGCAGCGGGTCCTGGCCTGGTTCCTCCTCACCGTGCCCGGCCACCAGATCATCAGCCAGCTCTTCGCGAGCATGGACAGCGTCATCCAGCGCATCCAGATCGCCAACGGCACCCGCGACACCTGGGACCACGACCTCACCAAAGGGGCCCACGTCGGCGCGGTGATGGAGGGACTGGTCTCGGCCGGGCTGTCCGGGCTGGTCGGCGCCGTGTTCGACAGGCAGATCGTCAACCTGATCAACAACCGGATCGACGTGCTGGGGGGCCTGCCCGACCCCGTGCCCGTGCCGCCGGTGGGCAGGGGCGTGCCCGAACCCCTGCCCACGCCCCCGCCCCTGCGCGACATCGACGACGTGGCGCCGCCGCCCGCGGGTTCCGGACGGCCCGACCCCGTGCCGTCGGCGCAGCCGGACCCCCTGCCGCCGCGGCCGGACGTCCCCCCGACCGGTCCGGACGCCGACGTCCCGCCCCCTCCCCCGGGCGGGGGGCGCCCCGACCCCGACCCGGTCCCCCGGCCCGACCCGTCGCCGACGCCGCGCCCCGATCCGGCGCCGGTCGGCGGCCCGGTCCCCGTTCCCGGGGCCGGGACCTCCGGGCGCGGGCTCAACCGCGACCTCGCCGACGTGTTCTCCCGGCACCGGGACGAGATGGCGGTGCCGTTCGGCTCCAACGCCCCGCCCGGGGCGACCGCCTGGAACAACGCCGCCAACCGGGCCCGGTTCCGCGAGGACATGGCGGGGGTGTTCGAGCGCAACTTCGGCGCCTCGCTGGGGGCCGACCAGGCGCGCCGCCTGGGCTCCGACTACGCGGACACGCTGGTGCGCACCTGGAACACCCCGGACGCTGGGGCGCAGCTGTCGCGCACCCTGGGCGACCACCTGCCGCCGCCGGTGCGCGAGCACCTGTCACGGCTGCCCCAGGACATGCTCGACCCGGTGTACCAGCACTTCCGGAGCAAGGGGATGTGGTTCACCCAGCTCGGGGTCGGCGCGGGCTCGGGGGCCGCCGAGGGCTACCTGGGCGAGGGCCTGGGCAACGCCGCCATGGGCGAGGGCTTCAAGGCGTCGGTGTACTCCGCCACGTCCGGCGCGAGCATGAACACCGTCCAGCAGGTGTCGACCGACTCGGCGCTGGCCGGCATCGACGCCCTGAGCGGCTCCCCGGCCCCGGACACGCAGACGGTGCCGCCGCCCGGGGAGGACACCCGCCCCGGCCCGGAGCCGGTCGCCGACCCGACGCGGAACCGGGTGCCGACGCAGACCGCCGACGGCGCGGGCTCCGACCAACCGCCGGGGCCCGGATCCGGTTCGGGGCGCGGCGGGACGGACATCGTCGTGGACCTCGGCCGCGGCGACCGGAACGACGACCCGGACTCCGACGGCGGCACGCCCGTCCGGAGTGAGGACGGCGCGCGCACGGACGACGAGGACGGCCGCGTCCGGCCGCCCCGGCCCCAGGACGGGCCGGTCGCGCCGCCCGAGACCGGCGGTCCCGCGCGTGCGCTGGAGCAGCCGCCGTCCCCGGAGCGCTCCGGGGACGACGCCCCGGAGGCGTCGCAGGACACCCGGGGCCACCAGGAGCGCCCGCCCGCGCCGGGCCGGGGCGGGGAGGCCGATGGGGCTCCCGCACCGTCCCCGGACGGCCCGCCCGCCCCGGTCGGGATCGACGGCCGGGAGGAGTTCGGGGATGCCCCGGAGTACCCTTCGGACCCTCTCGGGCACGACGTCCGCACGCCCGGTTCCGGCGAGGGCGAGGGCCGGGAGTCCGCGCCGCCTCCCGGAACGGACGGCGCCGTGCGCACCGACCGGCCGGGCCAGGAGCAGGCCGGGGGGCCGGCCGCCGCCCCGCCGCCCGTGGTGGCGGGGGGCGACCGCGGCGCGCCCCAGCCCGGCCAGCAGCAGGGCGGTACGGGCGGCCAGGGCGGCGACACCCGCACACAGCGCACCGGGGACGGGACGCGCGCGAACGGGGAGGGGCACGGCCCGGCCCCGGTCGACCCGAACACCCCCGTGCCGACGGAATCCGGCCCGTCGGCCCCCCACGGGCAGGACTCCAGCACGCCCGGTTGGGGCGAGGGCGAGGGCCGGGAGTCCGCGCCGCCGCCCCCCGGGACGGAGGGCGGCGGGCGCTTCGAGGTGCCGCCGACCTCCACCGGGGAGCCGTCGACCGGCGAGGCTCCCCCGCCGCCCGTCGAGGGCACCGAGTCCCGCGAGGCCGCCGCGGAGGAGGCGCCCGCGCCGCCGCGGACCGAGGACGGGGACCCTCGGGACCCGCGGCCGCACGAGGACGGGCGGCCGGAGGAGGCGCCCGCGCCGCCGAAGGCCGAGGACGAGGACCCACGGGACCCGCGGCCGCGCGAGGATGCGCTGTCGGACGACGCGCGCGACACCACCGCGGACGGTGGGGCCCCGGAGCGCGGACCGGACGGCCCGGCCGTGCCGGACACCCCTCCCCCGGCGTACTCGTTCGAGGACCAGCTCAACCCGGGCGGCCGTCCCGGCGAAGCGGCGGCGCCCCCGGTCCCGGAGGCCCCGGTCGCGGAGCGCGACGCCCCGGAGTCCGACGACGACGCCGTGAGCGAGGCCGACGGCGTTTTCAGCGACGACGCGGAGTCGGTGGCCACCGACGCGACCAGCCCGTCCGACGACACCGAACGGGACGAGGCGCCGCCCGCCTACGAGGACGAGCGGTCGTCCCCGCCCGCGTACCCGTACAGCGACCTCGTCGGCGCCCCCGGGACCAAGGACGCCAAGGCGCCGGTGGCCCCGTCGTCGTTCGCCGGGGACCTCGAGTGGCTGCTGGGGCCGGTCCCCCTCCTGGCCCCGCCGCCGACCACGGTCCAGGTCTTCACCGCCGAGATCCCGCTGGTCCGGCTCGACAAGAGCGGCCGACCGATCCCGCCCGGGGCGGAGCCCGAGGGCGGCTCCGGCGGTGTGGAGCGCACGCCCGAGGACCGCTCCGTCCCCTCCGAGGAGACCCCCGAGGAGCCGACGCCGACCGTCGCCGGCGGGGAGCCCCCCGCCGCGCCGCCGCGGGACGAGGCCGGTGTGCCCGTGACCGGGTCCGGCGATCCCGTCGGCACGGACGGCCGCACCCTCCCCGGTTCCGGGGACGACGCCCCGCCGCACACCGTCGACCGCGACGCCGAACGCGACCGCGCCTTCGACGACCTCTACGACGACGACACGTCCGCGCCCCCGCCGCCCGGGGGCGACCGCACCACGCGGGACGACCGCGCCCGCGACGGGTCCGACGACGAGGTTCCCGCACCGCTCCCGCACACCGCCGAGGGCGACCGCACCGCGGACACCTCCGAGGACGCCCCGCCGTCCCCGCCGCCGGGGGACGGCGACCGGACGCCCGAGCGCACCGCGTCCCCCGTCGACCTGGACTACCTCGTCGCCACCCGCTTCATCGACCTCGACGGCGTGCACGTCGAGGCCGATCTCGTGCGCACGGCGATCTCCGACTCCGTGGACGCCCAGGGCTTCCTCGTCCCCCCGGACGTGCGCAAGGAGGCCCTGGACCACTTCGAGAAGGAGATGCGGAGCCGCTCCGGCGCCACCGCGTTCTTCGGCCGCGACGGGGTCTCCCACACCGTGCGGCGCGGCTCCGACCGGTGGCACTTCCAGGTGCGGCTGCGCGGCGACGGCGGGGACGGGACCGACGGGTACCACCGCGCGACCGTCGCGGACGACGGCGAGGTGCGGACGGCGACCATGCGCACCGACGGGGCCTCCCACGAGGGCAAGGCCGGCGGGTCCTCCTCGCAGGGGACCAAGAAGGGCCTCAGCGCCAAGTTCAACGTGAACCCGCTCTTCCTGTCCGCCACCCCCGACGGGTGGGCCTTCGGCCCCGTCCTGTCCGCGGGCGGCAGCGCCGGCCTGGGGCTGCGGACGATGACGTTCGGCGGCTCCGAGAAGGGCTCCACCGCCCTGGAGGTGAAGGGCAAGGGCGCCCCGGAGGTCTACACGTCCGACCTGCGCGTCCTCGTGGACGTCGCCGCTCCCCCGGGCGGCGTCCGCACGCCCGGCCCGCCCCCCGGCACCGACGGGGGCGCCCCACGGCCGGACCGCGGCCCGGCCGTGGTGCCCCGCGGCGTCGCCCTCGTCGTCCCCGGCGAGGTCAGGCCCCGGCCCGAGGGGGCCCCGACCGTCATGCGCTTCCGGCCGCGGCCGGACGGGGAGGCCACGGGCGGCCCCGGCGCGCCGCCCCGCAGGCCGCGCCTGGAGCACGGCGGACTGCCGGTCAGCGTGTCCTCCGTCGTCCCCACCGGGCCTCGCCCCAAGGGCGGCAGGGCCTACACCGACCTGGGCACCTGGCTGGCCGACAGGCTGCTGCCGCCGCGCACCGACTCCGAGGGCAAGCCCGCCACGGGGAAGCGGGCCGACGCCGAGCGCGCCTGGCGCAAGGAGTTCGCCGGGAAGCTCGACAACGACTCGATCCGGCAGTACTTCCCCGCGATGGACCAGGGCCCGGTCCGGCTCACGGCGGTGCTGCCCGACGGGACCGAGCGGGTCGTGCACATCTCGTCCCCGGCCGCGGACTACCGGGCCAAGGGGCACACCCCGCGCGTGGACGAGTTCGTCCGCCACGACGGCACCGAGCAGACGCGCTCCGACACGCAGGGGCGCGCGTCCAAGGCGGGCTTCACCGTGGGGGGCGGCTTCGGCGTCGAGATGCGCCTGCCCGGGGGCCGGGTGCGCCTGGACGCCCCGGTCGGAGAGTACGGCTACACCAGGACGTGGTCCTCGGAGACGCAGAACTCCTCCAAGACCGGCCTGCGCGACACCTTCGCCATGGCGACCTCGGACACCGACGACTTCGCCGCCTACGCGGTCGACCGCGACCTGGTGGTGCAGGTGGACGGCGAGACCGAGCGGCACACGTTCACCGGCGAGACCGTCGAACTCCTCTCCGTGCGCGACGCCCGGACCCTGGACGCCGCCGCGCGGGGCCTGCCCGACCCGCACGCAGCGCCCCGGCCGGACACCCGGCCGCCCTTCGACCACCTGCGCGGGGACCGGATCACCCGGTTCGACGGGACCCGCCTGGGCGGCTTCTCCTGGCCGCGGACGCCGGGCACCGAGGACGGGGGCGCGACGGAGGGGGGCGCCACCCCGGACGGGCGCCCCGACCAGGTCACCGAGCACCTCATCCGGCAGATCCTGACGGGGCTGGCCGAGAAGCTCCCCGGCATCGTGGTCCCGGAGCTGTCCCGGACGCACGCCGACTACGCGCGCAGGCCGGGCCGGGAGAGGGCCCCGTACTTCTCCCGCTCCCCGCGCGAGCACTGGGGCCTGCGCCGCAACCGCAGGGTGGCGCGGCAGAACACCGAGAAGGTCGAGCGGATGCTGCGGGAGGAGTTCCTCAACAACAACGGCGAGGCGCTGGCCTCCCGCGACGGCCTGGCCATCCACCTCGACGAGAAGGCGGTCATCGACCTCGGGAGGACCTTCACCGGCAGGGAGTTCCACCGCCCCGGGCTGGTCACCGTCCGGGTGAAGGCCGAGTTCGGCGCGCTCACCCACCAGGAATCCAAGGACGGCAGGACCGGCATCCACGTCGGCGGCGCCGCCAAGCAGGAGTCGGGCCGGGGCAAGGGCGCCTCGCACTCCGGGACCCTGACGGCGGGCCCGGGCCTGGCCCGCGGCAACCCCGAGGACGCCCGCGGCATGGCCAAGACCATGGGCAGCGGGAGCGTGGCCGCGACCATCGCGCGGGCCTGGAGCAAGGACCGCTCCCACGGCTCGGAGCACAAGTCCGACCAGCTCCTGCTCTTCCCCGAGGGCTCCGACGACTGGAGCGGCGACGTCCGCTTCACCGCGCGCCTGCACGAGTACGACGCCTCGGAGCAGGTCACGGGCAGGGACGAGAGCGTGCCGCTGCTGAGCGCGCCGATCGACGCGCGGTACTCCCTGACCACGCCCAAGATGCTCTCCGAGCCGGTGACCGCCCCGCCGCGGGCGACGGACGGCGAGGTCGAGACCCTGACCGCGGACGAGGCGCGCGCCCTGGTCCAGGGCGCCCTGGCACCGCCCCCGCCGCCCGCCCCCGCCGCGCCGACCGAGTCCGGCGGGGTTGGCCGGACGGAGGGCGGCGACCGCACCGACGGGGACCGGGGCGACGGCACCGACGAAGGACGTGGGGGCCGCGACGCCGACCGGACCGGGGACCACCGCGACGGGGACCGCGGGGACGACACCCGCGACCCCGGCCGGGAGGGCCGTGAGCAGGCCGCGCGGGAGGACGCCCGCCGGGCGCGGGCCCTGGTCGACGACGGCGTGCTGGAACGCGTCAACAACGACCTGGGGGGCACCCGCGGCGACCTCGGCGGGCGGGCCCGCGGCCTGCTGTCCGCCCCCGTGTCGCCCCTCCAGTTCGCGGCCGGCCGCAAACTCCTGCACTTCCTGGACACCCGCGGGGGCCGGTCGTTCTTCGAGCGCCTGTTCTCCCCGACCGGCATGGCCGGGGACCCCGCCACCTTCTCCCCCGGCGGCCAGCGCGACGCCATGGACATGACCGGCGGCCTGTTCTCGCCCAACGACGGGCGCGCCGACCTCGTCACCAGGGCCGACCCCGACCAGGTGACCCGGATGCAGCTCACCCGGATGCAGCCGGTCCTGCACGCCGAGACCTCGGTGAACGCCGGGGCCTCGCACAACGTCACCACCAGCGGCAGCGCCCGGATCGGCGCCAACGCGGGCGGCTCGACCAACCCGGACAAGGCCCACGCCGACGGCCCCGACGACCTCACCCCGGCGGCCGCCCGCGGCCCCATCCCCCTCACCGGGCTCTCCGACACCTGGAACTTCTTCCGGTCGGGCCGGACCACCGGGGAGGCCGGCACCTTCACCTCGTCGCTGACCATCGTTCCGAAGGCCGCACTGGGCTACGCCTTCCAGGTCGGCGGCACGGTCACCCAGGCGGTCCAACTCATGAAGGGCTGGGGCCTGGCCGTCCCGGGCCTGTGGTCGACGCACTACCGGGGCTGGAAGGCGTCGCTCTCCGACCTGGCGTCCGGCTACATCTCCGCGCGCGACGCGCGCCGGGCCGGGGTCATCGTGGACCGCCTGCGGGAGAACGCGGACGGGACGCTGGAGGAGGGCGCCCAGCCCGAGCCCGACGACGCCGGGAACGTCAGGATCCGCGAGGGGTTCGAGCACACCGGGCAGCGGATCCGCCCGGGCGACCCCACCGCGGCGCTGGAGTCCCTGGCCCGCGAGCTCGACAGGCGGGGGTACGAGCTCACCGGCCGCAGCAGGAAGCGGCTGTTCGACAGGCTGACCACGCAGCTGGGCAAGTCCTCGGGCACGAACGTCCCGGTCGCCGTCAAGGTGCGGCCCAAGGGCGCCCCGTTCGGCCACGCGTCGTCCTCGGGCGTGGTGCGGGTCAACCTGCGCACGACCGCGCCCGAGGTGGAGTACCTGGGCTCGGCCGACGAGATGGTGGAGTCGCACACCTGGAAGTCCGAGGAGGTCCGGAGCCGTTCACGCGGCGGCGGCAACTCCGTGGGCGCCGACCACACGCACCTGATCCCCGCACCCTTCGAGGGCCAGGACCGGGGGCCGGACGACCAGCCCGACCACCGGCCCCTGTTCCTGACCCCCGCCGGGGGCGCGGGCCACACGACCTCGCAGGACCGGACCCACTCCGACACGGTGGAGCGGACCCGCACGGTGCAGCTGGAGACCTCCGGCCCCTACGCCAAGGTCGCCCAGCAGGGCACGCTCGAGCTGAGCATCGAGTTCGACAGGCCGACCGACGTCGGCAGGGGCAGGGTGCACGTCCCCTTCACCGACAGGGAGGTCGTCGGCTTCGACGTCGACGGCGACGCGGGCCGGATCCGGACCCTGTACCCCGCCTCCTACCTGGACTTCTCCGGGACGGACGCCCCGCGGACGGAGACCGGCTCCGGCGGCGGCCCCCGGATCGGGGGCGGGCCGGCCGACGACCGCCCCGACCTGGCGGACGCGATGCGGGACCGGCTGGCCCGGCAGTACACCGCGGGCGGGGCCGCCGGCCTCGGCGACGGCATCGTCATGCCGACGGCCGTCGGCGGCCACGGGGCCGACGTCCGCGACACGGCGATCGTCACCATCGCCCGCTCCCTGGGCTGGACGCCCGGCCCCGGGGACGCGGCCGGCGCGGCGGACCGGGTCTACTCGGCGCAGGAGATCGACTCCGCCCGCGACTTCCTCGCCGACGAGCTGGACCTGGACCCCCGGTACACGCCCATCGACAGCGTCCTGGAGTCCATCGCCCTGAAGTCCCTGTTCTCCGAGGCGCTCGGGGCGGACGAGGGCGTGCCCCTGATGAGGATCGGCTCCCTGGACTGGCGGCTGGGCGTGGCCCCCGACCTGCGCGGGGCCCGGGTCCTGGACGTGCTCCCCGACTCGCGGCTGAACTGGAGCGACACCGAGGAGCACGCCTCCGAGGACGGGCTCTCCCACAGCGCTGGGGCGACCGCCGAGGGCGGGTTCCGGCCGACCGGCATCAACACCGGGCACCCGGACTTCAAGGACCACGCCGCCGTGATGACCGGGGCGCCCAACGTGTCGGCCACGAGCCCGGTCGGCGCCTCCTCCGACGGGGGCGGTCCCAGGACGGACACGCCCCCGACCGCCCAGAACGAGAAGCGGGGCCCGGTCTACCTCATCGAGTTCGACACCACCTGGCTGCTGGGGGCGCGCTCCGAGAGCGGCCTGCCGTTCCTGAAGGACTCCCACCACCAGCACATCGGCCGGGTCAGCGGCAAGGTGAGCGCCTGGGTGTCCCAGGAGGACGCGATCCGGCTCGGCGTCGTCACCGAGGCGCACGCGGGCGACCTGGCCGCCCGGGCGGAGGAGACCCGCCGGGCCGCCCAGGCCATGGGCCGCGAGGAGCTGTCCTACGACGAGGCCCGGGGCGGGCTCACCGACCCGGTCACCGCCTACCGGGAGGCGCACGCCGCCTACCATGCCGAGCGCACCGCCGACGGGACGGAGGCGTCCCCCGCGGCGGCCGACCGGCTGGCCCGGGCCCGGAGCGCCTACCTCGCCCAGGAGGCGGAGGTGGAGAGGGCGAAGGAGTCCTACGAGGAGAGCGCCCGGTCCTGGGCCGAGTCGGTGGCCGCCTCCCGCCGGGCGTACGACGCGCCGGAGGCGCTCTTCGAGTCCCGGGTCGCGCAGGACCGCACGACGGCGGACGCGCTGAACGAGCGCGGCGACCGGGCCCGGGAGCGGGTCGGGCAGGCCGAGGACGGCGCCGGGCAGGCGGAGCGCACCCTCGACACGCGTGTACCGCGCGGGGACCGCCTGCTCGACGCCGACGGCATCGACGCCCGCCTGCGGAACGTGCTGGACCTGCGCACGGCCGTCGAGGGGCTCTCCTCCGACACCGGCGCCCCCCGGGACGCGGCGGCGGAGACCGCCCCGCGCGACGCCCTGCTGGACCAAGTGGACACCCTCCTCTCCCAGGCCCGCGACCTGCGCGCGCACCTGGCGGACGCCGCCGACCGGACCCGGGCGGAGATCGGGGGCGTCCTGGACCTGGTCGACTCCTCCCGGACCGGGGCCGAGCGGGCGCTCGGCGACCTCGCCGAGCTGCGGGCCGAGCGGGACCGGGCGGCGGCCGAGCACGACCGCCTGGTGGAGGACGCGCGCCTCCGGACCCCCGCCCCGGCCCCCGAGGGGGCGCCCGCACCGGAGGCCCCCGCGCCCGCCGCGCGGCTGGAGGACTCCGGGCGGACCCTGGAGGCGCTCGACCGCGAGCTGCGCGACCGGACCGCGGCCGCCGACGCGCTGAAACCCCGCCTGGACGGCCTGCTGGCCCGCACCGACACCCTGGCCCGCACCGAACTGTTCCGCCTCCAGGAGCAGCAGCGCTTCCACGCGGAACTGGAGGGAATCCTCACCGGCCTGGGCGAGAGGCTGGTCGACACGGCCGCGGCCGGGGTCGAACGGGACACCGCCCCGCCGGGCACCCGGCTGGGCCGGCCGGAGCACGGGACCGCGGTGGACGAGGCGGCCGGCCTGCTGGACGGGCACGCGAACGCCCACACCCCGCTGCCGCCGCGCGGGGACGGCTTCACGACGCCCGAGCAGGTGGCGGACCTGGAGCGGCGGATCGAGGGGTTCGCCCGGGATCTAGAGGAGTTCTCCGCGCTCCCCGAGCGCGGCACGGCCGACGTCGAGGCCATGGAGCGGCGGCGGCAGGAGCTGATCGCCGAAACGGACCGGCTCACCGCTCCGGTGACCGGGCGCGAGGCCGAGGTCGGCACCCGCCTGGACTCCGGCCGCGCCGCGGCGGAGGGCGCGGCCGAACGGCTGGGCCCCGTCCGCGCGGCGGTGGACGACGCGGACGCCCGGCTCGGGGACATGGACACCCGGATCGAGGGGATCGCCGGGCGGTCCGACGCGCTCTTCCCCGGCGCCCCGGAGCGGGCCGCCCTGACCGCTGCCCGGGACGCCGTCGCACGCCTGCGGAACCTCAGGGACGGCCTGGCCGACCGCCTGGACGGCCCCGAGTCCCGCCACCGGACCCTCACCGAGACCGAGATCCCCGTCCTCGAAAGGGAGGAGACCGCCCTGCGCGGCCTGCGGGGCGACCTGGAGGGGCTGCGCGCACGGCTGGACGGCGCCGAGGTCCCGGGCCCGGTGACGCGCGGGGACGACGGCTCCGACGACGACGGCGCTCCCCCGCCCGGGGACGGCCGCCGTGAGGAGGGCGGATCGACGCGGCGGCCGGACCCCGAGGGGGACCGCTCGGACGGGCACCGCGGCCCGCCGCCGCCCGACGACCGCGACGGCGGCCGGGAGGACGGGCGGGAGGACGGGCGGGACACCGGCACGGGCCGGGCCCCGGAGACCTCGTCCCGGGACACAGAGGCAGACGGCACGTCCGACACCCGGTCCACACCCTCGGACGACAACGCCTCGACGGTGCCGGACGCCGACGGTGCGTCCGGCCCGCGCTCCGACGACTCCTCCCCTGAGGGGACCGGCGTCCCCGACCGCACCGCCGACGACCGCGGGCTGCCGCCCGCCTACGACGGCCCGGCCCTGGACGCCCAGGAGTCCCAGGACACCCAGGACACGGACGGCGTGCGCGAGGAGCCCCTGCCCGCCTACGACGACGAGGAGTCCCCTCCCCCCTACCCCTACACCGAGCTGCTGGAGGCCCTGAACGCCAAGGGCCCCAAGGGCCTGCCCGACCCGCTCGGCCCGAAGTCGCCGTACGGCGACCACTCCCCCCTGCCCGTGCCCGGCTCCACCGATGTCCGGGTGTTCGCCCTCCTGGACCACGCCCTGGACACCCTGGGGCCGGACGGGCGCTCCCGCACCGGTGAGACGGGCGAGGGCTCGGGGACGACGCACCGCGTCCCCGCGGAGACCGGCGAGGGCTCCGGGTCGCGCCGCGCCCCCGGGGAGGACCACTCGCCCGACGACGACCCCGGCGACCCCGGCGACCCGGACGGCGACGGCTCCGGGACCGGGACCACCGATGACGGGGACGGCGGGGACCCCGCGCCGTACACGCTGGACGGCTCGCTCGCCGTGGACCGCGACGGCGAGGCCCACGACCTCGACTACCTCATCGGATCGCGCATGGTCGGGCCCGGCCGACTGCGCACCGACGGCGTCCCCGACGCGGTCGAGCGGTCCCTGCGCGGCATGCGCCCGCGCATGCCCCGGGCCCGGCGTGAGGAGGTGCTGGCCGAGGTCGACCGCATCGCGCGCGAGGAGGGCATGGACCCGTTCTTCACCGGGACCGGCCCGGAGATCACCGTCGGCCCCGCCGGGGACCGGTGGACGGTACACGTCAGGCTGTCCTCCGACCGGCCCGGCGGCGGCGTCCCGCCCGCCTACCGGCACGTGCCCATCCGCGACGGCGAGGGCACCGACGCCGCGATCATCGGCGGCCAGGAGCGCACCCGCACGGTCTCCTCCGGCGACACCCTCACGCGCGGCGCCCGCCGGGGCGTCAGCGTCAAGTTCACCGCCAACCCGCTGTACTTCGGCCCGACGTTCCTGGGCGACCCGATCGGCCCCAGCCTCACCGTGGGCGCCAGTGGCGGCACCCGGCTGCGCGGCGGAGCGAGCGGCGGCTCCTCGAAGTCCACCGCCGTGCAGGCGATGGACAACAGCGGACCGGCCGAGGTCTACGCCACCGACCTGCGCGTGGACCTGGACGCCACCCCGCCCGCCGGGCCGACGGCCCGGCCGCCCCGCCCCGCGGTGGTGCGCGACGGCCTGGCCCTGATCCTGTCCGGCAAGGCCGAGAAGCGCCCCGAGGGCGCCCCCGAGCACATCAGCATCCCCCGGCCGCCCTCCGGGGAGGGCGCTGATGACGCCTCCTCCGGCTCCGAGGGGCCCGCGCCCCGCCGCAACCCCCGCACCCTGCACGGCGGCCTGCCCGTCAAGGTCGAGCGGATCGTCCCCCACGGCGGAGAGGACGGGGCCGCCCCCGCCCACACCGACCTCGGCACCTGGCTCGCGGACCGCCTCGCGCCGGACGGCGCCGAGGGCGCCACCGGCAAGGGCACCCGGGGGTCCCGGGGCAGGGCCGCGCGCGACCTGCACAAAGCGATCCGGACCGTCCTCGACAACGACTCCCTCCAGGAGTACCTGCCCCACCTGGACCGGGGGCCGATCACCTTCAAGCTCTTCGGGCAGGACGGCTCGTCCCGGATGGTGCGCCTGGCGTCCTCCGCCACCGAGTACCGCGCCTTCGGGCACGCCCCGCACCTGGGCGAGCTCACCCGCCACGACGGCTCCGAGCACACCGTCACCTCCTCCGGCAGCCGCAGCAGGAGCTTCGGGTTCAGCTTCGGCGGCGGCGTGAACATCGAGCTGTCGCTGCCCGGCGGCGGCATGACCCGCATCGACGTGCCCACCCTGGAGTACGTCTACTCGCGCACCCTGGACTCCGAGGGGCACTCCTCCTCCCGGACCGGCTCCCGCCGCACCATCGCCCGCGACATCGCCGACACCGAGGACTTCCTCGCCTACCGCGTCGAACGCGACATCTTCGTGCGGATCGAGGGGGAGCAGAGCCCGCACGCCTTCACCGGCGAGACGGTCGAGATCCTCTCCCGCCGCGACGCGGAGGCCCTCCACGACGCCGCCGGGGGCGGGCCGCGCGGGCGCGACCACGGCGAGTCCCCCCGGCCGCCCATGGCCCACCTGCGCGGGGACACCGTCACCGACCTCAGCGGCACGACCCTGCTCGGCTTCGACCCGCCAGAGCGGGCCCCCGGCACGGAGGGCGGGGACGGCGCCCCGGCGGCCCGGGACGAGGCGGACGGCACGGAGTCCGACGGCACGGACGGCACCGCGGACGACGGCTCCACGGTGTACGAGCGCCTCCAGCGGCAGGTGCTGGAGTCCGTCGCCCGCGAGCACCCCGGCATGGTCATCCCGGACATGGCCCGCAACCGCCGCGACTACGCGCGGCGCCCCGGCAACGAGCGGGCCCCGCGCGGCGAGCGCACCTGGCGCGAGAGGTACGGTACGCGCCGCAACTACGACGTGGCGCGCGAGAACACCCTGCGCGTCCTGGACGCCCTCACCCCCGACGCGCTGCACGGCCGCACCGGCGAGCTGACGTCGGACCCGGGCCTGATGATCCACCTCGCCGAGAACGCCGTCGTCGACCCGGCGCTGACGGTCAAGGGCAAGGAGGTGGTGCGCCCGGACAGCGTCACCGTGCACGTCCACGCGGAGTTCGGGGCGCTGTCCTTCGACGGGCGCACGCCCACCGAGACCGGCGTGCGGCTGGGCGGCGACGCCAGGAGCGGCGACTCGCGCGGCAAGGGCTCCTCGCACACGGTCAACCTGACGGCGGGAGCGGGCCTGCTGCGCTCCCGGGAGGCCGACGCCCGCGGCATGGGCCGCCGGATGGGCGGGGTGAGCGGCACCCTGAGCGGCTCCCGCGCCCACTCCTCGGAGACCTCGCGCGCCGTCACCCACGCGGCCGACGAGACCGTCTTCTTCCCCGGCGGCTCCGACGTCTGGCGGGGACCCGTCGCGTTCACGGCGCGCATGAGCGACTACGAGGGCTCCGACCAGGCCCGCGGCACCGACCAGGGCACGGACCTGTTCGCCGGGCCGATCCGCGCGGAGTACACGGTGATCACGCCCCGGGTCCTCACCGAGACGGCGTCCCCGCCTCCCCGGGAGGGCGGCGAGGACCACCGGGACCTCACCGAGGCCCAGGCGCGCGCCCTGATCGAGGGCCCCTTCTCGGCGCGGACAGCCGCGACGGACGGCGACGCTTCCCGACGCGGCACGGACGGGGCCGCGACGGACCGCGACGGGGACCGGTCGGCCGGCGACGGGGCCGAGGGGTCCGGGCGGACCCCGCGGGAGACCGCCGAGCAGGCGCGCGAGCGCCGCCGCGCCGAGGACCTCGTCCGGGTCGGCGGCTCCGTCGAGAGGGTCGGCATCGGCTCCGCGAGCCGCACCTTCGAGCTGTTCTCCGGCTTCCGGCGCGGCCTGTTCCAGGGCTTCGAGCGCAAACTGCGCACCTACCTCAACACCACCGGCGGGCGCACCCACTTCCAGGAGCTGCTCTCCCCCACCGGCATGGCCGACGACCCCTCCACCACGGCCCCGACCGGGCGGCGCTCGCGCCCGGAGATGAGCGGCGGCGTCCTGTCGCCCCGCGACCTGCGCGTCACCACGGCGACCCGGGTGGAGCCCGACCGGGTCGCGGAGTTCCAGCAGGTCGAGATGCAGACGATCGCCCACGGCGAGACCAGCGTGGAGATCGGCGCCTCCGACACCGTCACCAAGAGCGGCACCTTCCGCGTGGGCGCCACGGGCGGCGGGACGGGCAACCGGATCGTCGACGAGGCCGGCCAGAAGGACCCGGACACGGCCGTTCCGCCCAGGGACGCCACCCGGCCGATCCCCGTGGGCGGGCTCAACAACGCCTGGAACTTCTTCCGGTCCGTGGACGGCACCTCCGCCAAGGCGTCCTTCACCGCCTCCACGACCATCGTCCCCAAGGCCGCCCTGGGCTACGCGTACCGGCTGGCGGGCCGGGCGACCCAGGCCGTGGCGCTGCTGCACGAACGGGGCCCGGGGCTCGCCAAGGAGTACTTCCGCGGGTGGACGGCCCGCTTCCAGGACCTGATGTCGGGCTACATCCCGGCCCGGGACGCCCAGGAGGCGGGCATCGTCCTGGACCGGGTCACCGAGAACGGGGACGGCACCCTCTCCCTGTCCCCCCAGGACGACCCGGCCGACATCACCGACGTCCGGGTCCGGCCCGGTTTCGAGGACTCCGGCCGGCGCATCCGCCCCGCTGACCCCACCGCGGCGCTGGAGAGCCTGGTCGGGGACCTGCGCCGCCAGAAGTACGAGCTCACCGACGGAAGCCGCGAGCGGCTGCTGGAGGCGCTCACCACCCGGCTGGGCACCACGTCCGGCACGAGCGAGCCGGTGTCGGTGCGCGTGCGCAGGATCTCCGGCGACGGCCCCAACCACGGCGGGTCCGCCCAGGACGCCCGGGTGCACCTGGACCTGCGCACCCGGGAGCGCAAGGTCGAGTACCTGGCCTCCAGCGACGCGATCATCGAGTCCCACACCTGGACGGCCGCCACCGGGAGCAGCCACTCCCGCGGAACCGGCGACACGGTCGGCGGCGAACTCGTCCCGCTCCAGCCCACCCGCTTCGACGGGGACGCGAACCCGCCCGGGCAGGAGCCGGGCAGCCGGCCGCTGTTCACCTCGCCGGCCGTCTCGGGCGGCGCCTCCGCCTCCGACACGCGCACCCGCGGGAGCTCCGACGAGGTCACCCACACCGTGCAGCTGGAGATCTCCGGCCCCTACGCCAAGGTCGAGCAGGACAGCGAGCTGGTGCTGCGCCTGAGCGGACCCGACGACCTGGAGGCCACGGGCCGGGGGGAGTCCGGGCGCATCCACACCTACTACCCCGCCTCCTACCTGGACTTCTCGCCCCGGTCCACGGAGTCCTCGGGCGGCTCCGGCCGGCGGAGCGGCCTGCGCGACACGGTGTCCCGGGCCCGCGGCCGGGACCTGGGACAGGCCCTGGCCGACCGCTCCGGGGCCGAGTTCACCGGCGGACGCGCGACCCGCCTGCCCGACGACCTCGTCATGATGCCGACCGCCGTGCAGGACGGCGGGCGCGACGTCCGCGACACCGCCGCCGTCGTGGTCGCGCGGTCCCTGGGCTGGAAGCCCGGGGACGGCGACCGGGACGCCGGCGGGAACCTCACCCCCGCCGGGCTGCGCCACGCCCGTGAGCACGTCGCCGACGCCCTGCACCTGGACCGCCGCCACTCCCCCCTCGACAGCGGGCTGGAGTCCGTCGCCCTCAAGGCGCTGTTCTCCCGCACCGCCGGCCACGGGGACGGCGTCGCCCTCATGGACCTGGGCTCGACCCGGTGGAGCCTGACCGCCCTGCCCGACCTGTCCGGGGCCCGGATCCTGGACGTGGTGGCCGGGGCCCGGCTGAGCACCACGAGCAGCGGCAAGAGCGGGACGTCCGACTCCTCCGAGCACGGCTCGGGGACGGCGCTGGACCCCTCGTTCCGCCCCGCCGGCCTGACCACCGACAAGGACGTCTACGACAAGCACACCGGCGTCCTGGCGGGGGCGCTCAACACCCAGCTGGGAGCCACGTCGACGACCGCCGCCGACGGGCGCGGGATCGCCACGGCGGGCCCGCCGACCGCCGAGGTCCAGCGCCTGGGCCCCGCCTACCTCGTCGAGCTCGACACCACCTGGATCGTCGGCGCCTCCTCGGGCAAGGACTCCTACACGGGGCTGACCCGGGACACCGTGAGCGTGTGGGTCTCCCAGGACGACGCCGTGCGGCTGGGCATCGTCACCCCCGAGCGGGCCGCCGAACTCGCCGCGGGGGCCGAGCGCGTCCACGGCGCCGCCGAGACCATGGGCGACGACGAGGGCTCCTACGGCCGCGAGCGCGGCCGCCTGGAGGAGCCCGTCCGCGACTACCTGCGCGCCCACGGGGACCACCGGCGGACGGAGGAGGAGCGGGCCGTCCGGCCGCCGCGCGAGCCCCGGGACGGGTCCTCGCAGACCTCGGAGTGGGCGGCGGAACGCCTCCAGGAGGCCCGGGACGCCTACCGCGCCCAGGAGGACAGGTACCGGCAGAGCCTGCGCCGGTACGAGGCGAGCACCCGCGCCTGGGTGGACGCCCTCAACGCCGCGCGCCGGGACATGGGCCCGTCCGCGTCGGCCGCGCCCGCGCCGGGTGCCGTCCCGGCGGCTCCGGGGCTGTCCGGGACCACCCTGCGCGAGACCCTGGACACCGAGCTCGACCCCCGGGCCGGGGCCCCGCAGGACCCCGCGGCCGACCTGCGCGGGAAGACCGAGGCGATCGGCGACACCGTCACCGACCTGCGGCAGCGCGAGCAGCGGGCCCGTGCGGACGTGGAACGCGCCGCGTCCCTGGTCAGGAGCGCGGACGACCTGCTGGCGGCCCTCCCGGTCCCGACGGGTACCGCCGACCCCGCCCCGGCCGCCGTGGCGGACCTGCGCAACGGGATCGACGCCTTCGAGCGCGACCGCGCCGCGCTGACGGGGGAGGAGTCCTCCGCCGACATCGACGCGCTCGACGCCCGGCGGGACGCCCTGCTGGCGGAGGCGCGCGCCCTCCTCGACCGGGCCGGGGAGCACCGCGACCGGGCACGGGAGCAGACCCGCGCCACCCGGGCGGCACAGGACAGGATCGCGCGCCGGTTGAGCCGCGGCCGGGCCCTGGCGGAGTCCGTCGGCGACCGCGTGGGCCGGATGCGCACCGAGACCCTGAACACGCAGGCGCGGCACCGGCCCCTGACCCGGGAGGACGCGGCGGGCGACGACGTCCGCCGCCTGGGCGGCGACCTGGACGCCCTGTACGACCAGGAGAGGGAGCTGGCCGCGCGCAACCGCGCGGTCCGCACGGAGATCGACCGGGTCCTCGGCGACACGGACGCGGCGGCCCGCCGGAACCTGCCCCGGTTCGAGGAGCGCGCGCGGGTTCAGCAGGACCTGGCCGCCGACCTCGCCCGCCTGGGCGGGCCGCTGGTGGCCGACGTGATCGGCGACGTGCGCACCGAGGGCGACCAGGGCCGGCGGGCCTTCGATCAGGCCGCGGCCGCCCTGGACCGGGCGGACGGGGTGCTGGACGCCCGCGGCGCCGACGCCGCGCGGGTGCCCCCGCCCGCCCCCGACCTCACCACCCGCGCGCAGGTCGACGACCTGACCCGGCGGATCACGGCCTTCGAGGCCGAGCTGTCCGCCTTCGCCGGCCGGCCCGAACGCGGCGGGGCCGAGGTCCAGCGGATGCGGGACCGGCTCGACGCCCTCATCGAGGAGACCGGGCGGCTCGACCGGCCCGTGGCGGAGCGGGGCCGGACGGTCTCGGCCGAGCGCCGGGCCACCGAGGCTGCGGTCACCCGGGTGAACGAGGGGACCCGCGACGTCCGGTCCCTGGTGGACCGGTCCGGGGGGCACCTGGCGGACCTGCGCGCGCGGACCGACCGGATCGCCGGGGAGCACGCCCCCTTCCTCGACGCGCGCCCGGACCTGCGCACCGCCCTGGACGGGGTACGGACGACCCTGGACACCCTGCTGACCGACCGGACCGGCCTGGAGACGCGCCTGGGAGACCTGGACACCCGGGTCCGCGACCTCACGGACACCGAACTCCCCCGCCTGCGCGGACTGGAGACCGGCCTCCGCGGACTGCACAACGACCTGGACGCCCTGAACACCCGCCTCCAGGACCTGGACGTTCCCGAGGCGACACCGGACACGGGCGACGACTCCGATGATTCGGACGACTCGGACGCCTCCGGCGACGAGGGCGCTCCTCCGGCGCCCGGCACCGGTCACGGCGGCGGGCCCGCCCCGGCGGGCCGGGACGGCCGCCACGGGCCGCCGCCCCCGGGAGGGAGCGCCCCGGAGGGGCCGCGCCGCCGCGGGGAGGGCGGTCCCGCCGACGCCTCGGACTCCGGCCGCGGCCTGCCGCCCGCCTACGACGGATCGCCCCGGGACGCCGACGGCGTGCGCGAGGAGCCCCTGCCCGCCTACGGCGACGAGGAGTCCCCGCCCCACTACCCCTACTCCGAGCTGCTCGACCGCCTGCGCGACGGGAAGGAGAAGACCTCCGCCACGGAGACCGGCGGCGCGGAGGACGCCCTGTTCCGGCTCTTCGACGCCGAGCTCAACCCGGGCGCCGCCAAGGCGGCCGCCCTCCCCGCACCGGGAGCGGGCGACCTGTCCTGGCTGTTCGACGCCACGGCCGCGGTGCCGCCCCTGCTGCGCCCCGACATCCCGGTGTTCGTCGTCGGGGCCCCCGAATACACGGCGCCGACCGAGGGGCCGGGGGTCCTGGGCTCCGACGGCATCCGCCGGTTCCCCGGCGAGGCGGGCCTCCTCGACTACGGCGACCTCCTCCACGACCCCGACTTCAACCCCAACACCCACGACGCGCTCCCGCCCCGCACCCGCCGCTACGTCCACGCCTACACCGCCGACGGCTGGATCGGCGAGTTCTCCCGCCTCCAGCCCCTGGACGAGGACACCGTCCAGGCCGAACTCGACCGCCGCCGCGAACAGAGCCGCTCCCACCCCGGCTGGCAGCTCTACGAGGCCAACAACGGCCGGTGGCCCGCCCTGCACACCCTGCCCCACCTCCTCAACAGCGGCAGGCTCACCCCCGAACAGGAGGCGGCCGTCCGGAGCGTCCTCGACTCCCGCCACCCCGAGGCCGCCCTGGAGAACCTCTACCGCGACGCCGGACCCGCCGGCCGGATCGCCGAAACACTCCCCGACAAGAGGGGGCGGGGCATGTACCCCGACGCGCAGGACGTCCTCGACATCATCGAGCGCCTGGACGACGCCACCGACGCACCCCTGCCCGAAGGCGTCGAAGCGGTGCGCGGCGTGTACGGCTTCGACCACCTGGCCCCCGGGGGCACCGCCGACCCCTCCACCCTCATCGGCCGCACCTTCACCGACCCCGGGTTCATGTCCGCGTCCCTGGGCCCCCGCCCCAGCGCCGCCGGAGGCTCCCCCACCGACCTCATCCGCCTCACCCTCCCGCCCGGCACCCGGGGCCTGTGGGTCGGCGACCGCAGCCTCCACCCCCACGAACGCGAGATCATCCTCGCCCGCGGCACCGCCTACCGCATCACCTCCTACGAACCCTGGGGCCGCGGCTACGTCCTGTACGCCGAAGTGGTCCCGGACGGCGGAGAGGAGGAGTGAACACCGGCCCCGGCGAGACCGACGCCACTCCCCGGAGCGATGCGCAGCCGTTAGGGTGTGTTGCGCGCCCGGCGCGGCCCCCGACACGGCGGAGCCCCGGCGCCGACCGCGCCCTTCCTCCCCTTCCGCGGCGCCCCGCCTCCCCACCCCCCTTCGACAGGAGAGCCCGTTGAGATCCACCCCGGCTCCCGGCGCAGCGGTCGGCCGCGCGGCGGCCGCGCTGCTCCTCGCCCTGAGCCCCCTGGCCGCCCCGGCCGCAGCGGCGGCGGACACGGCGGGCGACGAGCCCCCGCCGCCCCTCCCCCAGGTCTTCGAGTTCAAGGGCGAACGGCAGCCCTGCTCCGTCATGGGCACCGAGGTGGTCGAACAGGAACCCTGGACCCGCGCCTTCCTCGGCCTGGACCGGGCGCACCGGCTGAGCACGGGCTCCGGCACGGAGATCGCCGTCCTGGCCCCGGAACTCGACGCCGCGGGCCCGGCGCTGGAGGGCGCCGTGGAGGGCGGGGGCTCCCAGGACTGCCTGGGCCACGGGACGTTCCTGGCGGGGGTCGCGGGCGGCCGGGCAGTGGAGGACAGCGGGACCCTGGGGGTGGCGCCCGGCGTCTCCCTCAGATTCATCCCGGCGGGGGATCCCAACACCGGGGTGACCCCGCCCGGCCAGATCGCCTCCGGCATCACCGAGGCGACCGCCGCGGGCTCCGACGTCATCCTCGTGGGCACGGCGGCCTGGGAGAACAGCACCGCCCTGGACGACGCCGTGGCGGCCGCGACGGAGGCGGGCTCCCTGGTGGTGGCCCCGGCGACGGTGAACACGGTGCGCGGCCCGATGGCCGGGCACCCGTCCCAGCACCCCGACGCGCTGAGCGTGGCGGCCCACGACCCCGAGGGGCTGCCCGTGGTGGCCGCACCGGTGCTGCGGGCCGACGGCGAACTGGTGCGGGTCGACCTCCTGGCTCCGGGCGACCTGACCGTGGGACCGGGGCCCGGCGGCGGGCACGTGATCGGCTCGGGACCGGGGGTCGCGGCGGCCTTCGCGGCGGGGACGGCGTCCCTGCTCGCCGCCCGCGAACCGGAGCTCACCCCGGGCGAGCTGCGGCAGCGGCTCATCTCGACCGCCTACTCCTCCCCGTCGGGCTCGGGCGACCCGGTGGGCGGGGGCGGCCGGGTCGACCCCGTCGCGGCGCTGACCACCGGGCCCGCGGGCGAATCGGTCCTGTCCGCGGGCGGACGGTTCGTCCCCGACCCCTCGCCCCTGGGCTCACTGGACGCCCTCCCGACCTGGGCGGTGGTGGGCGGCGCCGGGCTCCTGATCGTGATGTGCGTGCTGGCCGCCGCCGTCGTACGCAACGGCCGCGCCCGCGACTGGCGCCCCGCCACCCCGGGCGAACCGGTCCCCTGACCCCGACCCGTGGCCGCCCCCGTGCCCTTTCAACGCTGTAACGGGTGACGGCGGACCTGCCGGGGCCGAGCCACAACCGGGGGCACACCATCTCCTCCGACCCCAGGGGGCGGGGCGGCCGCCCCCACGGCCCCGGCCACACGGGGGTGAAGGCCGCGGATACCTACGGGCTCCGGTCCCCGGGGGTCGTCCGCCCGACCGGGAACCCCGGCCACAGCCGGAAGGCGAACCGCCTCCTGCACCGCAGGGGGCGGTTCGTGCTCCGGCCGTGGCCAACGGCCCCGCCCCGGGAGCACCCGGGGCGGGGCCGCGCCCACGCTCAGGCGTCCTCTTCCTCCACCAGGGCCAGCTGCACCTCCACCGGGTCCCGGCGGGAGATCCACAGGGCCCTCCCCGGCGGCATCCTGCGGGCCCGGATGCTGCCGAACAGCATCCCCTCCGACGGCGGCGAGGACAGCATGATGCTGGGCGTGTTCAGGTCGATCAGCGACCGGATGAACGGCTCGCCGCTCGCCCGGCCGAACCCGCCCGCCGCGTGCACCAGGATGACGTGCATGCCGATCTCCGCCCCCTGCGCCAGCATGGGCGCCAGCGGGGCCATGGGGCTGGATCCGCTGCCCGCCACCAGCTCGAAGTCGTCCACGATGACGAACAGCTCCGGCCCGTTCCACCAGTCGCGGAGCCGGATGCGGTCGGGCGTGATCTCGGGCCCGGGCATGCGCACCTGCATCGCCTGCGCGGCGGCCTGCATCATCTCCCGCACGCTGTCGCCCGTCACCGCGTACCCCAGCTGCATCTCCTTGGGGACGGCGTCGTAGAGCCTGCGCCTCTGGTCGCCCAGGACGACCCGGGCCTCCGAGGGCCCGTAGTGGCTCCGGATCGCGTTGGTGATGTGCCGGACGAGGTTGGTCTTGCCCGACTCGGTGTCGCCCACCACCAGCAGGTGGGGCGTGGCCCCGAAGTCGTGCCAGAAGGGCTGCATGCGCCGGCTCTCCAGGCCCAGCGGCACCCGCAGGACGCCGCCGGTCCCCTCCAGGTCGGAGCCGGGCAGCTCGGCGGCCCGGAGCACGGCGGGCAGGGTCCGCACGGGCGGGGCGACCGGGCCGTCCCAGGCGTCCTTCACCCTGGTGACCAGCTCGCCCATGCCCGCGGCCACCGTCACCGCCTCCGGGACCCCGTCGGCGCGGGGCAGGCCGGTCAGGAAGTGGTGCTTGTCGTCGGTGATGCCGCGGCCCGGGATGCGGGGCACGGTCTGGGCGGCGCGCATGTGGACGAGCGAGTCGACCGGGTCTCCCAGCCGCAGCTCGAAGCGGCTGCCCATGAGGTCGCGGACGCTGGTGTTGAAGTCCGCCCACCGGGGCGAGGCCACCATGACGTGGATGCCGTAGTTGAGGCCGCGCTGCACCAGCTGGACGATGGAGGCGACCAGGTCCATGTTGTCCTGCCGGATGGTTCCCCAGCCGTCCACGATCAGGAACACGTCGCCGTGCCGCTCGTCCGCGAACTCGCCCGCCGCGCGCCGGGCCCGGTAGGTGGCCATGGAGTCGATCCCCTGCTCCGCGAAGAGCGTCTCGCGGTGGGTGAGGATCTCGTGCATCTCCATGACGGTCCGCACGATGCGCCGCTCGTCGGTGCGCGCGGCGACGCTGCCCATGTGGGGCAGGCCCTTGAGCGCCTGGAGCAGGCCGCCGCCGCAGTCGATGCCGTAGAACTGCACCTGGGCGGGGGTGTTGCGCAGCGCCAGCCCCAGGATGAACGACGCCAGCAGTGTGCTCTTGCCGCTCTGGGGCCCGCCCGCGATGCCGATGTGGCCGCCCGCGCCGGTGAGGTCGGCGACCAGGGGCTTGCGCTGGTGCTCGAAGGGCCGGTCCACGACTCCGACGGCGATCCGCAGCGAGCCCCGGTCGTCCCAGAGCACCCCGCCCTCGGGGATGGCGCTCCCGGTCATGAGGTGCAGCTCGTCCAGCAGCGGCGGCACGCCCAGCGGGGGCAGCCACACCTCGCGGGCGGCGGGCCCGTGCCCCGACAGGCGGTCCAGGGCGACCTCCAGCAGGGGGGTCTGCGCGTCCTGCGGCTGCTCCTCCACGACCTGTTCGGCGACGGTCTCCGACATCCGGACGGGCGCGTCCGTGAACAGGACCGTGTCGGCCTCCGCCGCGCCGCTGACGCGGACGGCGCGCGGGCTCACCCGGTAGGCCCCCGACACGTAGGCGGCCTTGAAGCGGGTCAGCGTCTCGGTGTCGGTCTTGAGGAACCCGTTGCCCGGCGCCGACGGCAGCCGGTGCGCGTCGGGCACCCCCAGCACGCCCCGGCTCTCGATCGCGGAGAACGTCCGCAGCGCGATCCGGTAGGAGAGGTGGCTCTCCAGCTGGTGCATCCGCCCCTCGTCCAGCCGCTGGGACGCCAGCAGCAGGTGGACGCCCAGGCTCCGCCCGAGCCGGCCGATCATCACGAACAGGTCCATGAAGTCCCGGTGCGCGG
Organism: Nocardiopsis sp. NPDC006139; assembly: GCF_040614155.1. NCBI lineage: Bacteria > Bacillati > Actinomycetota > Actinomycetes > Streptosporangiales > Nocardiopsidaceae > Nocardiopsis > Nocardiopsis sp. NPDC006139. The sequence goes on from NZ_JBEXTT010000014.1 coordinate 150,203, forward strand.
CCAGCAGCTCGCTGAACTCGTCCACCACCACGAACAGGGTCGGCAGCGGCTCCATGGACGGGTCGGACTCGCGCGCCCGCTCGTACTCGTGCACCGAGCTGTAGCCGCCCGACGCCCGCAGGTGCTCCTGGCGGCGGACCAGCTCGCCGTGCAGCGCGTCCTGCATGCGCTCCACCAGGATCGCCTCGTCGGCCAGGTTCGTGATCAGCGCCGAGGTGTGCCGCAGCCCGTCCAGGCCGATGAAGGTCGCGCCGCCCTTGAAGTCCACGAGGATGAAGTTGAGCGTCTCGGGGGTGTGCGTGAGCGCCAGCCCGAGCACGAGGGTGCGCAGCAGCTCGCTCTTGCCCGAGCCGGTGGCGCCGATCAGCATGCCGTGCGGGCCCATGCCGCCCAGCGCCGACTCCTTCAGGTCCAGTTCCAGGGGCGCCCCCTCCGAGGTCATGCCGATGGGGACCCGCAGCCGGTTCTTGGGGTGCAGCTCCCCCCACATCCGCTCCGGGTCGTGGGACCGCAGGTCCCGGATGCCCAGCAGCGTGGTCAGCTCGAAGTCGGTCGTCAGCGGCTCCGTCACCTCCACGGCGGCGCCGCTGGCCCGGTAGGGGGCGAGCAGCCGCGCCAGGGAGCCGGCGCGGGACAGGCTGAGGGAGTCGGGGCGGCCGAGGTCCTCCTCTGTGTCCCGGCCGGTGTTGTCGCTGCCCAGCATGACCAGCCGGGCGGGCTCCACCCGCAGCGCGAGGGTGTAGGGGTCGTCCTCGGGCGGCATGGGGTCGGCGACGTCCACGACCACGGCGTTGCGGTACCCGCCGCCGAGCAGCCGGGAGCCGGGCGGGATGCTCCCGCCGTCCACGACCACGACCACGAAGGGCTCCTCTCGCCCGGGGGGCGCGGCGGGGTCGAAGCGGGGCCGGTCGGCGAGCCCCTCCCCGAGGAGCTGTTCCAGCTCGATCGCGTCGGTGCAGAGCAGGCGGGCCGGCCCGGCGCCGTCGCGGACGGTGGGGTGCTGGTTGTGCGGCAGCCACTTCACCCAGGACCAGTTGGGCAGGGCCGCCGCCGAGGCGCACACGGCGATGCGCAGCTCGTCGTGGGAGTGGAAGACGGCGAGCTGGCCCAGGAGCGCGCGGGTCAGCGCCCGGGAGGCGGCCAGGTCGCCGCGCATGGTCACCCGGGCGTAGCCGCGCAGGTAGACCTGCACGGGCTGGTCCTCGACCGTGCCGTAGGCGCGGATGAAGCGGCGCAGGGCGTGCGCGCTGAGGGGTTCGAGGTCCTCCACCGGCTTGGACGCGACCGGGGAGATCTTCATGGACAGCGCCTGCTCGCCGACCGCGACGCGGACCTCGCCGAAGTCCTCGTCGTCGGCCCGGCGCTCCCACAGGCGCGAGGTGCGGACGATGGACCACAGGGCGTCGGGGTCGGGGGCGCGCCAGAGCATGGCGTCGCGCTGCTCGGTGACGACCTGGCGCAGCCGGGTGCGCATCTGCCGCAGGTAGCGCAGGTAGTCCCGCCTGTCGTCGTTGAGCTTGGTGCGGCGCTCCAGGACCGCGCGCAGGTACTGCCCGCCGAGCATCAGGACGGCACCGGCCAGCATCATGCCGCCCGCGATGAAGGGCATCACGCTGTTGCCCATGCTCCCCGGCCGGATGAACATCATGAGCATCGCGAGTGAAGTGAACGCCATCGGCATGTACATGAAGACCGAGGACATGCTGGACTGCTGCTCGGTCAGCTCCGGCGGCTCCTGGAGGGTGATCTCCCCCGAGGGCAGGTCGGGGCCGGGGCGCCTCGGCGGGCGCCGTACGCGGATGGTGCTCACGGGGGTGGGTCCTCCTTGGTGGGGCCGGTCGGGGCCGCTCGCGGATGCCGGAACGAGGAGACCACGGCAGAGTGAGCGACAGGCCACGGGAAAAGCTACCGTTACGAAACAAGGTCACAAATTCGGATACATAAACCAACACAACACCAGAAACCGATATCTGAGTGTTAGTGTCTGTGCCGTTCCGTAGCCCCCCGTCGAACGGCCGCCGGATGTCCGATTCCTCCGCCGCCGACCCCTGCCGCCTCCTGATCCGCGCCCCCGGGCGCGCGTTCGAGATCGCGGCCCCGGTCGAGGTCCCCTTGTCCGAGATCATCCCCACCCTCGTGCTGTACGCCGAGGGCGACGACGGCGAGGACCTGGACGAGAGCGGCCTCGAACACGACGGATGGGTCCTCCAGCAGCTGGGCGACGAGCCCCTGGACGAGGACGAGACCCTGGCGTCCCTGGGCCTGTGCCACGGGGAGACCCTGTACCTGCGGCCCCGGCGCGAGCAGCTGCCCCCGGTCCACTTCGACGACATCGTCGACGGGGTCGCCACGGGCATGGCGGAGCGGCCCGACCGCTGGTCGCCCGCCCACACCCGCGTCCTGCTCCAGGTCATGGGGCTGGTGGTGCTGCTGATCGGGCTCGGCGTGCTCACCGCCGGGGGCCGGAACCTGTTCACCGTCCTGGGCGCGACCGCCTCGGCGCTCCTCATGCTGCTGTCGGCCTGGGCCGCCTCGCGCGCCATGGCCGACCTCTCCGCGTCCACCGGCCTGGCCGGGTGCGCCACCCTGGCCATGGGGCTGGCGGGGGCGCTGGTCCCCACCGGGGAGCCGGGGACGCTGTTCACGGGCGCGGTGCTCCTGACCGCCTCGGTGACGGCGGCGGGCGCCAGCGTGCTCGGGGTCGCCGCGGTGGCGGGCTCCATCCCCTTCTTCGCCGGGCTGTTCGTCGTCGAGGTGCTGGGCGCCGTCGCGGGGCTGCTCCTGATGTTCCTGCCGGGCACCTCCGTCCCGGACGCCGCCGCCCTGGTGGCGATGCTGGCGCTGTTCACCGGCACCTACGCCCCCCAGCTGGCCTTCCGGCTCTCCGGCCTGAAGCTCCCGGCGCTGCCGGCCAACCCCAAGCAGCTCCAGGAGGAGATCGACCCGCTCCCGGCCCGGCGGGTGCTGGACCGGACGCACCTGGCCGACCGGTTCCAGACCGCCCTGTACGCCTCCACCGGCGCCGTGATCACGGTGTGCGCGTGCGTCCTGGCCCTCACCCCGGGCTGGATCCCCAAGACGTTCGTGCTGATCCTGTGCCTGGTGATGCTGCTCCAGTCGCGCGGGCTCGGCAGCGCCTGGCAGCGCGCGCTGATGGTGGGCCCGCCCTGGGCCGCCCTGGGCGTGCTCGCCATCGCGCTGGCCTGGGGTGCGGAGCCCCTGGGCCGCCTCCTGGCCGTGCTGGGCCTGTTCGCGGCCACGACGATCCTCGCGGTGGTCTCGTGGAGCCTGCCGGGGCGGCGGGCCCTGCCGCACTGGGGGCGGGCCGCGGAGATCATCCAGCTGATCCTGTGCGTGGCCCTGGTGCCCCTGGTACTGGCGCAGTTCGGGGTGTTCGGCCTCCTGCGCGGGATCGGGGGCTGACGTGCAGTCACGACGCGACCGGGTGATGGCCCACAACTTCACCGTGGGCCGGCTGGGGACGGCGATGCTGGAGGCCGACCCCGACGCCGTCGACGCGCCCATGCGCCGCACGCGCACCGGCACCTACGTCGGCATGGCGATCGGGGCGCTGATCTGCATCGGCTTCCTGGTCTTCGGCCTGATCTTCCCCGGCGGGGCCACCTCCTGGCGCCAGGAGGGGCGGATCGTCATCGACCGCGACGGCGGGGCCACGTACCTGTACTCGGGCGGTGTGCTGCGCCCCGTCGCCAACCTGGCGTCGGCCAGGCTGGCCGTGGGCGAGGGCGCCGCCACCTCCCTCGTCTCCCAGCGGTCCCTGGAGGGGGAGACGATGGGCGGCCCGGTGGGCATCGCCGGGGCGCCCGACGGGCTCCCCGAGGCGGGCACCCGGGGCACCTGGCGCCTGTGCGCCGTGGCGCCCGTCGGCGAGGAGGACGCGCCGCGCGGCAGGACCGCCCTGGTGGTCGGCGAGGCGCCCGACCCCTGGGTCGTCGGGTCCGGCGACGGCGTCCTCGTCTCCGGCCCGGACGGCACCCCGTACCTGCTGTGGCAGGGCACCCGGCTGCGCATGGACGAGGAGGCCGGGGGCGTGCAGGCCCTCGGCTACGGGACGACCCCCGCGCTGCCGGTGGACTCCGCCTTCCTCAACACGGTCCCCGAGGGCCCGGACCTGGTCGCCCCCGAGGTGGCCGGGGCCGGGGAGGAGGGCCGCGAGCTGGCGGGCTCCACCCGGTCGGTGGGCCAGGTGTTCGCGGTCTCCGCGCCCGGCCAGGAGGACCAGCACTACCTGCTCACCCGGGACGGGCTGGCCCCCCTGACGCTCACCCAGGCGCTGCTGCTGCTCGGCGACACCGCGGTCTCCGGCCCCGCCTACGGCGACGCCTCCCCCGAGCCCGTGCCGCTCGCGTCGGCCGAGGTGCACGCCAATCTCGCCGCCGACCCCGCCACCCCGGCCGCGGCCCAGGGCCTGCCCCCCGTCCCGCCCACCGCGCTGGAGGTGGGCGCCGGGGTGCCCTGCCTGCGCTGGGAGGCGGACGGGTCGATGGCCATGACCATGGACGCGCCCTCCGGCATCCGGGCGTGGCCGGTCCAGGAGCGCCCGTTCGTGGAACCCGGGTGCCCCACCCCCGCCCTCGTCGGCATCCCCGCCGGGCAGGGCGGCGTGGTCCGCGCGCGGCCCGTGGCGGGCACCGACGCGGCCCCGACCTACTACGTGGTGACGGACGCCGCGGCCAAGTACCCGGTCGCCGACACCGCCGCGCTGACGGCCCTGGGCTACACGGAGGACGAGGCGGTACCGCTGCCGACGTCGCTGCTCCGGGTCCTGCCCACCGGGCCGCTGCTGAGCCAGGAGGCCGCCTCGCTCCCCTTGGCGTCCTCCCCCCGAGGCGGGGGCACCACCTGCCCCTAGCGCCCAACACCAGAGGAGATGCACATGTCGAGAACGCGGAGTACCGATGAGGCCAACCGGCTCGCCCAGGAGGCGATGCAGGAGGCCTACACGCAGTGCAACAACATCTACCAGAACGTCGACGACACCCGCGACGGCCTGCGCGGGTCCTGGCAGGGCGCGGCCTCCAACCGCTACAGCGAGGCGCTGGTGGGCTGGCTGGAGGAGCTGCGGCTCATCACCAACGACATGAACCAGATGATCGGCACCTTCGGCGGCACGGTGCAGGCCATGAACGCCACCGAGGACCAGGCCATCCTGACCGGCTCCCGGTGGATGGACGACCTGAACCCGAACCAGTCGGGCTGACCCCGGGCGGCGGTCCCCGGAGCCCCCTCCACGCACCCCTACGACGGCAAGGCGGAACCCATGAACGGATTCGACGTCAGCTACGGCCATGTCGACGACGCGACGATGCGTCTGGGCCAGCAGACCGAAGCGGTCGCACGGCAGATCGAGGAACTCGACGCCAAGATGCAGAAGCTCCTGGCCGACCTCGAAGGTGAGACCAAGGAGAACTACGAGGCGAAGGTGAAGTCCTGGCGGCTCAACGTCGCCGACATGCGCACCCTGCTGGGCAAGGCCCAGAACGCCCTGAACGACATCCGCAACAACTACTCCGGCACGGACCGCCGCGAGGCCATGAACTGGGCCTCCCTCCTCTGATCCGCCCGGAAGCCGAACCGGTCCGGGCGGCGCGCGCGGTCGCGCCGCCCGGCCTCCCGGGGCCGGACCCGACCGTCCACGGGTCCGGCCCGCACCTCCCCTAGTTCGGATGACGCCCCCGTACGGGCGGCAAGGAGACCGAGAACGTGTCCGAATCGCTGTACGACTTTCGCGCCGCCCTCTCCGGTGAGCCGGAGACGCCCGTCGAGGGCGAGGAGGAGCAGGCCGAACTCCTCACCACCCTGTCCTCCCAGCAGACCGGGTCCGGTTCGGGGACGGGCGGGGCTCCGCTCAGCCTGAACCTGGCCACCGGCCTGCTCATGATGACCAACCGGTCGGGCACGGTCGAGGTGGACACGGCGGACCAGAGCGTGGTGATCGACCCCGAGTCCTCCTCCGTCGTGGAGCGGAACGGGGACCTCGTGCTGGGCGCCACCGCGGAGGCGTCGCCGCTCATGGCCGGCCGCCTCGTGGAGGGCCAGCGGCTCGAACCGATGACCCAGGGCGTCCCCGCCTCCATGGAGGGGACCACCGAGGGCGCGGTCACCGAACCGCTGTCCGCACCGCTGGAGGAACCGGTGCACGTGGTGTCCGTCCGCGCGCCCGAGCAGTCGGACCTGGTGGAGGCGACGCCCGCCCTGGAGGCGGAGCCGGTGTCCGCGGGCCTGCCCATGGTCGAGCAGGCCCGCCTGGAGCCCGTCATGGCGGGCATCCCCGCGGTCGAGGCCGAGCCGGTGTCCGCCCCCGTCGAAGCCGTCCCCATCAGCGCCCCCGGGGACGACGGCTCCGGGGACGGGGCCTCCGACGCCGTCGGCCCGGTGGTCACCGTGGACCCCGAGACCGGTGAGACCGTCATCCTCGCCGAGGACCTGCGGATCACGGTCGGCCCCGAGGACGGCGCGGTCAGGATCGAGCCGTCGGACGAGAACGTCCCGCTGGGTCCCGACTCCCCTCCGGTCACCGTGGAGGCCGGCGGCCTCGTCATGACGATCGACCCGGCGACGGGGACCCTCGCGGTCGACCCGGTCAAGGGCGAGTTCGCGGACGTCACCGTCGAGATCGGCGACCTGCGCATCGTCATGGACGGCGAGACCGGCGAGGTCTCGGTCGACCCCGGCGACGGCACCGTCTCGGTCGACCCGGAGACCGGCCTGGTCACCATCGAGCCGGTGGGAGAGGACGAGGGCGAAGACGACGCGGAGGACGGGGGCTCCGAGGACGGCGACGAGGACCGCCCCGCCGGGGACGGCGGGGACGGCGACGGCTCCGAGGAGGAGCACGGCGGCCGCCCCGGCGGCGACGAGGAGGGCGTCACCGACGAGGACGACCACGAGCCCGGCGGCGACCGGGACCGTCCCGGCGGCGAGGACCGGCCCGGGGGTGAGGAGGGGCACGAGGGCGTGCACGGCCGCCCCGGCCAGGACCCCGGCACCTCGGGCGGGGCGCCCGGCCCGGTCACCCCCGTGGGCTCGCACCCCGGCGGGGACCACGGCGAGGACGACGGGGAAGGCGTCCCCGACCACATCGACCCCGAGGGCATGTACGGACCCGCCCCGGAAACCCCCGTCGCCGACGACACCCCCGTCCTGGTCGGCGGTCCCACGCCCGGCGAACAGTCCGGTGACCGGACCGGGGGGTACGGGTCCACGGACCCGGGATCCGACCCGGAGGGGGACTCCGGCGAGAACCCGGGGAGTGTCCCCGACCCGATCGTCACCGAGGGCATGTACGGGCCCGCTCCGGACACCCCCGCCGGGACCGGGGACGAACCGGTCGTGGTGGGCGAGCGCATCCCCCGGGAGGAGATCACCGGGGAGCACGCCTCCGACCCGGCGACGCTCGACCCCACCGAGAGCACCGGGTTCGTCACCGAGGTCCCGGGCGGGGAGGACGACTCCACGACGGGCGGGGAGACCTCCGGTCCCGGAACGGAGACCACGGAAGGGCTCTCCCACCTCGACCCGGACAGCATCCCGGACCCGATCGGGGGCGAGGGCCTGTACGGGCCGGCTCCGGACCCGACCCCCCAGCCGTCCGGCGGCGTGACCGGCACCGGTTCCGAGGACGAGGAAGAGGAGCCGGAGGAGGACGAGGAGGAGGAACCGGAGGAGGACGAGGAGGAGGACGAGGACGGAGAGGACGGCGAAGGAGAGGGAGAGGACGAAGAGGAGGACGGCGAGGACGAGGAAGAAGAGGAGGACGAGGACGGAGAGGACGGCGAGGGCTCCGGCGGGAGCGGTGACGGCGAGGGCACCGGGGGCAACGGCGACGGCCCCAAGGAGGGCCAGGGCACCAAGATCGACGTCGACCGCCTGCGGACCTTCCAGACGGAGTACGTGGGCGGGCTCGACACCGCCCTGAACGCGCACGATGACAACTACTCCGTCTACGGCGGCAGCGGCACCGAGGGCCAGACCACCGGCGTCACCCTCCTCGGCAACCCGTCCGGGCTCGCCAGCGCGGGCCTCCTCGCCGGCAGCATCGACCAGTCCATGGGCAACCTCTTCAGGATCATCAAGGACATCCGCAAGGAGCTCGACGACATCAGCGACCGCCTCGAGGTCAACATCATCGAGTTCGAGCAGCTGGAAGAGGACCAGGAGCTCAACGCGAGCCAGGTGGTCTACCTGATCGGAAGCCCGCCCGGCGCGACCGGCAGCGGCGGCACCACCACCACGACCCCCTGACAGCGCCGCCGAGACCCGCCGAGACCCCGAGGAGGTCGGAGGAAGAGTGCCCGCACTGCACGAGATCATGAACATCGTCGCCGACGCCGAGGACGGGGGGAACCACCCCCCGATGCCGAGCGTGGACACGATCATCGGCAGCGGTGTCAACTGGGTGGACCACGGCCGGTACCACTTCGCCAAGGACACCAAGCCGTTCGTCGGCTTCGAGTTCGACTACGGCGGCCACGAGATGAACCGCTGGTGGCGCATGCGCAAGCCCGGCTACCAGACCTACTCGACCGGCTACTACACGTACCAGATGCCCAACGGCTGGGACTACGCCGGCTACACGATGATCGAGGAGCTGTGGACCGGCCCCGAGTCGGCCGAGTCCAAGTTCCGCACGGCTCTGGCGAACCTCGCCGGCGTCATCCCCAACTCCATGCCCGGGACCGGTTCCACCACCTTCCACGGCCAGCCGGTCAAGGACCTCGTCACGCACCTGTCCGAGCTGAGCACCATGCTGGACACGCAGAGCGAGAAGATGCGCACGGCGTACAACGAGCTCGACGTGCCCGACGGGCCGATGACGGGTTCGGCGGCGTCCGCCTACGCGGCCCGGCTCTACGACTTCGCCCTGCGCCTGCGGGACCTGAGGCGCCAGGTCGACAACAACCACGAAGCGCTCAAGGACGTCATGGACCCGATCCGCCGCAAGGCGGTCGCGCTCCAGGACGCGGTGACGAAGGCGCTGAACAACCCGCACAGCGGCATGCGGCGGATCCTGGACGACTGGTACTTCAACGTGACCACCGGTCGCGAGCAGTGGAACAGCGCCCGCGGACAGTTCCAGATCCCCATCCACGCGGACCCGCCGGTCTACGGGATCGTCGGCGACGACATCACGGACAGCAACGTCAACAACGAGCTGAAGAACCGGTGGCGCGAGCAGTTCGAGGGCGTCTTCACGGCCGCGTCCGAGCTGTACAACAAGATGGAGGAGATGTACAAGAGGGCGCACACCGACCTCAACATCATCGAGGACCCCAAGGGCGGCCTGCCGCTGAGCATGATCCCCGACATCAACGACACCGACAACCCGTACGACGACATGTTCGGCGACGGCAACGGTGAGGGGGAGGGTCCCCCGGAGATCAAGATCGACTGGGGCGACGGCCCGCCCGGGGGCGAGGGTCCCGACATCCCCGACTGGATGGAGGAGCCGCCCCCCGGCTACGGGGGCCCGGACGACCTCAACTACGAGGGTCCCGGGGAGGGCCCGCCCGACTACGAGGGCGGCCCCGACGACGGCGGGAACTACGGCAGCGGAGGGCCGGGGCCCGAGACCGTCCGCCTGGAGGGGCCGCCCGACCCGGGCAGCGACTACCCCGGGGGCGACGGCACCGGCCCCGGCGGCGAGGTGCCGCCGGGCGGTGTGGTGCCCCCTCCCGGGAGCGTGGCACCCCCTCCCCCGCTGGGTCTCAACGGCCCGAGCGACGTCACCGGCCCCGTCGGCGTCAACGGTCCGAGCGACGTCAACGGCCCGGGGGGACCCGGCGGCACCGTCCCGCCGCCCCCCGGCCTGGGCACCGACTTCCCCCAGGGGGGCGGTCCCGTCCCGGGCGGCGTGATCCCGCCTCCCCCGCCGCTGGGCCTCAACGGCCCCGGTTCGGGCGGCGGCACCGGCCGCCGCAACGGCGGGGCGAACCTCCCGCCGCCCACCGGCCTGGCGGTGGACCCGGCGACGGGCCTGCCGATCGACCCGGACACCGGGCGGCCCTTCCCCGTCGACCCCGCGACGGGGCGGCCCTTCGACCCCGACACCGGCCTGCCCATCAACTTCGACCCGGAGACGGGCCGGGTCACACCGATCGACCCGGTCACCGGCGAGCCCGTGTCCCCGGACGGGGGCAGCCGCCTCGAACTCGACCCCGAGACCGGCCTGCCGATCGACCCGGACACCGGGCGGCCCTTCCCGGTCGACCCCGACACCGGCCTGCCCTACAACCCCGACACCGGCCTGCCCATCGACTACGACCCGGAGACCGGGCAGGTCCACCCCGTGGACCCGGTCACCGGGGGGCCGGTGTCCCCCGACCCCGGACTGCCGATCACCTACGACCCCGAGACCGGCCTCCCCCTGCCGCTCGACCCCGTCACCGGCGAACCGGTCACCGGCGACGGCGGGACGCGGCTGGACATGGACCCGGCCACGGGGCTGCCCATCGACCCCGAGACGGGGAGGCCGTTCCCGGTCGACCCCGACACCGGGCTCCCCTACAACCCCGACACGGGGATGCCCATCGACTACGACCCGGTGACCGGCCTCCCGGCCCCCGTCGACCCCGTCACCGGGCAGCCGCTGCCGCCCGACTCCTTCACCCCGCCGCCGATCGACCCGGGCCTGGACACCAACTTCCCCGGCGGCGGGGAGGACGTCCCGATCAACCCCGTCACCGGGGAGCCCGCGGAGGTCGACCCGGTCACCGGGCTGCCCTACCCCGTCGACCCCGACACAGGCGAGGCGATCAAGGGCGGGTTCGAGGGACCGTCGGAGGAGGTGGAGTACCCGCCGCCGCGCTTCGAGAGCGGCGGGCCCGAGGGCCTCAACTACGGCGGCTACGGCAGCGGCAACGACTCCTCCGGCGGCGGGGGCGGGAACGGCTCCGACTCCTCGGACCGCACCCAGATGTTCGCCGCGCCCACCGGCGCGGGCGGGCCCCAGGTCCAGGCCGAGGGGGGCGGGGGTCCGGGCGCCGCGGGCGCGGGCGGCCCCGGAGGCGCCGCAGGTCAGCAGAACATGAACGGGATGGGCTCGCCGATGATGCCGCCCATGATGCCGCCGATGGGCGGTATGGGCGGTGGCGGCGGTGCCGAGAACCGCGACCGCAACCGGACCACCTGGCTCTCCGAGGACGAGAAGGTCTGGGGGACCGACAAGAACCGGCAGCGGGCCACGCTCGGACGGCCCGTGCCCGGACAGCAGAAGAAGGGGGCCCAGCGCCATGAGCTCATCGATGCGGGAGCAGATGGAGGCCGAACTGGAACGGCTTCACACGACGATGAGGGAACTCTCGGACGCAAGCGCAAGCCTGGAGTCGGCAACCGAAGAGGCCGTGGCCAAGAACAGGCTGGTGGCCGCGACGGTGGACGGGACGGGTCGTCTGACTGAGCTGAAGTTCCACACCGAGGGGTACCGGACCATGGCCCCGGCGGAGCTGTCCGCGGCGATCGTCGAGGTCGTCGGCCGCGCGCAGAAGCAGATGGCGGACCGCGTCGCACAGGCCTACGAGGCCTTCATGCCCGAGGGCATCGACACGCAGGCGGCGATGCGGGGCGACCTCGACCCCGAGGAGACGCTGCGCCGCATGGGCGTCTCCCTGGACGACCTCGGGTGAGGGCCCGGCGCCGCCGGACACGGATTCGAAGGAGGAACCGATGACAGCACCGGGACGAGGCCTGTCGGCCTTCCCTGAGGGCATCAGGAGGAACGGCTCGCGGATCTACGACGCGGCCGACTACACGGACGAGCTCATCGCCCACACCCGCGCCGCGCGCGAACCGCTCGGCGTCCCGTGGGGGACCAAGGGCGAGTACGCGGAGCAGATGCAGAAGAACATCGGCGAGGCGGAGGAGGTCCTGTACACCCTGCTGGACCTCATCGCCGTGGCCCAGCGCCAGGCCGCGGACGGGACCCTCGACATGGGCGGCAGCTTCCAGGGGACCGAGGACGCCAACATCGACCTCGGCGGGACCTTCACCCCCGGAGGACGCAGATGAGCCCGAACCCCGCCTCCGGGGCCCCCGTCCCCGAGGAGGCGCCGGGCGCGGCCGCCCGGCCCGCCCCGGCCTCCGCGGCGTCCGCCGCGGAGGACTTCGGCGCGGCCCTCAACGGCGGGGCCCCCGCCGCCGAGCAGGCCGCCGAGAGGGCGGCCGGACAGGCCGCCGCGGCGGCCCCGGCCCCGGAGGCCCCCCGGGAGCAGGAGGACCCCGGCCCCGAGGGCCCCGCCCGCCGGGTGGGCTCGGTGGTCGGCGCCGACCGCGAGGCCGCCGCCGAGGCGGAGCCCGCGCTGGACCGGCCCGGGGCGCCGATGCTGGCGGGCGCCGCCATCGCCGGGCTGATCCTGGTCGCGGCGCCCTTCGCCGTGGTGACCGGCACCGGCGGGGGCCCGGTGTCCCTGGACGTCATGGCGGGCGGCGAGCCGGTGTCCCCCGCCCTCTCCGGGCAGGCGCAGTCCGGCGCCCAGGCCGGCGGGCAGACGGGTGGACAGGCCGGCGGCGACACCGGGAGCGGCCAGTCGGTGCCGGCGGGCGGGGAGGGTGGCGGCTCCCCCGTCACCGACACCGCCCCCGACACCGGCTACGTCCCGGAGGTCCAGCCCGACCTGCGCGCCCCCACCATGCCCGACCCCGGCGACACGGTCGGCGGCTCCGCCGTGCAGACCTCGACCCCCGACCGGGGGTCCGCTCCGGAGGCCGGACCGCCCGCCGCCGAGGGCGCGGAGGCGGACACCGGCGCGGTGGCCGCGGCCGACGGCACCGGCGACACCGCCGGGGACCCCGCCTCCGACACCGCCGGAGACGGCGAGGGCTCCGCCGGGGAGGCGGGCACCGACACCGGCACCGAAGCCGCGGCGGATCCCCCCGCGGGGGAGGACACCGCCGGAGCGGAGAGTGGGACCCCCTCCCAGGAGGGCGACGCCGCGGACGGGGCGGCCGCGGGCGCCCAGGAGGGCCGCGGCGAGGAGTCCGCGGCCGAGGCGTTCTCCGACACGGGCTCCGCCGGGGACGGTACCGGGCAGACTGCGCCGCAGGACTCCGGGGACGCCGCGCAGAACGCGAACGCGGCCGACCCCGCCGGGCCGCAGGACCCCGGGGTCCCCCAGGACCCGAGCGCCGCGAACGGCGGGGACTCCTCCGTCCTGGGGGGCGTCGCCGAGCGCTTCGCCCCCGCCGACGGCTCCTACCTCGCCGTGGCCGGACCCGGCTGCCCGGCGCTCCCCGGCGCCTCCTACGGCCACGAGGGCCGGTGGGGCGGAGCCGAGGACGCGAACGAGGGCTGGGCGACCCGGCCCGGGGGCTACGGGGGCGAGGGGTGCGCGGGCGAGTACGACGCCCTCCCCGTGTCCGGCGACCCCGAGCAGGGGAACGGGCAGTACGCGGTGTGGTCCTTCGTGCCCGGGCGGGAGGGCGTCTCCTGCGAGCTGTACGTCCACGTCCCCGACGACGAGAGCCCCCTGTGGCTGGCCCCCGGCGAGGCCCGGTACCTGATCCGGCCGGGCGTGGGCACCGAGCAGCCGCCCGTGGCGGTGTTCGGCTTCGACCAGTCGCAGGTCCGCGGCGGCTGGGTCCAGGTCACCGGCTTCGTCACACCCGCCGCGGAGTTCACCGTCGAACTGACCAACGCGGGCGCCGACCCCCTGGCGGCGCAGGAGGGCGCGAGCGCCCACGTCGCCGCGTCGGCCGTGCGCGCCTCCTGCCCCTGACACCCCGGCGGGGCGGCCCTGCGGGCCGCCCCGCCCTCCCCCACCCGGGCCGCGGCGCGGCCGGACGAACAAGGAAGGCACCGATGAGCAGGCAGCTCCTCACCGTCAACCCCGGCGCCCAGGGAGCGCACGAGACGATCACCGCGGCGCTGGAGGAGGCCTCCGGCGGCGCGCTGATCACCATCGCGCCCGGCAGGTACGAGGAGAGCCTCGTCCTGCGGGAGGTCGTCACCCTGGTCGCCCGCGACGGCCGCGGGAGCGTGGAGGTGATCAGTCCGTCCGGGAGCGCCGTGCTCTCCGGCGCGGAGGCGGTCAAGCTCTCGGGGCTCGTCCTGCGCGGCCGCGACGAGGAACGGCCCACGGTGGACATCCCCGCGGGCCAGGTCGAGATGGCCGACTGCGAGGTCGTCGGCGCCTCGTGGGCCGCGGTGTCGGTGCGCGGGACGGGCGCCGTCGCCATGCGCGACAGCCGGGTGAGCTGCGCCGGGGGCGCCGGGGTGGTCATCGTCTCCCCCGGGCTCAGCCTCATCGAGGAGTGCGTGGTCGAGGACGTCGGGACCAGCGCCCTGGTCATCGGGGAGCAGGGGCGGCCGACGGTCCGGTCCTGCGTGTTCCGCGACGCCGGGGGCAACGGGCTGTTCGCCAGCGGTGACGCCTCGGGCACCCTGGAGGGCTGCGAGATCACGGCGACCGGCAAGCCCGGCGTGGCCCTGGAGGACGGGGCCGCCACGACCCTGCGCGGCCTGTACGTGCACCGCACGGAGAAGGACGGCATCGCCCTGTCCAGCCAGGCGCGCCCGGTGGTCGAGGACTGCACGGTCGAGGAGGTCGGCGGCGACGGGATCGTGGTCCGCGGCAGCTGCGACCCCCAGGTGGCCCGGACCCGGTCGGTGCGCGTGAAGGGCGCCGGGGTGCACGTCACCGAGCGGGCCCGGGGCGTGTTCACCGACTGCGAGGTGGAGGAGTCCGAGGGGGGCGCGGTCCGCTCCGGGGGGCGCGCGTCCACGGCGTTCCTGGGCCTGCGGGTGCGGGGCGGCCGCGGCCTGCTGCTGGCCGAGGACAGCGTCGTGGAGTTCGACCGCGGCGAGGTCGGCGGCACCGGCGGCCACGGCATCGTCATCACCGGCGGGGCGCCGTTCCTGCGGGGCATGGCGGTGTCGGACACCGACGGGCACGGGGCCCTGCTGGAGGGATCGGCCCGCGGCCGGCTGGAGGGGATGACCTTCGAGCGGACCCGCAGCGCCTCCGTGGCGGTGCGCGAGGGCGGCCGCCTGGAGCTGGAGGGGGCGCGCATCGCGGAGAGCCGCGACGCGGGCGTGGCCGTGGGCCCGGACGGCGAGGCGGACCTGCGCGACTGCGAGGTCTCCGCGTCGGCGGGGGACGGGGTGTCGGTGCGCGGCGGCAGCCGCGCGACGGTGCTGCGCACCCGGGTGCGGGAGGGCAGGCGCAACGGCGTGCTGCTGGCCGCCGGTGCGCGGGCCACCCTGCGCCGGTGCGAGGTGTTCGGCAACCGCGCCGACGGCGTGCTGGTCCACTCCACCGAGGAGGTGGTGGTGGAGGACTGCACGGTGCGCGACAACGGGCGTTCGGGGCTGCGCCAGACCGTGGCCAGCGAGCAGGCCCGCACCGAGGACCTGTTCAGCCAGGGCAACGGCTCGCCCGACGCGTTCGGCGAGCAGGCGGGCACCGCCGTCCCCCTGGCGCCGCTGCCGGAGGAGGAGGGCGCGGGCGGGGAGGAGGCCGCCGCCGGCCCGATGCTGGAGCTGGACGCCCTGATCGGCCTGGGCAACGTCAAACAGGAGGTGCGGACCCTCATCACCCGCAACCAGATGGCGCAGCGGCGGGCGGAGATGGGCCTGCCCACCCCGCCGATGAGCCGCCACCTGGTCTTCGGCGGCGCGCCCGGCACCGGCAAGACGACGGTCGCCCGCCTGTACGGGCGCATCCTGGCCGAGCTGGACGTGCTGCGCTACGGGCACGTGGTGGAGGTGGCCCGGGCCGACCTGGTCTCGCAGTACGTGGGCGGGACCGCGATCAAGACGACCGAGGTGTTCGAGCAGGCCAAGGGGGGCGTCCTCTTCATCGACGAGGCGTACACCCTCTCCAGCGGCGGAGACGGGGGCAAGGGCCCCGACTTCGGCAAGGAGGCCATCGACACGCTGGTCAAGCTGATGGAGGACCACCGCGACGAGGTGGCGGTGATCGTCGCCGGGTACACCGAGGACATGGACCGCTTCCTGGCGGCCAACCCCGGCCTGGCGTCGCGGTTCAGCAAGACCATCGAGTTCGTCAACTACGAGGTGGGCGAGCTGGTGGAGATCGTGCGCCGGCTCTGCGAGGGGCACAGCTACCGGCTGGCCCCGGAGACGGAGGCCGCCCTGGCGGGGATGTTCGAGAGGATGCCCAAGGGGCCGAACTTCGGCAACGCCCGCGAGGCCCGCAAGGTGTTCGAGGAGATGATCGACCGCCAGGCGAACCGCCTGGGCGCCTCCTCCCCCGAGGACCACGAGTCGCTGACCCTGCTGCTGCCGGAGGACCTGGGGGCGGGGGCGGTGGAGGAGGACTCCCCCGCCGATCGCGACCGGCAGATCACCGAGCTGCGCGAGGAGCTGGACGCCCTGGTGGGCCTGGCGCAGGTCAAGGACACCGTCAACGACCTGGCGAACCTGCTGCTCATGGCGGAGCAGCGCAGGTCGATGGGGCTGCCCGTGTCGTCGATGAGCCACCACCTGGTCTTCACCGGTCCCCCCGGTACCGGTAAGACCACGGTGGCGCGCCTGTACGGGAGGCTGCTGCACACGCTGGGGGTGCTGCCGGGCGACCACGTCGTGGAGGCCGCCCGGTCGGACCTCGTCGGACGCTACGTCGGGCACACGGCCCAGCTCACCGCGGAGGTGTTCGAGCGGGCCCGGGGCGGTGTGCTCTTCGTGGACGAGGCCTACACCCTCACGCCCAAGGGGGAGGGCAACGACTTCGGCCAGGAGGCCGTGGACACGCTGCTGAAGCTGATGGAGGACCACCGCGACGAGGTCGCGGTGATCGTCGCCGGGTACCCGGCCGAGATGGACCGGTTCATGGACTCCAACCCCGGTCTGGCCTCCCGGTTCAACCACCGGGTGGAGTTCCCGTCCTACGACGACGGCGAGCTGGTCACCATCGTCACCCGCATGGCGGCGTCCTCGGGGTACGAGTGCGGGCCCGAGACGCTGGCGGCGCTCGCGGCGCACTTCGCCACGGTGGAGCGGGACGGCTCGTTCGGCAACGCCCGTTACGCCCGGCAGGTGCTGGAGCGGATGATCACCCGCCAGGCGGGCCGCCTGGTGGGGCTGGGCGCCTCGGCGACCCGGGAGGACTTCACCGCGCTGCTGCCCGCCGACGTGCCCTGACCCGCACGGCACCGCCCCGGCGCACCGTCCGCGCCGGGGCGGTCTCATGCCCGGGCCGCGCCGAAGGGCCCTGCCGGGGCCTGGCGGAACGGGGCGGCGGCGGTCCCGGCGCCCGGCGGCCCTCCCCGGGGAGCGCGGCGGCGGTCTCGGCGCCCGATGGGCCCACCCGGGCGGGCGTCGGCCCGGTGATCCGCCCCGGGAGCGCGGAACAGGGCGTCGGCGGCCCCGACACCCGGCCCACCCGCCCGGGGGTCAGCCCGGCGGTGGGCCGCCGGGGGCGCGGGCCGTGTGTTCGAGGACGCGGATCGCCAGCTGCACCCGGTTGGTGACGTGCAGCTTCGCGTACAGGTTGCCGAGGTGGGTCTTCACCGTCGCCACGCTGAGGCCGAGCTCCTCGGCGATCTCGGCGTTGGTCCGGCCCTCGGCGACGAGCCGTCCGACCTCCCACTCCCGCGAGGTCACGTACCCTGGCGGTCCTGCGGGGTCCGGGTCCGCGGCCTCCGCCGCCCCGCCCCCGGCCCCGCCGTTGGCCGCGGCCAACGCCACGAGCCGGGACAGGACACCGTGAGAGAACACCGGTCGGCCGCGCGCCGCGTCGTGGATCGCCGTCACCACGGTCTCCGGCGGGGACTCCTTGAGCAGGAACGACACCGCGCCCCCGCGCAGTGCCTCCAGGAGGTAGTCGTCCGTGTCGAAGGCGGTCAGGACGATGACGCGCGCCCGGGAGCCCGCCGCCCGCAGCTCCCGGATGGCCTCCAGGCCGTCGGTGCCGGGCATGCGCACGTCCATGAGGACCACGTCCGGGTCCAGCGCCGCGACCTGGGCCACCGCCCCCGCCCCGTCCGATGCCTCGCCCACGACGGCGATGCCGTCGGTGCCGTCGACCATCAGCCGCAGGCCGGCGCGCATCAGCGCCTCGTCGTCCACGATGAGCACCCGCACGGCGGGCTCTTCCGAGCCCCCGGTCAACGCCGCCACGGGACCCTCACCTCCACCTCGAACCGGTCGCCCACGCCACCGTACCCGGTGGTGCCCCCCAGCAGCTGCGCGCGCTCGGCGACACCGATGAGCCCGAGCCCGGTGCCCTGGGCCGGGGGCGCGCCGCCGGCCAGGGGGTTGGAGGCGCGCACCGACAGCTCGTCGCCCTCGCGGGCGAACACGAGGGTCACCGGCTCCCCCGGCGCGTGCTTGCGCGCGTTCATGAGCAGCTCGGAGGTGATCCTCGCCAGCGACACGGCGGTCGTGGGGGACAGCGATCCGAGGTCTTCGGGGGCCAGCCCGTGCCATCGCGCCTCGACCGGCCGTCCGGCGGCGCGCGCCTCCTCGATCAGGTCGGTGACGGCCCCGGGGGCGGGCAGCGGCGCGGTGTCGGGGTGCGACGGGCCGTCGTCCCCGACGGCCCGCAGCGCCGAGAGCACCTCGCGCAGGACGCCGTTCGCGTCCGCCGCGGCGTCCCTGACCGTGCGGGCCGCCTCGCTCATCCGGTCCGGCGGCAGGTCGGAGCGGTAGGCCAGGGCGCCCGCGTGCATGGCGATGATCGCGAGCTGGTGGGAGAGGCCGTCGTGCATGTCCCGCGCGATGGCGTTGCGCTCCTCGGCGCGGGTCCGGGCGATGTCGGCGCTGCGGCCGCGCTCCGTCGCGACCCGGGCGCGCTCGGCGGCCTCGGCCCGCTCCTCCAGGCTGGCCAGCAGCGCCTCCCGCGTGCCCAGGGCGTAGCCCCACAACAGCGGGACCGCCGTGCAGAGCGCGAGGGCGGGGACCACGAAGAGCAGGGGCTCCTGCGGGATCCCGGTGAGGTCGGCGTAGAGCCACGAGAACGCCGTGCCCGCGCCCACCGTGCCCGCCATGACCAGGCCGGCCAGGGGGTAGGAGCGCCGGGCCCCCAGCCGCACGATCGCGACGGCACCCGCGGGCAGCGCCCAGGTGCTGACGATCCCGGCCAGGATGAGGAGCACGTTGCCGGCCGTGGACCGGCGGACGGGTCCCACGGCGATGCAGGCGACCAGGCCCACCAGTGCGTCCACCAGCGTGAACGCGAGCATCGTCACGGGGTGGCGCGGCTCCAGTTCCTCGAGCTGGAAGCCGAGCACCATGAGGAAGAGGAACGGCCCCACCAGGCTGCACAGCACCGAGACCAGCACGGCGCGGACCCAGGGGCGTCTCCGGCGCGCTCCGGCCCGGTGCGCGGCGGAGCCGGACGCCGGGGTCTCGGATTCGGTCACGCCGCCATCCTAGGGACGGAACCGAGCGGACGGATCAACCGTTCGGCTGAGGCGCCTCCTCCCCTCGGCCGAGGCGCGCACCTGGTCCGAACGCACGATCCGCATTCCGGCGCGGGCCCGCACTCTGAGGGCATGACCACAGAAACCGCTCCCCCGCCGCCCCCGCACCTGCGCCCGCCCACGGCGCTGCCGTACCACCGGCTCACCCGCCTCGAACGCCGCACGCCCCGGTGGTGGCGGCCGCTGACGACCGTCGCCGTGGCCTTGGCCGTGTTCGTCGTCCTCATCCTCCTGGCCTCCGGGGCCCTGATGCTGGCCTCGCTGCTGGTGCCGTGGCTGCCCGAGCCGTCGGACCTCGACACCTTCGCTCTGGACAACCCGACGGACATGCTCCTCACCTTCGGGATGCTGGCCCTGATGATCCCGGCGGTCCTCCTCGGCGCGCGCTGGGGCGGCGGCCGCTCGCGGATCCTGCATTCGGTGGCGGGCCGGCTGCGCTGGTCGATGATGCTCAGGGCGGCCGCCGTCCTCGTACCGCTCTACGCGGCCGTGTACTGGGGCTCGTTCCTGCTCGACCCGCCGGACGACGCCGCGGTGCCGCGGTTCGACGCCATGCTCGTCGCCGGGCTCGCGGTCTGCGTCGCGCTGGTGCCGTTGCAGTGCGCGGCCGAGGAGTACGCGTTCCGGGGCCTGCCGCAGCAGGTCCTGGGCACCTGGCTGCGCTCGCCCCTGTGGGGGATCGTGCTCCCGGTGCCGCTGTTCATGCTCGGGCACGGCTACGACTGGGTGGGCCAGGTGGACATCGCGGTCTTCGCGCTGTGCATGGGCTTCCTCGTGTGGAAGAGCGGGGGCCTGGAGCTGGCGATCGCCGTGCACACGGCGAACAACCTGACGCTGCTCCTGGCGGCGCCGTTCAGCCCCTCGTCCCTGGACCAGGGCGCGGTGGACCCCGCCACCCTCCTGATCTCGGTGCCGCTCACGCTCGTGTCCACCGCCGGCCTGGCCCTCTGGTTCTCACGCGTCCACGGGCTGCGGCCGTTCGAGCCGCTCCGGGGGACGGGCGGGGCGCAGACCGTCCCCGCTCCCGACGCCCTCCCCCGCGAGGCGCGGTCGGCCGCCCCGTCCCTCTGAGCACATGTGCCGGTAGCGCCCCGCCCCGGTGGCCGGACACGGTGCCCCGCCCCGCTCTCCCCCGGGGCGCGGGCACCATCCGCCGTTCAGGGGGAGGGCACGGCCCCGGGGGCCGCGGACACCGCCTCCGCGGGGCGTCGGCGGAGGCGCCACAGGCGGGTGCCCGCCACGGCGGCGCAGACCAGGGCGGCCGAGACCAGCAGGACCAGTTCGGCGGGGACGCCGTAGAACCGCTGCAGCCAGGTCCCCTCCCGTCCGCCCATCACGAACGTCACCGCCGGGTCGAAGGCGGCCAGGGCCAGCGGCGGCAGGGCGTAGGGCGCCAGGCGGACCGCCGCCCGCCACCGGGGCCGGCCCGCGCGGGCCGCCGCCCAGGCCGGGGCGCGCAGCACCCCGCGCACGCCCAGGGCGAGCACCGCGAGGGTGGCCGCGCCCAGGACGGCGTCCACCTTCCACAGCACCGAGTCCGCCGGGGCGGGTGTCCGCCCCTCGGTCAGGTCGATCAGCCCCTCGGCCAGAGCCCAGGTGTCCTCCTCGGTGAGCGCGATGCCGACGTTGGTCAGGACGGCCACGCCGTACCCGGTCTCCGGGACGAGGACCTGGTAGGCGGTGTGCGTGGAGTTCGTGCCGCCGTGCCAGACCTGGACCCGGGACGCCCCGTCGGCGGGGCCGCGGCGCATCCAGCCGAGCCCGGTGCGCCCGTTGGGCGCGGAGGGCGTGTGCGCCTCCTCCACCGTCTCCGGCGAGACGACGCGGGGCCCGCCCGGGACGGCGCCGCCGTTGAGGTGGAGCAGCAGCCAGCGGGCCATGTCGTCGGCGGTGGAGACCATGTCGCCCGACCCGGTGGCGAAGTGCGCGGGCTCGGCCACGGGCAGGTTCAGGCCGTAGGCGCGGAAGTGGCCGGGCGCCGTCCGGGCCCCGTCGGAGGCCGACCGGGTGTCGGCCATCCCGGCCGGGGCCAGGACGGCGCGCTCCAGGTACGCGGTGAAGGGTTCGCCGGTGACGGTCTCCACCAGGCGGGCCGCGACGCGGTAGTTGGGGTTGTGGTAGTTCCACTCCCGGCCCGGGGCCGCGGCGAGCCGGGCTCCGGACAGGCGGTCCACGGCCTCGGCGAGGGTGGCGGGTTCGGGGCCGTCGGGCAGGCCGAGGTCGTGCAGCCCCGAACTCTGGTCGAGGACCTGGCGGACGGTGATGTCCGCGCCGCGGGGGTCGGCGGTGGCGAACCCGGGCAGGTGCTCGCGCACCGGGTCGTCGAGGTCCAGGGCCCCCTCCTCGACCAGGCGCAGGACGGCCAGCGCCGTCATGGACTTGCTCAGCGAGGCGACGGGCAGCGGGGTGTCGGTGCGCAGCGGGCGGCCGTGGCCGTCGCGGCCGTGGGCGCCGGTGTGCACGACCCGGTCGCCATGGACCACCGCGAAGGCCGCGCCGGGCAGGCCGGTGCGTTCCAGGTGGTCGGCGACGAAGGCGTCCAGTTCGGCGGGGGCGGGTCCGGCCGGGGCCGCGGAGGCCGGGGGCGCCGGGGCCAGGACGGCCAGGCAGGCCAGGGCCGCGGCGGCGAGGGCGGTGCTCTTGAAGGGCATGCGGAGGACGGTAGGTCCCGGGCCCGGGGGCGGGCCTCCCCCGAACGGGTGCGGGTGGGGCGGGCGACCGGCACTTTCGGGTGAGGCGGCCGGGGCCGGGGCGCGCGTAGCCTGGGCCGGTGCACAGAGGACGAGGGCCCGACACGCTTCGGGCGGGACTGCTGGCCGCGGCGACCGCGGCCGCGTGCGCGTTCCCGGTGACCGATCCGTCCGCCCTGCCCTGGCCCTCGCTCGCGGTGGCGGCGGCCGCCGCGGCCGCGGGCCGGTGGGGCCCGTACGGGCGCCCGGGGGCGGTGCTCGCCGGGGTGTGCGCCGCGGCCTGGCCGGCGGCGGCGCTCGTGCGGGGGGCCGACCCGACGCTCACCGCCGCGCAGGCCGGGTTCGCGGTGCTGTGCACGGTGCTGCCGTGGCTGGTGGGGCGTGCGCTGCGGTACCGGTCGGAGGTCACCGACCTGGGATGGCGCCGGGCCGAGCTGCTCGAACGCGAACGCGCGCTGGTGGCGGCCCGGGAGCGCGCCCGGACCCGGGAGCGGATCGCGGCGCGCATGCACGACTCCCTGGGCCACGACCTCAGCCTGCTGGCGGTGCGGGCCGGGGCCCTGGAGGTGGCCGAGGGCCTGTCGCCGCAGGATTACCGGCGCGGCGCCGCGGAGCTGGGCGCCGGGGCCATCGGCGCGGTCGAGCGGTTGCAGGAGATCATCGGCCTGCTCGACGGGCCCGCCACGGACCCCGACGGCCCGGCCGAGCACGGGGCTCCCGGGGTCGCCGACCGATCCGGCACGGAGACCGACGGCACGGCGCAGCACCGGGCTCCCGGGACCGCCAGCGGGTCCGCCCCGGGCGGCGGGCTCCCCGAGTCCGGCGAAGCGGTCGGCCCCGACGCCCTGGAGAAGCTGCTGGCGGGGGCGCGCGGCGCGTCGGTGGAGGTGTCGGCGGCCGGCGCGGAGCTGTGGGAGGACATGGCGCCCCCGGTGCGCGTCCTCGCGCACGTCGTGGTGCGCGAGGCGCTGACCAACGCGGTCAAGCACGCCCCCGGCGCGGCGGTGGCCGTGGACACCTCCCGGACGGGGGACGGCGGGTTCGCCGTGGCGGTGCGCAGCGCCCCCGGCCGGGGCGGCCCCGCACCGGCCTCGGGCGGGCGCGGGCTGGCCGGGCTGCGCGACCGGGTGGCGGCCGCGGGCGGTGTGTTCGAGGCCGGGCCCGGGGAGGACGGCGGTTTCCGCGTGGCGGCCCGGCTCCCCGCGCGGCCGGACCCCGTGCCCGGACCGGGCGGTTCGGAGTCCGACCGGCGGCGCGGAGCCGCGCGCCGGGCCCGGCGCGCGGCGGTGCAGGCCGCCGCCGTCCCGGCCGCGCTGCTGCTGCTCGTGGTCCTGGCCTGGTCCGGGTACTACGCGTCCGCGTCGGCGCGGGCCGTGCTGCCGCCGCCGGTCTACGCCGGGCTGGAGGTCGGCGCGCCGCGTTCCGCGGTGGAGCCGCTGCTGCCGCCGCGGACCATGCTCGACCCGCCCGAGGCGGTGGCGCCCTCCGGCTGGGAGTGCGTCCACTACCGCTCCGGCACGGGGTGGCCCGGGAGCGCGGGGCGCGCGTACCGGCTGTGCTTCGCGCAGGACCGGCTGGCCGCCAAGGACGAGGTACCGCTCAACGGGGAGGGGACGCGATGATCCGGGTGCTGCTGGCCGACGACGAATCGCTGATCCGGTCGGGCATCGCGGCGATCCTGGGCTCCGACCCGGGGATCACCGTGGTGGGCGAGGCCGCCGACGGCCGGGAGGCGGCCGACCTGGCCGCGCGGGAGCGCCCGGACGTGGCGCTGCTGGACATCCAGATGCCGGGGGTGGACGGGTTCGCCGCGATCGAGGCGGTGCGCGCGGCCTCCCCGGCCACGGCGGTGGCGATGCTCACCACCTTCGGCCGGGACGAGTACGTGGCCCGGGCGCTGGACGGCGGGGCGAGCGGGTTCCTCCTCAAGGCCTCTCCCCCGCGCGAGCTGCTGGCCGGGGTGCGGGCGGTGGCGGCGGGCGGCGCCGTGCTGTCGCCCAAGGTCACCGGCCGGGTCATCGAGGGCTTCCGGCGGCGCCGGGGCGCGGACGCCCACGCCCGGCTCGACACCCTCAGCCCGCGCGAGCGCCAGGTGCTGGCTCAGCTGGGCTCGGGGGCCTCCAACGCCGAGATCGCGCGCACCCTGCACCTGGCCGAGGACACGGTCAAGACGCACGTCAGCGCGGTGCTGGCCCGGCTGGGGGTGCGCAACCGGGTGCAGGCGGCGATCATCGCCCACGACGCCGGGCTCTCGGAGACCGCGCGCGACTAGGCTGACCGTGTGAACGACCCGGATGTCGCCCGCCTGCTGGTGCGCGTGATCAACATCAGCAACCGCCTGGCGCGCTACGCCGCGCACGAGACCGGGGAGCGGACCTCCCCGGCGACCTGGCGGGCGCTGAGCGTGCTCCAGGAGAAGGGGCCGCTGCGGCTGGGCGTGCTGGCCGAGTTCTGCCGGGTGCGCCAGCCCACGATGACGGTGATCGTGGAGTCCCTGAACGCCTCGGGGTACGTGCTGCGGCGGCCGGACCCGGCGGACGGGCGGGCGCACCTGCACGAGCTGACCCCGGCGGGCGCCGAGGCGCTGGACGACTGGCGCCGCCGGGTCGGCGAGGCGCTGCTGCCGCTGTTCGACGACCTCTCCGAGCACGAGCGCGCCCTGCTGGCCGACGCGGTGGCGCTGCTGGACGGGCGGTTGCGGCGCGGCGAGGGCTGACCGGCTCCCCCGGTGCGCGCCGGGGAATGCGCGGGGATTAACATAGGTTACCTATATGAATTCCCGTGAGGGCCCCGACCGCAAGGCCGCCGTCCTCCCCACCGGAACCCGTGAAGGAGCCGTATCCCCATGGTGGCGGAGACCGCAACACCCACCGTGTCCACCCCGGAGGCGCCGTCCCTCCTCAGGCAGCCGCGGGCCGTCTGGGCCGTGGCGTTCGCCTGCGTGATCGCGTTCATGGGCATCGGGCTGGTCGACCCGATCCTGCCCGCGATCTCGCGCAGCCTCGACGCCACCCCCACCCAGACCTCGCTGCTGTTCACCAGCTACCTGGTGGTCACGGGCCTGGCCATGCTCGTCACCAGCTGGGTCTCCAGCCGCCTGGGCGCCAAGCGGACGCTGCTCGCGGGGCTCGCGCTGATCGTCGTGTTCGCCGCGGCCGCCGGCTCCGGGGACACCGTGGAGGCCGTCATCGGGTTCCGCGCGGGCTGGGGCCTGGGCAACGCCTTCTTCATCTCCACCGCCCTGGCCACCATCGTCGGAGCCGCCAGCGGCGGATCCGCCGCCGCGATCGTGCTCTACGAGGCGGCGCTGGGCCTGGGCATCGCCACCGGGCCGCTGATGGGCGGGCTGCTGGGCGGCGTCAGCTGGCGCGGTCCGTTCTTCGGCACCGCGGTGCTGATGGCGGTCGGATTCCTCACCATCGCCGTGCTGCTGCGCGGGGACACCGTCCCCAAGGGCGACCCGGTGCCGCTGTCGGCTCCGTTCGCCGCGCTGCGGGTGCCCGGGCTCCTGGTGCTGTCCCTGATCGCGCTGTTCTACAACATCGGGTTCTTCGCCCTGCTGGCCTACACCCCCTTCCCGCTGGGCCTGGACGAGACGGGGCTGGGCCTGGTCTTCTTCGGCTGGGGCCTGGGCCTGGCGGTCACCTCGGTGTTCGGCGCGCCGCTGCTGACCCGGCGGCTGCCGCGCACCGGCGTCCTGTGGGCCACCCTGCTGCTGCTCGCGGCGGACCTGGTGGCGGCGGGCGCCCTCATCGGTTCGCGGCCCGGGCTGATCACCTGCGTCATCGTCGGCGGGCTGCTGCTGGGCGTGCTCAACACCGTGCTCACCGAGTGCGTCATGGAGGCGAGCGACCTGCCCCGGTCCGTGGCGTCCTCGGCCTACTCCGCGGTCCGCTTCCTGGGCGGCGCGGTCGCCCCGCCCGCCGCATCGGCGATCGCGGTCGCCGTCTCCCCCGGTGCCCCGCTCTACGCGGCCGCCGGATCGGTGGCGGTGGCCGCGCTGATCGCCCTGGCCGGCCGCCGGGTCCTGCGGCGTGTGGACGACGGCCCCGAGCCCGCGGAGGTCGAGGCCGAGGCCATCACCCGCGGCGCCTGACCTACCCCGCCCGGCCCACCGACTCCAGGGCCCTGCGCAGCAGGTCGGCGGGGTCGGCGGCGTCCGGGTTCAGCAGGGCCGCGGTCTCCTCGGTCGGCTCGCCCAGGACGGCGTCCACCACGGCGAACTCGTCGAGGGGGCGCCCGTAGTAGACCTGGAAGTGGTCGCGGTAGTGCATCTCGGGGTCCGGATGGAAGAGGCCCTCCAGCAGCCACCCGGAGCCGTCCTCCATGTCGCCGGGGACACCGGTGCCCCACCGGTCCGACCCGTCCCGCCACCAGATCAGCGCGCTCACCGAGAGCGGGTCGCCGCCGTTGAAGCCGGGGTCGGCGAGGATGTCCGCGAACTCCGCTGGCAGGGCGTCGACGGTCCCCGGCCGGTGCTCCCCGTCGTTGGCGTAGGGGCTCATCGGCGACTCGTGGTCGAAGCAGCGGATCACCGCGGCCGTGTCGGAGAAGGCGATCGCGTAGTCGTCCCCTCCCCCGTTGGCCATGGTCGCCAGATCCCACCCGGGGCGCCGGCCGGTGCGGAAGGCGTGCTTGCGGTAGGGGCTGTCCGGGGCGATGAGGAACTCCAGCAGCGCGATCCTGCGGGAGAGGTCCCGCACCCGGTCGGGCGCGGGCAGGCGGCGGGCGGTCTCCGGTGCGTTCATGCGGGCCATTCAACCCCGCCCCGGTGACACGCCGCCCCCGGCGCCCGCCCGGGGGCGGGCGGGCGCCGGGGCGCGGGTCAGCCCTGGACGGCGGGGATGACGCTGCCGCCGAACTCCTCCTCGATGAACGCCGCGGTCTCGGCCGAGGTGAGCAGCTCCACCAGGGTGGCGATGCGCGGGTCGTCGGCGTTGTCGGCGCGGGCGGCCAGGATGTTCACGTACGGGTTGTCCTCGAAGGCCTCCAGCAGGATGGAGTCCTCCTGGAAGTCCAGCCCCGCCTCCTGGGCGTAGTTGTTGTTGACGATGGCGGCGTCCACGTCGTCCAGCGAGCGCGGCAGCTGGGCCGCCTCGACCTCGCGGAACACCAGGTCCTTGGGGTTGTCCTCGACGTCGTCCAGGGAGAAGGTCGCGGCGTCGGCGTCCTCGGAGAGGGTGATGAGGCCGCCCTCCTGGAGCAGGAGCAGGGCGCGGAACTCGTTGGTGGGGTCGTTGGGCAGCGCGACCTCCGCGCCCTCGGGCAGGTCGTCGACCGCGTCGACGGTGCGGGAGTACAGCCCCAGCGGCGGCAGGTAGACCTGCTCGACGGCGACCAGGTCGGTGCCGTTGCCCTCGTTGTACTCCAGCAGGAACGGCTCGTGCTGGTACAGGTTGACGTCCAACTGCCCCTCCGCCAGGGCGGCGTTGGGCGCGATGTAGTCGGAGTACTCGACGATCTCCAGGTCGAGGCCGGCGTCCGCGGCGAGCTCGGCGTCGACGAACCCGAGGATGTCGCCCGCGGGGACCGCGGTGGCGCCGACGGTGAGGACCTCGGTGCCCTCCGCGGGGGCGGCCGCGTTCTCGGAGGGGGCGCCGCAGGCGGCCACCGCCAGGACGGCGGCGGCGGTGGGGGCGGCGAGGGTCAGGCGGCGCATCGTCGGGGTCCTTTGCACGGTTCCGGTCGGTTATTTCCTACTTATCCGACCTTAAATCAGGACTAACCGCCGCCGCGACCGCGCGCGGACTTCTGTGACAAACCGCACGGATGGGTACTTTTCCGGCGTTCCTCCAGGTTACCGGCCCCTCAGACGGCCTCCCGCCGCTGGAGGTAGGAGAACGCCCCCCACCCCGGCAGCACCGGGAACCAGAACGTGAGCACCCGGAACAGCAGCACCGCGGGCAGCGCCACCGCCGCCGGGACCCCCGCCACCGTCGTCAGCCCGCCGATGAGCGCGGCCTCCACGGCGCCCAGCCCGCCCGGGGTGGGCGCCGCCGAGCCGACCGCGTTCCCGGCCAGGAAGACCACGGCGACCGCCACCAGGCTCACCTGCGCGGCGTCCGGGGCGAACGCCAGCACCGAGAAGTACAGGCACAGGACGAACGCCACCGTCAGCAGCACGGTCCCGCCCAGCCCGATCGCCAGGGAGGCCGGCCGTTGCAGGGTGTCCAGCAGCCGGGGCAGTACCCCGCGCAGGTAGGGCCGCACCCGGTCGGCGATCGCCCGGCGCAGCCGCGGCGCCAGCAGCACCGCCGCGACGAGCACGGTGACGGCGATCGCGATGGTCACCACCGTCGGCGAGGGTGTGAACCCCGTCCAGTACGAGGTCCCGGTCAGGTAGGCGCACACCAGCAGCAGCGGCACGTGCACCAGCAGCCCGACCAGCTGGCCGAGCCCGACCCCCGACAGCGCCAGCGGGGTGGACGCCCCGGCCTTGATCGCGAACCGGGTGTTGACGGCGATCGACCCCAGCCCCGCCGGGGCGGCGATGCGCACGAACGACGCCGCGTACTGCACCAGCACGCTGCGCCACCAGGGCAGCCTGACCGGCACGAAGCCGATGAGCACCATCGCCGCCGCGACCATGCACACGGTGGACATCGCGAACGCGGCCAGCGCCCACCCCGGGTCGGCCCGGCCGACGGCGCTCAGGTCCACGCCGGTGAGCTGGTAGAGCAGGACCAGGCCGACCACGGTGGCGACGATGACGCTGACCACGGTGCGCGGCCGCATCCGCTCCACCCGCGCCGGTTCGGCGGGGGCCTCGGGGGCGACCTCGACCACCGCCTCGCGCAGCCGGCCGATGAGCCCCTTGCGGGCGCGCAGCGCGCGGCGCAGCGGGTAGGGCAGGCCGGGCGGTTGCAGGAACGGCAGGATCGCGGCGGTGGCGGGCACCCCCAGGGCGCGCACGGCGGAGGCGACGGCGCGTTCGGCGCCCACCCGGGTGGCCAGCAGGGCGACCAGGGCGGCGGAGTCCAGGGAGACGGTCAGGGGCGGCGCGGCCACCGAGCCGCGGCCCACCCCGGTGAACACGATCCCCCCGTGCTCCAGGTCGGTCCCGACGGTGGCCCCGTGCAGGTCGCCGTGGGCGATGCGGTGCCGGTGCAGCCGTCCCAGCGCCTCCCAGCAGCGGTCGAGCAGGGCGTCGGTGAACTCCTCCTCGGCCAGGTCGTCCAGGGGCCGGACCCCGGGCAGCTCGCGGACCAGCAGGACGGTGCCGGGCCGGGGCTCGCCGACGGCCAGCACCCGGGGGGTGGCCACCCCGGCGTCGCGCACGGCGTGGGCCATGAGGGCGGCGTGCTCGGCGCGGCGGCGCACCCCGTAGAGCATGCGGGGGGCGAAGGGGCCGCGCAGCAGCAGCAGGTCGCGCAGCCGCCGCCAGAACCCGGCGGTGTTCTCGGAGCCGAGCACGACGGCCTCGGCGCGCCCGCCGTCGGCCAGTTCGACCAGGTGGCGGGGGTCGCCCTCGGGGTCGGTCCCGGCCGGGACCACGTCGGCGGGCTCCAGGCCGAACCGGCGCAGCTCGGCGCGGATCGCGTCGTCGGCGGGGGGCGGGGTGCCCGCGCCGACGGCGTAGCCGAGCAGCCCGGCGCAGGTGGCGCCGGCGACGGCGGTGAGCAGCAGGGCGGGCAGGCTGGTGACCCCGGCCAGCAGGGCGCAGGCGGCCGCGGTGGCGGTGGCGGCCCACAGCAGGGAGCGCA
Organism: Nocardiopsis sp. NPDC006139; assembly: GCF_040614155.1. Taxonomy (NCBI): domain Bacteria; kingdom Bacillati; phylum Actinomycetota; class Actinomycetes; order Streptosporangiales; family Nocardiopsidaceae; genus Nocardiopsis; species Nocardiopsis sp. NPDC006139. The sequence continues at coordinate 179,997 of NZ_JBEXTT010000014.1, forward strand.
CGCGGGGCTGGCCGGCCGGCATGGTGAGGAGGTAGGCCAGGGCGGCGGCGACATAGCCCAGGGTGGCGCCGGTGAACAGGTCGCCGGGGGCGCCGGGCAGGCCCGGGGGGACCCGGTCGGGGCCGATGAGCGTGTACAGGACCGCGTTGACCAGGGAGGTGAGCGCGTAGGCGGCGACGGCGGCCGCGCCGGCCCGCAGCAGGTCGCGCAGGGCCCCGGTGAAGAGGGTGATCAGGACCGAGGCGCAGACCAGGACGATGAGGGCGAGGTTGGCGCCCAGCGCGGCGAGGAAGAGCGGTCCGGTGGGCAGCAGGGAGCGCAGGGCGTCGGGGCCGGCCTGGCCGTCGGTGGCGGCCCGGGCGGCGAGCAGGATCACCGCGATCACGCACAGTCCGCCGACCCCCACGAGGAGGTCGACGGGTCTGCGCGGAGCGCGCACTGTGGTGGGTCCGGGGGACGGGGCCCCCGTGGCGGTCGTCGTCACCCCACCAGCCTGCCCGACGGCGGGAGTGCACGGGCACCGGGACGGGGGCGTTTCGCGCGGTCCGTTCGGCGCCTCCCGGCCGCCCCGGCGCGCGGCGCCCCGGAGACGCGGACGGGGCGCCCGGCGGGCGCCCCCGTGCCCGGGGCCGTGTCGGGCCGGACGGCCTCGGGCCGGGCCGTGTCAGGCCGGCGGGGGCAGCAGTCCGCGCCGGTAGGCCGGGACCAGGTTGCGCGGTACGAGGTACTCGCGCCCGCCCAGGGTGAGGGGCACCAGGTCGGGGGTCTTCGCCCGCCACTGCGAGCGGCGCGTGCGGGTGTTGGCGCGCGACATCCTGCGCTTGGGTACGGCCATCGTGTCCTGTCCTGGAATGTTCGGCGGCGGGGCCCGCGGGCCCCGCCGTCACCGTTTCTCTTACTTGTTGTAGCGGCGCTTGAAGCGCTCGACGCGGCCAGCGGTGTCCACGACGCGGGCGTTGCCGGTGTAGAACGGGTGGCTCGCGCTGGAGATCTCGACGTCGATCACCGGGTAGGTGTTGCCGTCCTCCCACTCGACGGTCTTGTCGCTGGTCCGGGTGGACCGGGTGAGGATGGCGAAGTCGCCGGCGCGGTCGCGGAAGACGACGGGCCGGTAGTCGGGGTGGATGCCCTTCTTCATGTCCGTGTGCCCTTTCCGGGGTCGGGGTGCGTGTACGCGGTGGCGGCCGGGGTGCGGCGCGGGGTCAGCGCTCTTCCCTGAAGTCGACGTGGCGGCGGACCACCGGGTCGTACTTGCGCAGGGTGAGGCGGTCGGGGTTGTTGCGCCGGTTCTTGCGGGTCACGTAGGTGTATCCGGTCCCGGCCGTGGACTTGAGCTTGATGATGGGGCGGACGTCGTTGCGCGCCATGGGACTCTCCTTCACCTGTGGACTGCGGGGCCGCTGTGCACCCTAGAAGGAAATGATAACCGTTTTTATTTCCTCCGCGCGACGCGAGTCCCGCCTGCGGGCAATTGGTTACTCTGTGTGGTTATCTCATCACTATTGGAGAGATTCGTCGCGAGCGCGACACACCCCCGGGAGGGGACCATGCCCGACCGCACCCGGCCGACCGCCGCGGCCGCACCCGCCGTGTCCCGGCGCAGCCTGCTCTGCGCCGCGGGCGCGGGGACCCTGGCCGCCGCCCTGGGCGGAACGCCCGTCCCGGCCCTGGCCGCCCCCGACGACGGGGCCCCGGGGTTCACCGAGGTCCCGGTGACCCGCACCGACCGGGTGACCGTTCCGGCCGGGTACACCGCCCGCGTCCTGCTGCCCTGGGGCGCGCCGATCGCCCCGGGCGGGCCCGCCTGGCTGCCCGACGCCTCGAACACCGCCGCCCACGCCGGGCAGCAGGTCGGCACCGGGCACAGCGGTCTGCACTACCTGCCGCTGGGCCCCTCCCGCGAGGGCACCCGCAACGGTGTGCTGGTGCTCGGGCACGCCGCGCTGGACCCGGCGCTGCTGCACCCCGACGGCGGCCGCGCCGACACCGCCGAGCGCGCCGCCAAGGAGATCGCCTCCCTGGGGGCGACCGTGGTGCGGGTCGAGCTGTCCGAGGGGCGCTGGCGGATGGCGCGCGACGAGCTCAACCGGCGGATCACCGCCGACACCCCCGTGGTGTTCTCCGGCCCCCTGGCCGGGCACGGGGCCCTGGACACCGGGGCCGAACCGCTGGGCACCACCGGAGGGTCCGCGTACGCGGCCACCCCCTGGCACACCTACCTGACCGGGGAGGACGCCTTCGCCGACGCCTTCGGGACCCGGGACCCCTCCTGGCGCCCGCGGCCCGACCACGAGGCCTACGGGCTGGCCGCGGACTCCGCCCGCGGCTGGCACCGGCACCTGTCCCGGTTCGACCTGGCCCGCACGCCCGGGGAGGCCGACCGGTTCGGCTGGGTGGTGGAGATCGACCCGTTCGACCCGCAGGGCCCGCCCGCCAAGCGCACCGCGCTGGGGCGGCTGGGGCACAGGGGGCTGGTCGTCGCCCGATCGCTGGGGCGCCCGGTGGTGTACATGACCGACGACGCCCACGTGTACAAGTTCGTCGCCGCCCGCCCCTGGAGGGAGGTGCGCGGACCGTCCGCGAGCCCGCTGGACGAGGGCGCCCTGTACGCGCTGCGGCTGGACGCGGACGGGACGGGGACCTGGCTGCCGCTGGCCCACGGCCGTACCGGGCTGACCGCCCGGGACGGGTTCGCCGACCAGGCCGCCGTGCTGCTGCGGGCCCGCCGGGCGGCCGCCGCGGTGGGGGCGACCGGGTTCCGGGGGCCGGGGCGCCCGGCGGTCCACCCCCGCACCGGGGAGGTGTACCTGCCCGAGGCCGGAGAGGGCGGCGGCGGCCGGCTGCTGGCCTGGACCGAGGGGTCGATGGACCACGCCGCCACCGTCCTGGCCTGGCGGGAGTTCGCCCGGGCGGGGCAGGGCACGGGGTTCGCCTCGCCCGGCGGGGTGTTCTCCGGGGCGGACGGGCGGCTGTGGATCACCACCGACGTGACCGGCCTGGGCAGGGAGGACGGCCGCGAGCAGCTGGGCAACAGCGCCCTGCTGTGCGCCGACCCGGACACCGGACGGGTGCGCCGCTTCATGACCGGACCGCGCGGGTGCGGGATCGCGGGGGTGGGCGCCACCCCGGACCAGCGCACCCTGTTCGTGGCGGTGCGCGGGCCGGGATCCTCCGACGCCCGCTGGGGCGAGCCCACCGCGGAGGACCCGCGGGCGGTCGGCAACTGGCCAGGGTTCGACCCGCAGGGCCGCCCCCGCTGCGCGGTGGTGGCGGTGCGCAAGGACGACGGCGGGACCGTCGGCACCTGACCGGCGGGGGCGGGCGTCAGACCTCGCGGCCGGGCAGGGCCCGCCAGTACTGGCGGTGCTCCCGGTCGCGCACCACCAGGCCCCGGTCGGCCAGCGCGGCGCGCAGCTCGGCGGCGTCGTCGGCGTCCTTGCGCTCCAGGGCCTCCTGGCGGGTGCGCAGCAGCGCCTGGGTGCGGGCGTCCAGGTCGGGGGTGCCGTCCAGCCAGCGCTGGAACGCGTCGGCGTGCGGGTCGCCCTCGGACCACGCGTAGCCGTGCGCCTCGAAGGCGGCGCGCAGCCGCTTCGCCTTGTGGTCGGTCCGGGCCCGCACCGCCTCGGCGGTGCCGGCGTCCAGGACCACCAGCTCCCGGCCGTCAAGGAAGGCGGTCCCGAAGCGCTCGCGCGGGACTTCCGCGGTCTCCCCCGAGGCGGTGACGCGCACGGCCTCCCCGTCCACCTCCACCGTGATGACCTCGTCGTACGACATCAGCGCCAGGAAACACCCGGCCACCACGCCGATGACCGTCAGGACGGCGGTGAGGATCGGCCCGCTCACCCCCGCCAGCAGTTCGAGTTTGTCCGCCCCCGGGAGGAACGGCAGGGCCAGGACCCAGTCGGGCAGGGCGAGCAGCCGGCCCGGGAGCAGGGACAGCAGGCCGCCCGCGGCCGCTCCCAGCGGCAGGAGGACGCCCCACACGGACAGGTGGTAGGCCGCACCGTGGCGGACGACGGCGGGCGGGGCGGGGGGCTGGGCGGTCACGTTCACTCTTTCCTCGGTGTTCACGGTGTCCCTCCTCGGCGGGGTCGGCGGCGGGCGACCGGGCGGCCGTCGCGCACGACCAGGGCGGCCCGGCGCAGGGAGCCGGGGTCGGTGCGCGGGTCGCCGCGCACGATCAGCAGGTCGGCGGGGGCGCCGGGGGCCAGCGGGGCCCCGGCGCCCAGGGTGCGGGCGGGCCCGGTGGTGGCGGCCGCCAGGGCCTGCGCCGGGTCCAGGCCGCAGGCGGCCAGCAGCTCGATCTCGCGGACCAGGCCCGCGCCCGGGCGCACGGCGGGCATGCCGCTGTCGCTGCCCGCCAGCACGGTGCCGCCCGCCTCGTGGAACTCCAGGACGCGGCGGCGCAGGGTCCGTGCGGTGTCGGCGTCCAGCGCCGCCTCGGTGACGGCGAGGGTGGGCGCGAGGGTGACCCCGCGCGCCACCATGGCCTCCAGCATCTCGGCGGGCCAGCCGGCCAGCGGCCCGCGCGGCTCCAGGTGCTGGAGGTGGTCGACCCCGGCCTCCAGCAGTTCGGCCAGGTCCGGCAGGGTCCCCCAGTGGGCGACCACGGGGACGCCGTGCCGGTGCGCCTCGTCCGCGATGGCGGCCAGTACGGGCGGGGCGATCGGCTCCAGCGACCGCCGGGCGGGGTCGCCCCGGTCCTGGACGACCTTGACCACGTCCACGGGGTCGTCCCCGCCGGCCAGTGCCGCGACCTGTTCGCGGGCCTGGCCGGGGCTGCGGGGGACGCGGACCCAGTCGTCGCCGGGCGAGGCGCCGATGGTGGCGACCGGGTGGCCGCCCGGCGCGGTGAAGAGCGGTCCGGCGATGCGCACGCGCGGGCCGGGCAGGGTGCCGTCCGCGGCGCGGCGGCGCAGGTCGTGGACCCAGGTGTTCTCGTCGCCCAGGCTGCACACGGTGGTGACGCCGTGGGCGAGGAAGGCCCGCCGCTTGCCCGGCTGGAAGCGCAGGTGGTCGGCGATCGCCCGGACCGTGGCGAGCGGGCCCCGGCCGCCGGGGGCGCCCAGGTGGACGTGGGTGTCCACCAGGCCGGGCAGGACGGTGCACCCGGGCATCGGGACCTCGCGGGCCCCGGCGGGGACGGAGGCCGCGCCCACGGCGGCGATCCGGCCGCCCTCGATGACGACGGCGCCGTCGAGCGGCGCCAGGTCCTCGCCGGCCAGCGCGGTGACCCGTGTCAGCGCCACGGTTCCGGATTCCATGGACCCTCCTGTGGTGGACTCACTCCTAGTTGAGCATATAGGATCCTGTACATGCAACCAGGAAATGAGTCGGAGGGGTCCGGGGAGACGTTCGTGGAGGCCGCCCGGCGCGACCAGATCGTGCGCGCCGCCATCGCGACCATCGCGGACGAGGGGTACGCCAAGGCGTCGTTCGTGCGCATCGCCGGGCGTGCGTCGATCAGTCCCGGCCTGATCACCTACCACTTCAAGACCAAGGAGCGGCTGATCCGGCGCGTCATGCAGGACATCGCCGCCCGGCTCGACAAGGCCATGGAGGGCGGGGAGGAGCCGCTGGAGGGGTTCGAGGACGGCCTGCGCCGGATCATCACCGGCAACGTCGCCTACTGCGCGAGCAACCCCGAGGAGATGGCGGCACGGCGGGAGATCGTGTCCGCCGCCACGCTGCCCGAGGCCCTGCGCGCCGAGCTGGACGCGGAGGAGCTGGCCGGGCGGGCCGAGCTGATCGGCTTCCTCACCGAGGGGCAGCGGCACGGGGAGTTCCGGGGGTTCGACCCGGAGGTCTTCACCGACGTGCTGTTCGCCGCGCTGCGGGGCGCCCCGGCCGTCCTGCGCGAGCGGCCCGGCGTCTCCCCCGACGCCTACGGCCGCGAGCTGGCCGACCTGTTCTGTGCCGCCGCCACCGGCCGCCCGCCCGCGGCGTTCTGAGGGTCCCGCCGAACGCCGACGGGGGCCGGCCCGCGGATCGCGGACCGGCCCCCGTCGTGGCCCGGTGTATCAGACCGTGTTCTCCCGAATCTCCACTGCGCTTCGGTCCGTGCCCGGCGCCCCCTGAAGGCGGGGCCGGGGGCCCTGCGAACCCCCGGTGGGGCGGGAGGGCGTTCGGAGAACAGGCCCTAGACGGCCTGGGCTCGCAGCGCCTCGCGCTCGGCGCGCTGGCTGCGGGCCTCGTCCGGGTCCAACAGCGGAGCGGCCGCCAGCAGCTGTCGGGTGTAGTCGCTCTGCGGGTTCTCGTAGATGGAGTCGCTGTCGCCCAGCTCCACGATCTCGCCCTTGCGCATCACCGCGACCCGGTCGCTCACCTGGCGCACCACCGCCAGGTCGTGGGCCACGAAGATGTAGGTCAGCCCGAAGTCGTCCTGCAGCTCCGACAGCAGCCGCAGCACCTGGTCCTGCGTGGACACGTCCAGCGCCGACACCGGCTCGTCGCAGATGATCAGCTTGGGCTTGAGGATCAGCGCCCGCGCGATCGCGATCCGCTGGCGCTGACCGCCCGAGAACGCGTGCGGGAACCGGTTGTAGTGGCTCGGCTGGAGCCCGACCCGGTCCAGCAGCTCCTGCACCTCGCGCTTGATCTTCTTGGTGTCGCGCTCGCCCTGCACCCGCAGCGCCGTCCCGATCGCGTCGCCCACCGTCACACGCGGGTTCAGCGACGAGTACGGGTTCTGGAACACCATCTGCACATCACGCCGCAACGGACGCAGCGCGCGCTCGGACATGTGCGTGATGTCCTGGCCCTCGAAGACCACCCGGCCCCGGGTGGGCTCCAGCAGGCGCATGACCATCCGCGACAGCGTGCTCTTGCCCGAGCCCGACTCGCCCACGATCCCCAGCGTCTCGCCCTTGTACAGGTCGAAGCTGACGCCGTTGACGGCCCAGAAGTCGGTGGAGCGGCCCATGGCCCCGCCGCGCACCTTGAAGCGCTGGGCGACGTCCTCGACCTTGAGCAGCGGCTCGCCGTCGGTGGAGGCGGGGGTGAACGCCTCGAACTTCGCCGGGTCGGTGACGGTCCCCTCGCGCTTCTCCTTCTCCAGGCGGTCGGCGCGGTCCTGGGCGCGGCGCTGGGCCCGGGAGACCTCCACCCGCGGCACCGCCGCCAGCAGCGCCTGCGTGTAGGGGTGCTCCGGCTC